>NZ_JBITDK010000045.1:0-19025 GCF_044454165.1 Streptomyces sp. NPDC051567 | reverse complement strand
GGCGCGGGGGGGGGTGGTGTGTTGTGCGCCGGTTCCCGCCCCCCCCCCCCCCCCGCGCCCGGCCGGGGCCGGGGGGGGGCCCCCCCCGGGGGGGGCGGGGGGGCCCCCCCCCGCCCCCCCCACCCCTCTGATCCTGAGACATCTCCGGACCGGCCGGCTTGTCCGTGGCCGGTCCGCCCGTGCCACCGTCTGAGGTGCCGTCCGACGTGTGCCCGCTCTCGCGCTGCTCGCGCAGCTTCTTCGTGCTGACACCCTTGGCCACACCACCCCTGCGGACTGTGCCCGCGGCCCGCTTGGCCGCACGCCGCTCCTCGACGCGCCGCTTCGCGATATCGGCCGCCAGGACGCCTGCGGGCAGCGGATCACTCCACTCGCCCCGGCCCGCGTACATCAGCGGCGCGTCATGCAGCTGGTAGACATTCGCCTCGTTCAGGTCCGGGTTCGCCCGGTCCTTCCGCTCGGTCACTGTCCACAGCCCGGCGACCTCCCCTTCGAGGAGCGTCCGGTCGAGCGTCGATACGGACCCGCCGAGCTGCGCAGCCAGGGCCTTGCGGTACGGGCGGCCGCGATCGGTGTTCCGGTCGCCGGTATCGGCGTAGGACACGAGGATGGCGTAGAGCGTCCGGCAGTTCGTTGAGTACCGCGGATCACACACCCACTGGTTGCACACCTGCCCGTACGGCAGATTCCCGCCGCGCCGTACCTCCGGGTACAGACTCACCGGGCCACCCCCGATCGGGTGGACCCGATGTCGCGACGGGCCTCGGACCGGTACCGGCCCGGGCCGTATTCAGCCGTGATCACGGCTGTCCTTTCCGGCCTCCCGGCGAAGTGTCCGCGTGATCATCGTCAGCGCGGGTACACTCGCAGGAGACCTTGCTAGGTCGCCCGCCGCCACTCCGGGATTCGCAGTCCCAGGTGGAGCACGGCGGGCATTTTCATGTGCTGTGCGGGTGAGACTACGCCCCGTGAGGGACGCTCCAGCTCACCTACGGGGCTATGAGGTTCGACTGGTGAGCGGCAGACGCTCGTAGACCAGCTCCATGCGGTCGGCCGCCCCAGTGATACGGGCTACCTCAAGCACACGCCCTTCCTGGTCGCGGGTGACGCGCTCGACAACGAGGACAGACACTCGGCTGCCCAGGGACAGCTCTGTCGCCTGCTCGCTGGTTGGCACCCAGACGGTCACTCGGTGGTCTGCCTCGGTCGGCAGGAGGCCGACCGTAGTCATCGCGGCCAAGATGCCGCCCGTGATCTTCCCGGAGGTGTCCAGGCCAGCAGTCCGCGCGATGTCGACCGGGTACCACGCATCCTGAATCTGGATCACCTCATCCCCGATCATGGCGCGGCGACGCCGAAAGATTACGGACGCACCGGGCTCTACTCCAAGGGCCTGTGCGATGTCGGCTGGTGCGATCGTCCGTTCCGGCGGCTGGACCGACATCCGGCCATCAAGCCCCTGTGCTGCGGTCGCGCGCTCCCAGGGGCCCTTATCGCCGGGGGCCATGGCCGACTCGTAGACGCTGAACGGGATACGAACCCGGCTCCAGCTGCGGACGACCGTGCCCACACCCGACTTCGAGGTCGTTAGCCCCTCCTCTTGGAGGAGTCGGTACGCGCGATTCGCCGTGACGATCGTCGTTCCGAACTGCTCACACACTGCGCGCATCGACGGCAGGGCATCCCCGGGCGCAAGTTCCCCGCTGCTGATCAGGGCCCGGAAGTGGGCGGCGATTTGCCCGTATCCACCCTCTCTGCCCTTCCTCCTGCCTTCCATCACGTCCTCCTGATCTCCGGGTTGATGTGTGCAGTCTAGTGCTTGACGTTCCTTAAGTATAGTGCTTCACTTAAGACATCGGAGGGCAGCACACAGCGGCGACCCGATTGCAGAGCGATTTCTGCTGCTCGCAGCGGGACCGCTCAGCACAGCAAGACCGCAGCAAGTGCACCCCCTGCACCAACCGGATCACCCACACCGCCTGACCTGCATGACCTCCCCGCCAACGGGGAGCGGCCCCGAACTCTCAGGTGCTGTAACACCCGGGCGGGGCCGCTCGTACGGACAACCCCTCAAACCCAGGAGTTGAACGATGGACAGCATCATCTCGTATCTGCACCCCGCCACACAGCCGCCGCCGGACACCACTCTCTTCGCCGTCGACCGGACCGGCCTCTCCGCGGTCCTCGGCATCGATGTCGACCTCGTCCTCGGCCCTGTCGGCCCCGAGACCGGCCTCGCTGAGTACACCCGCCTCTGCGCCCTGGTCGACATGGCCGACGCCGCCTTCATCGGCGACCTGGAACTGGACCTGATCGGCGGCCTCATCGACGACATGACCGACGACGACAACCGCCGCGGCTACGAGGACGACGAACTGGCCGCCGGCTGGGGGTGGGCGGCATGACCGCCCTGCGACGCCTGGTCAGGGCGCTGACCTCGTGGGCCTGCCCGAGCTGCGGCTGCCTCAACGGTGACAGCGACCTGTCGTGCGGCTACTGCTGAGCAGTGCCCGCGGCTGACTCTCGCCCCCGGATACGGGCCGCCCGCCGCGCGCAGCAGCGTGCGGTACGGGCCATCGCCGCCCGCGGCCCGGACCACCCGGTCACCCTCGCGTTCCTCGCGGCCGCCGCACTCACCGCGGCGGCCGCGTGGGAGGCAGGCCACCGGGTCACCGACCTCCACCCCGCACTACGCGCCGGGCCCCGACCGGGGCCCGGCGCTGACCAGACCCTTTCTGTCCGAGGAGCAGCAGATGACGATCATGACGCTCGCTGATTTCCGTGCCGACCATGGTGACCCGGTCGGCTGGTCGGTCGCCGACCACGACGAGTACACGGTGCTCTCCGAACTCTCCCCGCCGGCGCGGTTGGCGGCGGAGCTGGCGGCGCAGGCGGCGGGGGGTGGCCGGTGATGGCGTACGGACAGGTGCGTATCGCGCTGGTGGACCGGGTGGTGGACGCGGGTTCGCGGCTGGCGCGGGCCGGGCGTGTCGCGGTCCGGCTGCTGACGGTGACGCGGATGCGCCCCACGGACATCTACGCCGCGCTGGCGACCGCGAGGTTTCTGGCGGCGCACGAGCTGATCGGGGCGGCCGCGGACGCGGTCGAGGCGTCCGGTGACCCGGACATCGAACTGATTGACCTCCGTACGCCGATGTGGTTCGGCGCGATCACGCTTCACAACGACGAGGAGACCCAGGGATGAGCACCATGGCATCGGGCCCGTACGACTGGCAGGCCGAAGAAGTCCCGGACGCGTCTGGTGCGCGGGTGCCCGGGTCCCGTGGCGGGTCGGCGGGGGAGCGGGCGCGGGTGCGCCGGGCACGGGCGGTGTCGGCGCAGGCTCCCCGGCAGGTGCCCGTGGACTCCTCCGGTCCGGGGGCGGAGCAGCTGCACGGCGGCCCGGCCGGGTCGGGGGTCGGTGCGTCGCGGGTGACCCGGACCGCGTCGGCGGCGGGGGCGTTCGTCGGCGGTGTCGCCGGGGCGGCGGCCGGGTCGTTCGTCCCTCCGGTGACCGTCAACTACACCCGCAACGGCGGGAACGGGGACGGCGGGAACGGCGGTGGCGGGGGTGCGGGGCCGGCTGACGGCGGTGCGGCGGACCGGCACCAGGGTGACCGGATGATCTACGCGATCGAGCGGATCGAGATCCGTTCCGACAAGGACATCCTGGCGCTGGCGAAGGCCATCAACCACCTCGGGCGTGAGCTGCACCTGATCCTCGGGATGCGGGCCGAGGAGATCAACGGGGTGCTCAGCACCTACAAGGGCAAGTGGTACCACTTCGGCACCTCTTCGCGGGTGAAGGCCCGGCTGGTCTCCGCGCACCTGAAGGTCAGCGCGGAGGCCGCGAAGGCGCTCGGTGTCGGCGCGCTGAAGATGGCCGCCGCGTTCGACCGGCACTTCGTCAAGCCGGAGCAGGAGGCCAAGCGGGCCCGCTCCGGCAAGGCCGCCCCGAAGAAGACCTTCACGATCGGGGAGAGCTGATGGACGGCTTCGAGTGCCTGCTGTGCGGGGCGCCGGGCGTCTTCCCCTACTGCTCGACGGCCTGCGAGATCGCCGACAACCCTGACGTGTACGAGGAGGGAACCCGATGACGGGCCGTGAGCCGACCAGGGGCGAGATCGTCCCGGCCGGGAAGAGGGCCGGGGGGGCGGTGGGCGGGTACGTCCTGGCGAAGGCCCTCCCGTACACCCCGCCGTGGATCGCGGCGGCGACGCTGCCGCCCCTCGCAGGGGGCGCGGTGAACCTGCTGTGGGGCGACGGCGCCCTGTCCGCCGGCCTGGCGTCGGCGGGGATCGCGCTGGGCGGGGTCGGCCTGTCGGTCGTCACGTGGAAGGTGTCCGGCGGGAACACGAAGTTCAGTAAGTTCCGGCGGGTGCAGGCGACGGCGACGGTCGCGGCCGGGATGGGCTGGCTCACCTGCGCCGTGTCCGCCGGCCCGTTCGGCCGCCCGATGCTCGACCTGTGGCTGATGGGCGGCGCGCTCGTGGCCGCGTCGTGGAACGCCCGCCAGCTCATGGCCGGTGCGGGCGGGGGCCCGGAGGTCGAGGAGACCAACGGCGGCGGGACGCTGGCGAAGCTCCAGCAGGCGATCGGCTGGGAGAAGGTCAGCGTCAAGGACGCCAAGGGCACTGGCAAGGGAAGCGTCAGGGCGGCGATCGAGGTCGGGCCCGGCGGGACGATCGCCGCGGTCCAGTCGACGGCCGCGACGGTGGCCGCCGCGCTCCAGGTCCCGCCGTCCGGGGTGGTCGTCACCCCGGACCCGGAGGACGCCTCGCGGGGCACGGTCTCCCTGCGGGTCGCGGACCTGCTCAAGGACGGCGTGGCGTTCATGCTGCCGACGGCGTTCGGGCTGCTGCCGACGGAGGACATCCCGCTGGGGATGTACGCCGACGGAGAGCTGTGGACGGTCAGTCCGTTCGCCGCGAAGATCCTCCAGCACGTCCTGGTGATGGGCGTCACCGGGGCGGGCAAGTCGGAGCTGCTGCGTACCCTCCTGGCGCACCTGGCGACCCGGCAGAAGATGAGCGTCATCCTGGTCGACCTGGCCAAGGGCCGTCAGACGGTCGGTCACCTGGCCGACGCGATCGACTGGTTCATCCAGGACGCGAAGGAGGCCAAGCGGCTGGTGAAGTCGCTCCCGGCCGCGATCAAGGCCCGTGGTGACGTCCTCGCGGCGGAGGGCCTGGACCAGTGGGAGCCCCGGTCGTCTCTCAACGCGGTGATGGTCTGGATCGAGGAGGCGGCGGACGTCGCGGACTTCTCCGAGCTGGAGGAGACCGCCCGCAAGGCCCGCTCGGTCGGGATCTGGCTCGGGATCAGCCTCCAGCGCGCCACCTGGGGAAACCTGTCCACGGACATCCGGGCCAACCTCCAGGGCGCGGTGTGCATGGGCGTCAACGACGCGGGCGACGCGGGGTTCTGCCTGCCGGACTCCGTCACCGCCGCCGGGGCCGTCCCCGCGTGGGGCTCGGACCGGCCCGGCTACGGCTTCGCCACCGGCATGGGCATCCGGCAGGACCGGTGGACGATGGAGACCCGCTCGTCCCTCACCGACCGGGACGTCCTCGCGGCCCTGGTGGCCGCCGCCGCCCCGTACCGCGACCCGCTGGACGAGGCGACCGCTGCCGCGCTCGGGCAGGCGTACGCCCAGCGCACCCACAAGGGCACCAACCGGCTGACGCCCGGGGTCGAGAAGTCGGCCGCAGCGGCGACCGAGGCGCTGCGCGCCGCCGTCGCCGCTGCTCCGCCCGGATCGGTGGCCATCCCCGCCCCGGCGCCCGGCGTTTCCGCCCCGGCTCCGGTCACGCGGAAGCCCGCTCCGCCCGCACCGGTCCCGGCTCCGGTACCCGCACCGGCCGCACCGGCTCCGGCCCGCTCCGCCGACCCCGTCGAGGACCCCGCCATGGACGACGACACCGACATCGAGGAGACCACGGCCGTGGAGATCCAGGACATCTACGACGACATCATGAGCGGCATCCCCGGTGACCCCGAGCCGGACGCCGACTACGCGGGTATCGGCCTGGACGGCGATGTCCCCGAGGCCGACCCCGAGGGCGGCATGGAGTTCGAGGCGCGGGCCCGCTGCTCCACCGAGGAGGCCCGCCACCTCCTCTACTCCGAGCTGGACGGCTGGGTGCGGCACCAGCGGCTGGAGTTCGAGCCGGCCGACCTGATCCCGGCGACCGTCGCGGCCGGGCGGAGGCGCCCGTGGATGCAGGGCGAGCTGAAGCGGCTGGTGGAGGCCGGGGTGATCCGCCGCGATTCCCACGGCTCCTACACGATCGTGCAGTCCCCGCTCGTCCCCGCCTAGCCGTCACGGACCGTGACGGTCTGACAGTCACGGCCGGGCCTGACTTCCGACAGTCAGGCCCGGCCGGGGCCTAAGGGGAAGTCACGGAAATCCCTGCTGAAAGGCCCTGACAGTCGCTCTGACTGTCAGGAATCCCCCTCCCTGACATTCCTCTGACAGTGACTCACCGTAAGGAATCCGAGTGATGGTTCAGCCCCCCGAAACCGGCGCCGCCGACCAGGCCGCCGCCCTGATCGCGGCCGTCGAGGCCGCCTACACCCCCACCGGGACGGCGCCGGTCGCTTACCGGGACGCCTCCCCGCTGCCCCTGACCGGCCCGACGCCGCCGGTCGCCCAGCCCGGCCGCCCGCCGATGTCGCAGCGGGCCACGGACGCCTCCGCGCTGATGCTCGCCGCCGGGGTGGCCTCGGTCCCGGCCGGCGGCTCGGCCGCCCTGGTCCTGTGGGTCCTCGGCCAGGTCGACCCGCTCGTCCTGGCCGTGGCCGGTGCCGCCCCCGTCGCGGCCCTCGTCGCCCTCGCCGGGGTGATCAGCCGCGCCCGGCAGGCCGCCGGGGCGGCCCCCGCCACGCACCACCACCACTACACCGGCCCGGTCCGCCAGGAGCACACCCACATCGCGACCACCACGCGCGGCGTGATCGCACGCAGCACCACGGCCACGCAGAGCGGCGGGTGAGGGGCGTGCCGTACCGAGGCTGGATGCCCGCCGCGCTGCTGCGTGACGACAAGATCCGCCCCACCGAGTACACCCGCTGGGCCGACGCCCAGCGGCGGTTCGCCCGGCGTGAGAAGGACGCGGCGATCATGACCGGCCTGCTGGATTCCATCCCCCGCCATGGCCTGACCGTCCCGATCGTCCTGGGTGTCTCCGACCGCTACGGCGACGTCTACGTGGCAGACGGCCACCACCGCGCCGTCGCGCTGATGGCTCTGCGCGCTCCCCGGTTCCCGTTCCACTGGTACTGGATCAGGTCGGCCGGAGTCCGTATGGAGGATCAGCCCTTCCCCTACGCCCTGCTCGCCGACAACTGACACCTGCCCCCGGACCGCACCGGTCCGGGGCCGCCGGGCGGACCCTCCGGTCCGCCCGGCACACCACCAGATCGAGCAAAGGACCACAGACATGACGATGACGATCGAGCCGGGGCCGGCCCTCGCTGCGGGCACCACGGCCACCGACCCGGGCGTGCCGGGGACGCCGTGGTCCGTCACCACTCCGGCGGCCGGTGTCCCGGCTCCGGGAACACCGGCCGGTGTTCCGGTCCGGCGCTCCGGTGCTCCGGCCGGACGGGAGGGCGTTCCGGCCGGGCACACGGTGGCCGCGCCCGGCTCCGCCCCGGCCCCGGCCCCGGCCCCGGTGGCCGGGAGGGTCACTCGGCTGCTGGCGGTGGCGGCCCTGCTGGGCATGATCCCGGTGACCGTCATCGGGTTCGCGGCCTCGTACACCACGGTCGCGGCCAAGGCGGAGGCGGCCGGGTTCGCGGCGTGGCTGGCGCCGTGGATTCCCATCGGCCTGGACGGGGCGATCCTCGGGTTCCTCGCCCTGGACCTGTACATGACGCGCCGTCGGACTCCCTGGCCGCTGCTGCGGTTCGCCGCCCACGGCATGACCGCGGCCACCGTGCTCATCAACGCGGCTGCGGGCGCCACTGGGGCGGCGGAGGCCGGGGCGCTGCCGGGTCCTGTGCGGATGTTCTGGCACGGTCTGATGCCGCTGCTGTTCATCGTGGGTGTGGAGGCCGTCCGGCGCCTGATCGTGCATGCCTGCCGGCTGGAGGACGGTACGGCCATCGACCGTATCCCGCTGCACCGGTGGGTGCTGTCGCCGTGGAGGACGCCGCGGCTGTACCGGGAGATGAGGCTGGCGGTCATCCGCAGCTACCCGGAGATGGTGGAGCGCAGGAGGGCGCTGGAGGGCTACCGGGTGTGGCTGAAGCAGGAGCTGGGCGGGGACCTGGCGGAGGCGACCGATGAGCAGATGCTGCCGATGACGATGGCGGGCCAGGGCTACACCGTGGAGGAGGCTCTCGCGCTCCCGGCGAAGTGGAGGGCGGCGGCGGAGGAGCGCCAGCGTGCGGAGGCGGACCAGGTGCACGCGGAGGCGGAGCGAGGGCGGGTGGAGGCGGAGCGCCAGCGTCAGCAGGTCAAGGCGGACCGGCTGCGGGCGCTGGCGGACGACGCCGACATCGAAGTTGCCGTGCACGAGCAGGCGGCCAGGAAGGCGTCCGCGGCTGCGACTGCGGAGGCCGTGACGGCCGGGGCGAGGTCGGAGGCGGGGGCGGCCAAGGCGGCGGCGGAGCACCGCCGTGTGGCGGCGGAGCGGCAGTCCCAGGTGGAGACGCAGGCGCTGGAGTCGGCGCAGACGGCCGCCGCGCGCCGCAAGGCGGCCGAGGACAACGCGTCGGCGGAGAAGGCGGAGGCGGAGGCGGAGCGTCAGCGCGCGGAGGCGGTCAAGTCAAAGGCGGAGCGTCAGCGTGCGGAGGCGGAGTCTCTGCGCCAGGCCGAGGTGAAGGAGCGGACCGAGGCCAGGAAGGCGGAGGCGGAGCGGGAGAAGGCGGTGGCCGCGAAGGAGGCGGCGGAGGCGCGGTACGAGACGACTCTGATCGAGGCACGCGCCCAGCAGGCCGACGACTTCGCCCGTCTGAGCCCGCGTGAGCGCTCGGAGCGGCAGGTGGCCCGGATGATCCTGGCTGCCGGAGGCGACCCGGAGGCGGTCCTGCTCAGCACGATCATGGAAGTCCTGGGCCTGAAGCAGACCGCCGCCGGTGACATCCGCAAGGGGGCCGTGGTCCTGCTGGACGGCGGCTACCAGCCGACCGGGCTGGAGACCATGATGGATGCCGAGTCCTGACGGACCAGCAGAACGGCGAGGCCCGGAGCGATATCGGCGCTCCGGGTCTCGTGTCTTTTCTACCTGATGCGGGGTGGGGTGCCGCACCCCCTTCCCAAAGTGACGAAGGTTCGTTACTGTTCGATGTAACGAACCTTCGTTACATCGAGAGGGGTCCTCCATGACCGCGATCAATATCAACGACCACCACACCCTGCCCACCGCGAAGCCCAGCGGGCTGACGCTCAGCCAGGTCCAGCGGGGGCTGGCCTTCCACGAGGCCGCTCACGCGGTGGTCGGGATGTACATCGGGATGAGCTGCGAGCGGGTCTCCGTGCACCGGCTGACCCGTGACGGGCGGTCCGGATGGTCCGGGGTCACGACCTGGGCCCACTGCGCCCCGGTGTCGGAGTTTGGGTTCGCGGTCCAGGCCGCCGCCGGGGGAGCGGCGGACCGCCGCCAGCTCGCCGCCGCCGGCCTGCTCACCGCGGTGACCCTGGACTCGTGCGACGCCTCCCACGACCGGGACACCGCGGTCTCCGTCCTCGCCGCCGCCGGGTACACCGTCGTCCTCCAGGGCGCGGCGCCCGGGTACGGATGCACCTGGACGGAGGTCGAAGAGGCGACCGAGGCCACCCTCGATGACCTGTGGGAGGAAATCACCGCCGTCGCCCTGGCGCTCCTCGCCACCGGCGATCTCACCCTGACCGGGGCGCAGGTCTCCGCCGCCGCAGGCATCCCCAACCCCACCCCCGCCCCCCTGCCCACGACGACCTGACCCTTGACGGAGCACACGTGTCCCTCACCTTCGAGAGCGGCGGCGACGCCACCCACCCCGGCGGACTCGACATCCGCATGACCCTCACCGCCGAGGAGTACGAACTCCTCGGCGCCGACGCCGTCCAGCTCGGCCGCGACTGCTTCGCCCTGCTGATGGCGGTTTCCCGGCTCCGCCAGGGCCGGACCCTGACCCCGGACGAGATGCGGGAGTACGGGCCCGTCCTCTCCGACTACCTGGACGGCATCGCCGCCCTCGGCGGCCACCTCCAGCCCCGCGTCCAGGGCGCCCTGGACGCCGCGGTCCGCGCCCACGCCGAACACAGCGGCACCATTGCCGACCTCACCCGCGCCCTCGGCACGCCCCGGTCCACCGCGCAGTCCCGCCGCCTGGTCGTCACCAGGCGCCCACCGGACGGCTGGGAGACCTGGGCCGTCACCCCCTACCCGCACTCCACCGGCGCGGACGTTGCCGCCGGGACCGCCGCTGACATCGAGGAGAAGAAGTCATGACCGTCGCTACCGCTGTTGCCGTGCCGGACGTCGAGATCGTCTCGTACGGGCACCTGCACGGGCCCTCACCGGAGGGTCTCCACATCGACCTCGACCTCAGGCGGCACTTCCGGGACCCGCACCGGGTCAGCCCGCAGATGAGGGAGATGACCGGCCGTGACCTCGCCGTGAGCCGCCTGGTCCTGGACACACCCGGCATCCCCGAACTGCTCCGGGCCACCGCTCTCCAGGTCCTGGCGTTCCGCGCCGGACCGTCCGCCGGCCCGGTCCGCGTCGGCGTCTCGTGCGCCGGGGGCAAGCACCGCGCCGCCGCGGTCGCCCTGGCCCTCCCCGGCCACATCCGGGCCGCCCACCAGGGCGAGGACGACCTGGTGGTCACCGTTGCGCACCGGGACATCGACCGGCCCGTAGTCCACCGCTGACTCCTGGGCGACAAGCCGTCGTGCTCGTCCTCCTGGCCGTCACGCGCGACGGCCAGGACCGATTCCCCAACTGCCGTGATCTGCCCGGGAGTTGCCCTTGCGTCGCTGTACAGGTTTCCGTACAGTTCTCTTTGTGCAGAAACCTGTACAGGCCCGAGCTAGGGAGAACGCCATGGAGTCGCTCAGCTACCGCATCGGTCCCGACGCCCGTTACGGCGGCACGGACATCACCATCAGCCTCACCCCGGAGGAGTCGGCCGCCATCGGCTCCGCCGATATCGCCACGCTGACCGACTGGTTCGACACCGCCCTGTGGGCCCTGGCCGCGATGCGGACCGGCCGGAGCTACCGGGGCCCGGAGACGTCCCGTCAGATCGGCGCCGGAGACGCCTACGACATGATCACCGGCCTCGACCACCGGCTCCTGCCCCGGCTCCAGGCCATCCGCGACGCCGCGATCCGCCGCCACGAGGAACTCGGGGGGACCGTCCAGGAACTGGCGACCGCCATGGACGTCGGCCGCAGTACGGCGCAGTACCGGCGCGTGGTCCTCAGGGACAACCCCGCCGCGTTCGACGGCTGGGCCACCACCCCCGTGGTCCACGGCGAGCGCTGACCGACCCGGGGCGGCCGTCCACTGCCAGGCGACCGGCCGCCCCTGCTCTCCATCCCGCAGAACACGAGAAGAGGAGAGACCCATGGTCTCAAACCCCATTACCATCGCCACGTTCGCCGCCGTGTTCGCGACACTGTGGGTGGCCCACAGTGTCGGGGACCAGATCGTTATCGCGGCACCCACCGTGTCCGCTTCGGCTCGTGTCGCGGATGTGGCGGTGACCCGATGAACCGTTCCATCGAGCGACTCGCTCTGTTCGGCGGCCTGTTGGCCGCCTTCGGCGAGATCCATCCTTTCTGTGATCACTGGGCACAAGGGTCGACGACGGCGAAGTGCAAGCGCTTCTACGGCGAGCACCTGGTCTATCTTGACGGCGTGGCTGTCGGCGAGGAGAAGACCCCCCGCACCGGCGAGCCGACGATGACCGCCTCCGTCCGGGGCCGCCGTGCCGTCGCGCTGCACGTCGCCACCTACACCGCGATCCAGACCGGCGCGGCCGTCGCCCTCACCAGGGCCTTCGGCTACCGCGTCCCACCCTCCGCACTCCTGGCCGGCGCAGCCATCAATGGCGTGACGCACGCGGCGATCGACCGCGGCGCGCTGTTCCTGTGGCTCGCGGACAAGACGGGCCAGCGCGGCTACGTCGAGCACTGCCAGGCGGTACGCCTGGACAAGGAAGGCGAAGCTCACGCCGAGATCAACGGCCCCGGCACCGCCTGGATCGAACTGGACGCCGCGCTGCACCGGATCATCGGCGTCGGCGCCGCGGCCGTCACCACTTGGCTCGCCACACGCAAGCGAGGCGGCAAGTGAGACACGGCAAGAAGGCAGCGACAAAGCTGGGTCCAGACGTCGGCGCAGAGCGCCAAGAAGGGCCAGCACGACCGCAACCCGGGCCAGTCCAGCCGCGTCGGGCGCCTCGCCTGCACCCGCCACGTCATCGGCCTGACCCTCACCAAGGTGCTGCTCCTGGCCCTGTCCGCGATCGTCCTCGACCTGCCGCTGACCGTCGTCGGCGTCACCGTCGGGCTCGGCCTGGACGCCGCATCGCACTGGTGGGCGGAACGCCGATCCAGCCTCGCCTGGCTCGCGAAGGTCACCGACAGGACGGAATGCCCTTGACCAGGCATTTCGCGCCTTCTTCCTCTTCCTCGCAGCCCTCCTGATCGCCGCCCTGTGATCCCGTCCCAAGTCGACCGGTCGCGGCGGGCCTTGTTCCCGTTCTGTTGGCTGGTCTGTGTGTGGGGGTGGGGTCGGTACGGTGGTGTCCGGTGTCCTCCCCGCGGGTGTGGGGTCGGTACGGTGGTTGGGTTCTGTCGGGGTCTGTTCCTGGTTGAGGGGAGTTTCGGGTGGTTTCTGTTTCTCATCCGCTGGCGGGGGTTGTGGCGGGGGTTGTGGCGGGGCGGGTGTACACGCTCCGGGAGGTGGCCGGGCTGCTGGGGGTCGCGGTGGCGGGGTTGCAGGGCATGGTCAGGCATGGGTGGTTCCCGGGGAGCCGGTGGGAGTCGCTGGCGGGTGGCGGGCGCCGGTACACGTGGACGGGGCGGGAGCTGCTGCGGATCGCGGGCCGGCCTGTGGAGGTGTCGTATGACCATGAGGTGTTCGCGCCCGCGACGCTGTACCGGGTGGGGTGCCGGTGCGGGGTGTGTGTGGCGGCTCATGGGGAGGAGAGCCGGGTGCGGACGCGGGCGCTGGCGGAGGGGAGGTTCACGGGGGTGCAGCGGGAGCGGGTGCTTGAGCTGGTCGGTGGGGGGACGCCGGTGGCTGTGGCGGCCGGGGAGGCGGGGGTGAGTGTGCATCAGGTGTACGGGAGGGCGTTGTGGGACCCGGTGTTCGGCGAGGCGCTGGACGGGGCCGGGTGGGCGTTGTGCGTGCTGGGTGAGACGGAGCCGCGGTGCGGTACGGCTGCCGCGTACCGGGGGAGTACGTCCGGGTCGCTGCGGCCGGGGTGCCGGGGGACCGGGTGCCGGGAGTGGCGCCGGGGTGCGTCGGAGCGGGAGCGTGGTGTGGTCCCGGCCGGTGTGCGGCCGGGACCACGCTGAACGGGTGCTGAACGGGTGCTGAGCGGGTGCTGAACCCGTTCAGTCCTCGTGGGTTTCCGCGTTGTCGCGGAGTGCGGTGAGGTGGGCGAGGAGGCCGTGGCAGACCACCACGGGGTAGTTGTCCAGGCCGAGGAGGGGTTCGAGGATCTCGCGCTCGATCTCACGGAGCCGTTCGTCGGTGGTGCCGGGGCCGATCTCGTAGTCGTCGGCCTCCAGGCCGTTGACGACGGCGTCGAGGTCCCACTGTCCGACGAGGTCGTCGGCGGGGAATCCCTGGTCGCCGTCGCCGTCGCCGTCGCCGGTGCCCGGCCGGAGCCGGCCGAGGATTTCCGCCTCGGCGGCCTGGGCGTCGTCGCCGAGGACGGCCCTGTACTGGTCGCCGTCCCACTCCTGTGTCCAGTCCGCGAGGACTCGTCCGGCCAGGGGCAGCAGTTCGCCCATCAGCCGGTTCGCGGCGGCGGCGGTCAGGACGGGGACGGGGTAGCGGCGCTCGAAGCCGTGGAGGACGCTGCGGGGGACATCGTTGCTGACGGAGCTGTCGTAGTCGGCCAGGAGGCTGGCCTCGCGCAGGTCGAGTTCGATGTAGGCGGGCTGGGCCTGGCTCCGGCTGGTGAAGTGCCGGAACAGTTCGTCGGGGCGGGTGCAGGCGATGACGCGGACGGTCTGCCGGGTGTTCATGGCGGGGCCTTTCAGGCGGTGGTGCGGGAAGGGGCGGTGGCGGCGGTGGCGGTGGCGGTGATCCATCCGGGGACGGTGCGGCGGCTGATGCCGGTCAGGGCGGACAGGCGGACGGGGCCGCTGTTGCGTGCGTGGTACATGCGGTCCCGCAGGGTCTGTTCCGCGCGCGCGAGTTCGTCCAGGAGGAGGAGGCGGTGGGCCCCGGCGAGCGCGACCTGCTGTTCGGGGGTGAGGGTGCTCCGCCGGGGCCGGGCCGCGCCGTGGGCGGTGAGGCGGCCGGCGAGTCCGTGCCAGTCGTAGCGGTCGGCGGTGCCGTCCTGGCTCTGGTCCTGGCTCTGGTCCTGGGCGGGCTGGATGTGGCCGGCGGGGGGCAGCGGTGCGGCGCGCAGGTGGGTGGCGTCGCTGATGTCCCACCAGGTCAGGTGCGGGCCGGGTGGCCGGGGGGACCGGTCCAGGACGGTGAGCGCGCAGGTGTGGCACTCCTGCCACAGGCCGGGCAGGGCGGCGGGTGTCCGGGGGTGGCCGCGTTCGCACAGGACCGGGACGGCCCAGGTGAGGCGGTAGGCGGCGTGGGTGCGGTCGTGGCCGCACGCGTCGTGGTCGGGGTGGGGCTGGACCCGCAGGACGGGGGCCTGTGCGGCGACGGCCAGGGCCGCGCCCTCGGCGGTCGTCCGGCCGACCGGGATGCGGCGGATGTCCAGGGCCTGGGCCAGGGGCTGGGCGGGTGCCGCGCCGGGGGTCGGCTCGACCATGACGGCAAGCTGGTAATCATCACTCACGGGAACCTCTTCTCTTTCGACATGGGAAGTATTTCCCACATCCGGCGGGAAGCGCAAGCCATCTGACGGAAGTTCACCTGCGGGGGCCGGGCCGGACCCCGGACCCCGCACACCGCCCCCGGACCCGGAGGCGGCACCGCCCGGGGGCTCCCGCCCTGACGGACGGCTGCTCACGGCCCGGCACCGGCCGCCCGGACGGACCGGCGGGCCCCGGCCCGGAGGCGGCCGGGATTCACCCTCCCGGGTGAACCTTCGTCTCGCGTTACGCGGGTGCGGGTCTGGTGGTGTGCTCTCAACCCTGGCTGGAATCACGGCACTTGACACTTACCGTGATGTACCGGCATGTTCCGGGCATGGCCCGGTGGTCGGGTGCGTCCGGTGTGCGATGGGAGGTGCGTTCCGGTGTGCGGGGAGCGGCGTGAGGTGTTCGACGAGGCGGGGGCGGCTGTCCGGCTCAGGGTGTCGTTGGCGGCGTGGCGGTGGGCGGCGGGGTCGGGCCTGGTCCCGGCGGCGGATGCCGGCGAGGGCCGGTGGTCGCGGGTGGTGGTGGAGTCGGTGGATGCGGAGGGGGTGCGGGCTGGGTTGCGGGGGCCGGTCCCGGCGTGCTGGGCGGCGGAGCGGCTGACGGAGGCGCTGGGGGTGCCGGTGCCGCTGCGCCGCCCTCGGGTGACGGCTGCGGCGGTCGGGCATCTGGTGCGCGCCGGGTATCTGGTGCGTCTGGGCGGGGAGCGGGAGTTCCCGGATGTGCATCCGGATCAGGTGGCCGCGCTGGCCCGGCGCCGGGACCTGCCTGCTGTGCTGGACCGGTGTGTGCCGCTGGGGCCGGGTGAGGCGGCGGTGCGTCTGGGGGTGCGCCGGACGGATTTCGATCATGTGGTCCGTCTCGGCTGGGTGTCGCCGGTGGGCAGGGTGGACGTCGATCTCGGCCGGGCGTGCGGGGGTGTGGTCGAGGTCCCGCTGTATTCGGCGGTGGATGTGGCGTTGCTGCCGGTGGTGCGGCCTGCGGTGGACTGGTGGGGGGTGCGCCGGACGGGTCCGGGCCGCCGTTCCCTCCTCGCCGTGCTGCTGCCGGTGGTGCCGGGTGGGGACCTGGTGGAGCTGGGGGAGGTGGCCCGGATCGCGGGGGTGGGGCGGGTGGCGGTGACGTCCTGGCGGCGGCGCCTGCCCGGGTTCCCGCCCCCGGTGGCGGGCCAGGGCACCGGGGTGCGGCCGGTGTTCGAGCGGCGGGCGGTCGTGGCCTGGCTGCTCGCCGCGGGCAGGCTCGCGGTTCCGGGCGCGCCCGGAACGGCGAGCCTGCGGGTGTCCGGCGCGGGGACGCGTACGGGCGCGGTCCGGACGGTCCGTCTCGATGACCCGGTGCTGGTCCTGGCGGAGGCGGTGACCGGGACGGACCGGGTGTCCGGGTGGCTGCCGGAGACCGGCGCGGATGTGCTGGACGTGCTGGGGGAGGGTCCGGCCGGGCTGGCGGTGGAGCGGCTGACGGCGCCCGGGGCGGGGGCGGTGGGGCTGGGGGTGCTGGGCGGGGCCCGGGTGTCGGAGCGGGTCCGGTCGGGCGGGGGCTGGTGCTGGGTGGAGGTGTCCTGGCCGGCCCGGGTGCGGGGGCGGTAGGAGCAGCGCGTGCTCCTGGTCCTCGGCGCCGGGCCGGGAGCGGTCTCCGGGTTGGGGAGGGGTCTCGTCCCACGTGTCCCACGCGTCCCACCGGCCACGGAATTGGTGGTTCTTCCGCGGGGGTCGGGTTGTTGCCCTGGTACTGGACTGGGCGGTTATCTGTGGGTCCGGCTGTCCGGCCGGACCACCACGGTACGAAGACGGAGGAGGGGTCATGCCGTACGGCGAGGACGGGGACCACTACGAGGACTGCCCTGCGCACTGGCGGGAGGGTGACCGGTGCCGGTGTGAGGCGGTCGACCGGGACATCGAGGGCTGGTACGAGGAGCCGGGCGACATGGCCGAGCGTGAGTGGGGGTGCTACAGCAAGGGCCGGTAGACCGGTAGATGTGGCGAGGGCCAGGAGCGGCTGCTCCTGGCCCTCGTGGTGTCCGGCTGTTCCCGCTGGTAGGAGCGGGGCGGCCGGGTTCGTGGGGTTCTTGGTCCCGTGGGTCATCCCCGCGGTGCGCGGGGACCGGGTGCCCCTGTGTTAGCGGGTCTGTCTGGGCAGTGGGTCATCCCCGCGTGTGTGCGGGGAGTTGTTGTGCTGGTCGGATTGTGTCATGGGGGCGGGTGTCGTGGGGGTGTTCGGGGGGTTCGGCTGTGGGGTTGGGGGTGGGGTTGGGAGAGTGGGTGGTATGGATACAGCGGGTGTGGGTGGGCGGGTGTACGGGTCGGAGCGGGATGATCCGTATCCGTACCGGGTGGCGGGCCGGGAGTACCGGGAGTTGTGCGGCGGGGCGCTGGATGGCCAGTGGGCGGATGTGACGGGCTGGTCCGCGGGGGAGCTGGGGGCGGGGGCGGCGCTGATCACGGAGGACGGGTCCTGGGGGCCGGGTGGGCGTGCGGTGTACGGGCCGGTGGAGGAGGACCCGGACGGGGTCTGGCACTGGGAGGGTGATGTGCCGTGAGCACACAGGAGAAGACCGGCGGCGGCGGGGTGTTCGTCTTCGCGGGTGACACGGGGGCGCTGGAGACGTGGCTGCGCGGGCGGGGCTGGGGTGTTGTGCGGGGGCTGGGCGGTGCTGACGGTTCGTATCTGGTCCAGCGGTTCTCTCCGTACGACGCGACGGGGGTCCGGCCGGGTGAGCGGCTGGTGGTCCGGCCGGACGGGACGATGGGGGTGACCGGTCCCCGGAGTGCGGTCCGGTCCCGGCGGCGGTACGGGAAGGTCCGCGGGAGGTAGCGGGTGCCGGGGGGCCTGCCGGGTGAGGGCGGGGTCACCGCCGTCACCTCCGAGTGCGTCACGGTCCGCCTCGGTGGTGGCCACGTCCAGGACGTCCAGGACGTCCCGGACGCGCCGGCTCCGGGGCACCGGCCAGGTCGCTGCCCGCCTCGGGTGCCGGGCCGGCCTCCGCCCGGGGCCGGTTCGGCCGCTGGGGGGGTCACCGCCCGGTTCTGCGGGGGTCCGGCGGCCGGGGCGCGGCACGGTTCGTGTCCGCCGGGGTCCGGGCCGCCGCCGCGCGTCGTCCGGGGCGTGGCCGCGCGTCGTCCGGGGCGTGGCGCGTGGCGCGCGTACCTCTCCGTCCGCGGGTCCCGCTCCCCCCTGTCCGTGTGAGGGGGCCGGGTGCTGGGTGACCCGGGCCACCCGTACAGCTTGACGCCGTACAGCGTGAGGCTGTACGTTGGGGGTGTCGCCCGAGGAGGAGAGTTGCTGATGAACGTGGTCCGGATCAAACTGCGGTGGGACAGCGAGGACGCTGCGGCGCCTTACGACGTTGTCGATCTCGATGTCCTGTCGCCCCGTGCGCGTACCCTCGCCGAGGCTGTCGCCGCGGCTCCCCAGCAGACGGCTGCTGATATCTGGATGGAGCACGAGCGGCCTCTGCGTGAGGTCATGCCGGACTGGCGGCTGTGGTACACGGAGGAGGTGGCGGACCGGCCGGAGCGGCGGTCGTGGCGCGGTTGGGCCTGGTATCCGGCCGGGTCGGCGGTGGACCCGGTGGCCTACCTGGAGCGTGAGGCGGGGAAGATCCCGCCGGACTGGCACGTCCTGGGCCACATGCCGGATACTCCGGTGGCCTCGCTGGAGGCCGGTGCGGGGGATCAGGGCATGACCCGGGACATGGTCCTGCGCTATCTGCGCGGGCACGGGCGGCCTATCGCGGTTTCCACGTGGTCGGCGTATGTGGCGCGCGGGCAGGCGCCGCGGCCGGCCCGGCATGTGGAGCGGACGCCGCTGTGGGACCGGGCGGACATCGACCGGTTCCTGGGCTGACATCCCCAGGGGCCGGGACAACGGTGAGGGCCAGGAGCACATGCTCCTGGCCCTCACTCCGGTTCCGGGGCGAACCCCCGCTAAGGGCCGGTGGGGTGGGTGGTTGAGGGTCTGTCAGGGCGCCGCGGGTGCGCCGTGGTGACGTCCTGGTGCGGCCGGGGGTGGTTGTGGTCGGTTCGTGGTT
>NZ_JBITDK010000044.1:0-33366 GCF_044454165.1 Streptomyces sp. NPDC051567 | reverse complement strand
CCCGTAGTACTGGACGTACGTGGGCGACCCGACAACATCGCGAGGTGCCGTGCCGGGCGTCGCGGGCCGGTGAACCTTTCCGGTCACAGCACTAGGCCGGAGGGGGTAAGAGAGGGGTGCCGGGCCGGACGGGGGTCGGCCCGGCACCCCGCCGTCCCCGGCGCCCCGGGCGCCCGTACGGCGGGTCCGGAGCGGAGGGGGCTGGGCCCTACAGCTCGCGGTGGACCTTCGTGTTCGACGCCTGGGCGCGGGGGCGGACCACCAGGAGGTCGATGTTGACGTGGCTGGGGCGGGTCACCGCCCAGGTGATGGTGTCGGCCACGTCATCGGCGGAGAGGGGCTCGGCCACGCCCGCGTAGACCTTCGCCGCCTTCTCCGTGTCACCGCGGAAGCGGGTCGTGGCGAACTCCTCGGTCCTGACCATGCCCGGGGCGATCTCGATGACGCGCACCGGCTGCCCGACGATCTCCAGACGGAGCGTCTCGGCGAGCACCCGGGCGCCGTTCTTCGCGGCGACGTACCCCGCGCCGCCCTCGTACGTGGCGTGCCCGGCGGTGGAGGACACGACGACGACCGTGCCGTCGCCGGAGGCGGTGAGGGCGGGCAGCAGCGCCTGGGTCACGTGGAGCGTGCCGATGACGTTGACCTCGTACATCGTGCGCCAGTCGGCCGGGTCCCCGGTGGCCACGGACTCGGCCCCGAGGGCGCCGCCCGCGTTGTTGACGAGCACGTCGACGGACGGGCGGCGGCCGAGGAAGGCGGCGAAGGCGTCCACGGCGGCGCGGTCGGTGACGTCGAGCGCGTACGCGCTCGCCTCGTACCCGGCCTCGGTCAGCTCGGCGGCGAGCGCTTCGACGCGCTTCTCGCGGCGGGCGGTGAGGACGACGTGGTAGCCGGCTGCGGCGAGCTGCCGGGCGGTGGCCGCGCCGATGCCGCTGCTCGCGCCGGTCACTACGGCGGTGCGGGTGGCCGTGCTCATGTGCGGTGCTCCTCGTTCGTCGACTGGTCGGTCCGCCCTCGGGTCCGTCCGTGGCTCTTCCGCGGACCCGCCCGCGGACCCGCCCCCAGGTTCATCCGCGGGTTCATCCGTACGGGCGAATACGCGCCAGCATAGGCGGGGGGCCGGTGGGGCGCGCGGGGCTCACCGGCCGCGTGGGGCGTACATGATCAGGGCCATGCCGGCGAGGCAGACGAGGGCCCCGACGACGTCCCAGCGGTCGGGCCGGTAGCCGTCCGCGACCATGCCCCAGACGAGCGACCCGGCGACGAAGACCCCGCCGTAGGCGGCGAGGACGCGGGCGAAGTCGCCCTCGGGCTGGAGGGTGGCGACGAAGCCGTAGAGCCCGAGCGCGATCACCCCGGCGCCGATCCAGGCCCACCCCTTGTGCTCGCGCACCCCTTGCCAGACGAGCCACGCACCGCCGATCTCCAGGAGGGCGGCGAGGACGAACAGTGCGGCGGAACGGGCGATCAGCATGGCCCAACGGTACGAAACGCCCCGGAGTCGGCCCGGAGCCGGCACGGGGACGGCCCGGCGGTGGCCCGGCGGGCGCCACGGACGGGAGGCGGCGGCGGTACGGACAGAGGACGCGGACGGGTGTGCGGCGCGGACGGGTGAGGGCCGCAGACGGGTGAGGGCCGCGCCCTCGTTCGTGTGATGGTCCGACCGGCAGGCTCCGGCGCGGGTTAGCCTCCGCCGCGTGGAGGTGGTGGCGGTGCGCCGTGGTGCCGTGCGGAGTGTGGTGGTGGCCGGGTTGCTGGTACTCGGCGCGGGCGCGGGTGCGGGCACCCCGGCGTGGGCGGGACCGGTACGGGGACCCGTACCCGGGTCCGGGTCCGGCGGATCGGCCGGACCCCGGGTGGTGGCCGGACCCGAGGCCGATGTGTCCTACCACGGGCGGGTCGCCCTGGCCCGGGGAACGCTCCGGATCCTGCTGCTCCCGGAGAACGACGGCCCGGCCGCGCTGCCGAACGCCACGGTCCGGCTGCGCCTGTCCGCCGACCTCGCCGACCGGCAGGAACTGGCGCCGGGCTGCGCGCGGGCCGGACACCGCGAGGTGGTGTGCGAGACGGGCCCGCTCCCCAGCCAGGGCCGTGGCCGCCATATCGGGATCGCCCTTGACCTGCGGGAACGCGTGCCGGAGGTGGTGGTACGGGTCGACACCTGGTGGAACGGCGGTGCCACGGACCGCGACCGCGCGAACAACGAACACGTGGTGCTGGCCCTGGACACGGGCGACCCGTACACCTTCTGACCCCGCTCCCCTCGCTGCCCTGCCCGGCCCTGCCCTGCCCTATCCCTGTGGTCCGTCCCGGAGCCAGGAGGCCACGGCCGCCGCGATCCCGGCCTCCGTGGCCCGGGGCGCGCTCCAGGCGACGTACCCGTCCGGGCGGACCAGGACGCAGGCCGTACGGTCCCGCGCGCGCCAGTGGACGTGCGTCAGCGGGGCTCCGGGCGGGGTGGCCGGGCCGGGCGGGGTGACGAGGACGAAGCCGCCGGCGCGCAGGACCTCGTACAGCCGTTGCCCGTGCGCGAGCGCGAGGTCGGGGGCGCGCCGGCCTGCGGGGCGGCGGGTGCCGGGCGGTGGCGGGTAGGCGATGCCGATGCCGGAGACCACCCCGAGCGCCCGTTCCTGGGCGGGGCCGATCCGGCCGAGGAGCGCGGCGCCGAGGCTGCGGGCGGCGCGCCGGACGGGCCCGGAGGCCATGACGACGCGGACGAGGGCGCCGCTGGCGAAGAGCACGAGACGGCCCACCGGATGGCGTTCGCGGTGGTAGCTGTCGAGGAGCGCCTCGGGGTCGGCGGCCTGCCCCCGCAGGACGGCGGCGAGTTTCCAGGAGAGGTTGGCGGCGTCCTGGAGCCCGGTGTTCATGCCGAGGCCACCGGCGGGGGAGTGGACGTGGGCGGCGTCCCCGGCGAGGAAGACGCGGCCGGTGCGGTAGCGGGGGACCTGGCGTTCGTCGCTGTGGAAGCGGGACATCCAGCGAGGGTCGTGCATGCCGTGGTCGGTCCCGAGGGCGGTGCGGGTGATGGCGCGCAGCTCGTCGATGCCGACGGGGTCGCTGTCCGGGGCGTGGCCCTCGCGGTGCCAGGCGATGGCGCGGTACCAGCCGTCGCCGAAGGGGACGAGGAAGGCGAACGCCTCGTCGGTGCCGTTGACGGTGAGGAGGTCCTCGGGCGGCTGGGCCAGGCGCACGTCGGCGAGGACCATGGAACGGACGACGGCCTGGCCGGGGAAGGGCAGACCGAGGGCGTCCCGGACGGTGGAGCGGACCCCGTCGGCGCCGACGACGTAACGGGCGTGGAGCACCTCGCGGTCCTGCCCCCCGACGCGCACCTCAAGACGCACCCGCCCCTCGCACCCCTGCTGCCCCTCCTGACCCAGGCCGGTGAGTTCGCAGTCGTACCGGAGGGTCGCGCCTGTGGACAGTGCCCGGCGCTCCAGCAGTTTCTCTGTCTCATATTGAGGGGTGATGAGGACGAACGGATAGCGGCTGCGGAGCCGTTGGAGGGAGAGTGCCATGCCCCCGAAGGGGAGGACGCGGTCGATGCGGCGCCCGGTGGAGACGAGCTGGTCGGCGAGTCCGCGCGCGTCGAGCAGTTCGAGGGTGCGGGCGTGCACGGCGAAGGCGCGGGTGAGGTTGGCGGCGGTGCGGGGCCGCCGTTCGACGAGTGTGACGGCGAGTCCGGCGGCGGCGAGATCCCCGGCGAGCAACAGCCCGGTGGGCCCGGCGCCGACCACGACGACATCGGGCATGTCCTCTGTGGCGGTCATACTCCGGCAGTCTGCCAGCCGGGCCCCTCCGGAATCCGTTCCTACGCGGTACCGGACACGGTGTCGGCCGCTCCGTTCCCGCGCGCGGGACCGAACTCGGCGAGGGCCTCGTCGACGATGCGTTCCAGGCGGGCGTGGTGGGCGCCGCGCCAGTAGACGCGCTCGCAGTCGGAGCACTGGGCGAACACGTCGTACGAGCGCTGCGTGCCGTGTTCGAGGCGGTCGCCCACGCTGTCCTTGTCGGCCTCGCGCAGGGTGCCGTTGCAGGCGCCGCACCGGGTCCAGGGGGCGAGCACGGGAGCGAAGCGGCCCAGGACGTCGCGGAGTTGCTCGTCGGGGTTGTCGCTGTAGACGTACGCCCCGGCGAAGAGTTCGCGACGCCGCAGCAGCCCCCGGTCCCGCGAGAGGAGCACGCGCCGCTCGGCCGCGGAGCGGGTGGCGAGGGCGGGGTCGCCGATGTCCTCGTTCTCGTAGGCGGTGTCGACCCCGAGCAGCCGCAGGCGGCGGGCGAGCGTGCCGAGGTGGACGTCGAGGAGGAAGCGGAGCGGCGCGCCAGGGACCCGCTGCGGTCGTTCGACCCCGGACACCTCGACGGACTCGCCGTCCCGGGGCACGTAGGAGAAGGGCTCCTCGCGCCCGTCGACGAGCAACCGGCCGACCTCGGTGAGCGGAACACCGGCCGATTCGACGACGTGCCCGAGGCTGGAGGCGCCGTCGATCACGGTGGGCACCCGTTCGCCCCGCCGGCTGGGCGCGGCGAACAGGCGCAGCCCGGGGGCGAGGGTGAGGGAGAGGGTGAGCTGAATACGGTTCCCGTGCACCCCTTCAGCATGCCACCGCCCCCCTCCCACCCGCCCCCGCATTCCGCCGGGGTCTACCCGCCCCCGCACCGCCGCCGCTTCGCGGCTTTGCTCCAGCCCTGGCTGGGGGCAGGTGAGTTGCAGGGGCCGGCGGGCGGGAGGGCGGGAGGGGAGAGGGAGGGGAGAGGGAGGGCGGGGGCGGGGGAGACCCCGGCCCGCGATGGGGCCCGCTCCTTCCACCCGGTGGCGTCCTCAGGTGGTGGAGGCCGTTTTCAGTGCGAGGGACCGCAAGGGGGCTATGCGGGTGCGGGACGGGCCGTTGTGGACGGCGTTCGTGCAGATCGCGAGGTAGCGGCCGGTGGTGGGGGAGAGGTAGAGGCTGGTGCCGGTGAAGCCGTGGTGGTAGGCGACCCGGCCCTCGTGGGCGGTGATCCAGCCCAGGCCGCGGTGGAGGCCCGGTGCCATCACGGCCTGCGGGACGAGGCCGGCCCGGAACCAGGCGCCCAGCGCGCTGCCCTCGTCGGCGTGGGCGGCGAGCAGCCGCTCGGCGAAGGTGGCGAGGTCGCTCGTCGTGGTGAACACCCCGGCGTGGCCCGCGATCCCGCCCAGGACGGCGGCGTTGTCGTCGTGGACCGAGCCCCAGACCCGGGGGACGCCCGGGAGCCGTTGCTCGGTGGGGGCGACGCGCGGGGAGCGGGCGACCGGGCCGTACACCGTGTCGCGCAGGCCCAGCCCGGCCCACAGGGCGTCGGCGAGTTCGTCCAGCGGCTGCCGGTGGACGTGGGCGAGGGCGAGGCCGAGGAGGACGTAGCCCCGGTTGATGTAGCGGTGGGCGCGCCCGGGGGTGTCTTCGAGGGGGTCGCGGCACAGCACCTCGTGGAGCGGCAGTTCGGCGTTCCAGTAGCGGTCGAGGCGGGTCGTGGCGCGCAGTCCGCCGGTGTGGGCGAGGAGCTGACGGACGGTGGGTTCGCCGCTGGGCGTGTCGCCGCTCATGGGCGGCAGGGCGTCGCGGACGGGGGCGTCGAGGTCGATCAGGCCCTGGTCGACGGCGCGGCCGACGAGCGGCCAGGTGGCGATGACCTTGGTGAGGGAGGCGACGTCGTACACCGTGTGCCGGTCGGGCGGTTCGGGGCTCCGCTCCGGGGCGACGGCCCCCGCGGTGAGCACGGCGCGGTCGCCTCCCACGGTGCCGGTGACCACGACCCCGCCGGGCGTCGCGCCGTCCGCGACGACCGCGCGCAACGTCTCGTGCAGCGCCCGGTTCTCGTCCTCCGTGAACGGAACCCCCTCCGTGAACGGGGAGGGGCTCGGGGAGGGTTCGGGCTGGGTCGGCGGTTCGTGCTCGGTCATCTGCGGGGCCTTCCGGTCCGGTGGTGATCTCACCCCAGCATGATCAGACCATCGTACGAACCGTCCCCCGCCGCGCCGGAGGCACCCACTCGGGGAGGGTGGTGCCGACGAGGGGGACGGCGAGGCACCCGCCGCGCCCGCCACCCGCCGCCGGGGCACGGACGTCCGGCGGTGGGGTAAGGGGAGCGGGGCGCGGGGAACGGGTCGGGGTCGACCGGGAACCCGCCGACGCGTACGGCGCGAGTCGGCCGGCCGGGGTTTCCCGATCGGGCGCCAACGGCCCCAGGAGCTGCGCTCCTTCGACCCCGCCGAGACGCCGTCGCGACCCCGCCGAGACGCCGTCGCGACCCCGCCGAGACGCCGTCGCGACCCCGCCGAGACGCCGTCGCGACCCCGTCGCGAGCGGAGTTCCGCAGGGGAAGGGAGGTATGGGGAGAACTGCGGCTTCGTCAGGAACCCTCCGGCACCCCGGACGGTTCCGCCCCGGGCCCCCCGGGCCCCCCGGGCCCCCCGGGCCCCCCGGCCGGTCGGCCCGAGCGGTCCGCCGAAGTCACCCCGCCAGCCCCGGCCCCCGGAATCACCCCAGCCCCCAGCCCCCGGCTCCGGCCTCAGGGCCAGACGAGGCAGTACGCCTGGTGGCCCGCCTCGTGGAGACGATGGCTGAAATCTTGCCATTCGTGGAGCAGTTGGTAGACGTTGAACGCGTCGCGCGGGCCGCCGCGGTCCGGGACCGTGGACCAGATGAAAGCGGCCGCGCCGACCGTTTCCTCGCCCACCCCGCGCAGCGGGTCGACGACCGTCATCGGGAGTTTGACCACCGCGTAGTCCGGGTGGAGGACGACCAGTTCCAGTGGGGGCACCTCGTGCAGCGGTATGCCCTCGATGCCGGTCAGGATCATCGCGGCCACCGTCTCCGGCTTGATCTTGGTGAACATGCCGCCCATGCCGAGCTCGTCGCCGCCCAGCTCCTCCGGCCGCATCGTCACCGGGACCCGGGCGGCCGTCGCCCCGTCCGGCGCGCCGAAGTACTTGTACGTCACCCCCATGCCGCGGCCCCGGGGAAGCTCCTCCGGCGGCTGCGCGGGCACCGGTACCGCGTCCGCGGCCTCGGCGGCGCGGCGGCGGTGCTTGCCCCGGCGGCGGGACTCACGGGCGCGCTGCGGGTCCAGGCCGTCCGTGCCCTCGCCCGGTCCACCACCGCGTTGCATATCTCCACCCGACTGGTCTTGCCCGCCCCGACCCCGTGGCCCCCGCCACGCAGCCTGATCATCATGGCAGTGACCTCCCCCGGGGCGGCGCGGTGAAACGCCCGTCCGCAAGTCAGTCGCGGCCTCTGAGACCATGGCTGGTGTGAGCTACCCGTATCCGTATGAAGCCCCAGTCTCGCAGAACCTGTTTACGCGCGCGTCCCTCGTGACTCCCGGCGGCGTGAACTCTCCCGTGCGCGCGTTCCGCGCCGTAGGGGGGACGCCCAGGTTCATGGTGTCCGGAACCGGTCCGTACCTGACCGATGCCGACGGCCGCGAGTACGTCGACCTGGTCTGCTCGTGGGGGCCGATGATCCTCGGCCACGCGCATCCCGCCGTCGTCGAGGCGGTCCAGGCCGCCGTCGCCCGCGGCACCTCCTTCGGTACGCCCGGCGAGGGCGAGGTCGCGCTCGGCGAGGAGATCGTCGCGCGCGTCGGGCCCGTCGAGCAGGTGCGCCTGGTCTCCTCCGGCACCGAGGCGACCATGTCCGCGATCCGGCTGGCCCGGGGCTTCACCGGCCGCGCGAAGGTCGTGAAGTTCGCCGGCTGCTACCACGGCCACGTGGACGCGCTGCTCGCCGCCGCCGGCTCCGGGCTCGCGACCTTCGCGCTGCCCGACACGCCCGGGGTGACGGGCGCGCAGGCGGGCGACACGATCGTCCTTCCCTACAACGACCTCGAAGCGGTCCGCGCCGCCTTCGCCGCGCACCCCGGCGAGATCGCCTGCGTGATCACCGAGGCCGCCCCCGGCAACATGGGCGTCGTGCCCCCGGCCGAGGGCTTCAACCAGGGGCTCGCCGACCTGTGCCGGGCCGACGGCGCGCTCTACATCTCCGACGAGGTCATGACGGGCTTCCGTACCTCCCGCGCGGGCTGGTACGGGGTCGACGGTGTCCGGCCCGACCTGATGACTTTCGGCAAGGTCATGGGCGGCGGTTTCCCGGCCGCCGCGTTCGGTGGCCGCGCGGACGTCATGGGCCACCTCGCGCCCGCCGGGCCGGTCTACCAGGCCGGCACGCTCTCCGGTAACCCGGTCGCCACCGCCGCCGGTCTCGCGCAGCTGCGTCTGCTGGACGACGCCGCGTACGAGAAGGTCGGCGCGGTCTCGCGCGAGATCCAGGGCCTGGTGGGCGCGGCGCTCGCCAAGGAGGGCGTCGCGCACCGCATCCAGACCGCCTCCAGCATGTTCTCCGTCTTCTTCACCGAGGACGAGGTCCGCGACTACGCGGACGCGAAGAAGCAGGAGAGCTTCCGCTTCAACGGCTTCTTCCACGCGCTGCTGGCGCGGGGCGTCTACCTGCCGCCGTCCGCCTTCGAGTCGTGGTTCGTCTCCACCGCCCACGACGAGCGGGCGATCGAGCGCATCGCGCAGGCTCTCCCGGCCGCCGCCCGCGCCGCCGCCGAGGCCACCCCGGAGGGTGCCGCATGAGCGCCGGTGAGCTGACCGTCGTCCACCTGGTGCGCCACGGGGAGGTGCACAACCCGGAGGGCATCCTCTACGGCCGCCGCCCCGGCTACCACCTCTCCGAGCTCGGCCGCGAGATGGCCGACCGGGTCGCGGAGCACCTCAAGGGCCGGGACATCACGTACGTCGTGGCCTCCCCGCTGGAGCGGGCGCAGGAGACGGCCGCGCCCGTCGCCGCCGCGCACGGCCTGGAGCTGGCGACCGACGGCCGCCTGATCGAGGCGGCCAACGTCTTCGAGGGCAAGACCTTCGGCGTCGGTGACGGCGCGCTGCGCAAGCCCGGCAACTGGAAGCACCTGACCAACCCGTTCCGGCCGTCCTGGGGCGAGCCGTACGTGGAGCAGGTGGTCCGGATGACGAGCGCGCTGGAGAAGGCGCGCGACGAGGCCAGGGGCCACGAGGCGGTGGCGGTCAGCCACCAGCTGCCGATCTGGATCGTGCGCAGCTTCGCGGAGAAGCGCCGGCTGTGGCACGACCCGCGCCACCGCCAGTGCACGCTGGCCTCGCTGACCTCCTTCACGTACCAGGGGGACACGCTGGTGTCGGTGGGGTACAGCGAGCCGGCCCGGGACCTGGTCCCGGCACACCTCCTGGCCGGAGCCAAGCCGGTGAAGGGCAAGTCCAAGGCCTTCGGCGCCTGACACCCCGACGGCCCCCGACGGCCCCGCCCTGACGGCCCGCCCGACCGGCGGGGCCCGACCGGCGGGGCCCGACCGGCGGGGCCCGACCGGCGGGGCCGCGCCGTACGCCCCGCCCCCGGCCCCGACCTCGCCCGGGGCCGCCCCCGCCCGTCCCCGTCCGGCGGAGGCCCGCCCCCCGTCCGGCCGAATCCGCCGGGCCGGTTCCGGGACGGGCCGCTACGGGGCCCCGTAGCTGCCCGGCAGCGGCCCGGCGCCGCCCGGAGCAGCGGTGTTCCGCCGCCGTCCGGTCCGGGGCCTCGCCCGTACGGGTGGCCGGTCCCCGCGTACCGTGCCCACCGCCGGGCCCGCCGCACCACAACCCCTCCTGAATTGTCCGTTTATATGGTCAATAACAGCGTGGTGTGAGTGATGACGGGGACGGTGCCATGAGCGGTGCCCTGCACGACTTCAGCCGAAGGGGAGCCCTCGGGCTCGGACTCGGGCTCGGCGCCGCCACGGTCGCCGGACTCGCGGGCTGCTCCGGTTCCGGCGGGCCCGCCGGGCGGGGCGAGGCCGCCACGGGGGCCCGTAAGCCCGTGGTCAGGCCCATCGGTGACGGCTCCACCGCCGACACCGGCCCGCAGCCCCACCAGCCGCCCCGCCCCGTCCCCCTCCAGCCGGGCGAGACGCCGCCGCAGTTCGTCGTCTTCAGCTGGGACGGCGCGGGGGAGATCGGCAACGGGCTCTTCCCGCGCTTCCTCAAGCTCGCCAAGGACCACGGCGCGGCCATGACCTTCTTCCTCTCCGGCACCTACGTGCTGCCCGAGTCGAAGCGGAGCCTCTACCACCCGCCGAACAACCCGGTCGGCGCCTCCGACATCGGCTACCTGAAGGACGAGAACGTCCGCAACACCCTCGTCTGCCTCCGCCGGGCCTGGCTGGACGGCCACGAGATCGGCACCCACTTCAACGGTCACTTCTGCGGGGGCTCCGGTTCCGTCGCCCACTGGAGCCCGGAGGACTGGCGCAGCGAGATCGACCAGGCCGTGTCGTTCGTCACCGAGTGGCGCACGAACACCGGCTTCACCGACCTCGAACCGCTCCCCTTCGACTACCGCAAGGAGCTGACCGGCGCCCGCACCCCCTGCCTGCTGGGCCAGGACTCCCTGCTGACGGCCGCCCGGACGCTGGGGTGGCGCTACGACGCCAGCTCGCCCGGCGGGACCCAGACGTGGCCGGTGAAGAAGGAGGGCATCTGGGACCTGCCCCTGCAGTCCCTGCCCTTCCCCGGTCACTCCTTCGAGGTCCTGTCGATGGACTACAACATCCTGGCCAACCAGTCCCACAACACCACCCGGGGCGTCCCGTCCAACTACCCGGCCTGGCGGTCCCAGGCCACCGCCTCCTACCTGGGCGGCTTCCGGCGGGCCTACGAGACCAACCGCGCGCCGCTGTTCATCGGCAACCACTTCGAGGAGTGGAACGGCGGCATCTACATGGACGCCGTCGAGGAGTCCCTCAAGAGCATGTCGGACAAAAAGGATGTACGGCTCGTATCGTTCCGTCAGTTCGCCGACTGGCTGGACGTCCAGGACCCCGCCCTGCTCGCCCGGCTGCGCACGCTCGCCCCCGGCCAGGCCCCCGCCGGAGGCTGGCGCGCCTACCTGACCCCGCTCCGGCCGACACCCGCCGCCCCGTCCCCCACCGCCTGACCGCCACCCGACGCCGCCCGACCAGGACCTGACCAGGACCTGACCAGGACCTGACCAGGGCCCGCGCACCCCGCCGGGGGGCGCGGAAGATCGCCGAACGGCTCATGCGAAACTTTTCACATGAGCCTTAGCCGCGCCCCACGTCGCCGCCGCTCGACCAGTGGCCGAGCCATCCTGCTGACCGCGGTGACCGTCGCCGGCGCCCTGACCCTGACCGCCTGCGGCTCCGACGGCGACAAGCCCGCCGGCAGCGCGGGCGGCAACTACGTCACGGGACCGAGCGGCATCTCCACCGTCGCCCGGGCGGACCGCGACGAGGCACCCAAGCTCGACGGCGAGACCGTCGGCGGCGAGACCCTCGACACCACCACCCTCAAGGGCAAGGTCGTCGTCCTCAACGTCTGGGGCTCCTGGTGCCCGCCGTGCCGCGCCGAGGCCCCCTACTTCGCCAAGGTCTCCAAGGAGCTGGCCGAGGCGGGCAAGCCCGTCGCCTTCGTCGGCCTCAACACGCGCGACACCAGCAAGCAGAACGCGCTGGCCTTCGAGGAGAACTACGGGATCACCTACCCGAGCCTCTACGACCCCGACGGCAAGCTGATGCTCCGCTTCCCCAAGGGCACCCTGAACGCGCAGTCCATCCCCTCCACGATCGTCCTCGACAAGGAGGGCCGGATCGCCTCCCGCACCCTGGTCGCGGTCAACGAGGAGCAGCTGCGTTCGATGATCGACCCGCTGCTCACGGAGCAGTGACCTCGTGGTCGCGGAGTTCTTCCTGGCCGCAGAGGTCACCGGTGTGAACACCACCGTCCTCAGCGGCGCCCTGCTGCTGGCCCTGCCCATCTCGGTCCTCGCCGGACTGGTCTCCTTCTTCTCGCCCTGCGTGCTCCCGCTGGTCCCCGGCTACCTCTCCTACGTGACCGGCGTCAGCGGCGCCGACCTCGCCGAGGCCCGCCGCGGCCGGATGGTGGCCGGGGCGAGCCTCTTCATCGCCGGCTTCACCGCCGTCTTCGTCTCGACCGGCGCGCTCTTCGGCTACTTCGGGGACGTCCTCCAGGACAACAAGACGGTCATCTCCCGCGTCCTGGGCGCCCTGGTGATCCTCCTCGGCCTCTTCTTCATGGGGGCGATCCCGGGCCTGACGATGCGCGAGTTCCGCTTCCACAAGAAGCCCACGGCGGGACTGCTCGGCGCGCCCGTGCTCGGCGTGCTCTTCGGCGTCGGCTGGACCCCCTGCATGGGCCCGACCCTGGCGGCCGTGAACACCCTCTCCATCGACCAGGCCAGTGCCGGACGGGGCGCGCTGCTGACCGTCGCCTACTGTCTCGGCCTGGGTCTTCCCTTCATCCTCGCCGCGGTCGCCTTCCGCAAGGCGCTCGGCGCGTTCGGCTGGGTGAAGAAGCACTACGCGTGGGTGATGCGCATCGGCGGCGGCATGCTGATCCTCACCGGTCTGCTGCTCGTCACGGGATGGTGGGACACCATCGTCGGCGGCATGCAGGGCTGGACCACAGGCTTCACGGTGGGGATCTGAGGACTCGACGGACATGAGACGGACATGAGTACGACCGACAAGGCGCCCACCGAGGCGCCCCCCGAGGTGCCCGACAAGGCGCCCACCGAGGCACCCACCGAGGCGCCGCACACATCCGACGACCCCACCGAGCCCGCACTCGGCCCGGCCGGGGCCCAGCTCTCCACGGCGCCGCTGGAGGACGGCCCCACCGCGCCCGTCGGCATCGGCGTGACCGGCTGGGTCCGCTGGTTCTGGCGCCAGCTCACCTCCATGCGGGTGGCGCTGATCCTGCTCTTCCTGCTCTCCCTGGGCTCCATCCCCGGCTCGCTCGTCCCGCAGAACCAGGTGGACCCGCTCAAGGTCGCCGACTGGAAGAAGACCTACGAGTTCTGGGTCCCGGCCGCCGAGAAGCTCCAGCTCTTCGACGTCTACAGCTCGGTGTGGTTCTCCGCGATCTACATCCTGCTGTTCGTCTCGCTGATCGGCTGCATCGTCCCGCGCACCTGGCAGTTCGTCGGCCAGCTCCGCGGCCGTCCGCCCGCCGCCCCCAAGCGGCTGGACCGGCTGCCCGTCTACACGACGTGGCGCACCGAACGGCCCCCGCAGGAGGTCCTCGCCCACGCGCGGACCCTCCTGGGCGGGCGCCGCTTCCGGACCGAGGCGGACGGCAGCGCCGTCGCCGCCGAGAAGGGCTACCTGCGCGAGGCCGGGAACCTGGCCTTCCACCTCGCCCTGATCGTGATGCTCGTCGCCTTCGCCACCGGCCAGCTCTTCAAGTCCGAGGGCGGCAAGCTCGTCCTGCGCGGCCACGGCTTCTCGAACACGCTCACCCAGTACGACGACTTCAGGTCCGGCAGCCTCTTCGACCCCGACGACCTGCCGCCCTTCTCCTTCACCCTGGACAAGTTCGACGCCAGCTACGAGAAGACCGGGCCCCAGAAGGGCACCCCGCGCGACTTCAAGGCGTACGTCACCTACTCGCTCGGCGCCCACGGCACGCCCCGGGCCGCCGAGATCGAGGTCAACGATCCCCTGGACGTCGGGGGCGCCAAGATCTACCTGCTGGGCCACGGCTACGCGCCGGTCGTCTCGGTGACCGACCCCACCGGGAAGCAGATCTACCAGGGCATCGTCCCGATGCTGCCCCAGGACGCGAACCTCACCTCCGCGGGCGCGATCAAGGTCACCGACGGCTACCGGAACAAGAACGGCGAGAAGGAGCAGCTCGGCTTCTCCGCCCGCTTCGTGCCGACCTTCGCCGGCAAGGGCCAGGGCACGATGTTCTCCCAGTTCCCGGCCCTGGACTTCCCCGTCCTCGCGCTCAACGCCTTCCACGGCAGCCTCGGCGTGGACTCGGGCCTGCCGCAGAACGTGTACCAGCTCGACACCACCAAGATGAAGCAGTTCACCAAGGAGAACGGCGACCCGTTCTCGCAGATGCTGCTCCCCGGCGACACGATGACCCTGCCGGACGGCGCGGGCACCGTGAAGTTCGAGTCCATCGAACGCTGGGCCACCTTCCAGGTCTCCCAGCAGCCCGCCACCGGTCTGGCGCTGGCGGGCGCGGTGGCCGCCGTCGCGGGCCTGGCCGCCTCCCTCTTCATCCAGCGCCGCCGGATCTGGGTCCGCGCGGTGCGCGGCGAGGACGGCGTGACCGTCGTCGAGATGGCGGGCCTCGGCCGCAGCGAGTCCGCCCGGCTTCCCGAAGAGCTCACGGTGCTGGCCGTCGCGCTCAACCAGCAGGCGCCCACCGCGCCTGATCCTGTCGAAGAACACCCCGAAGGAGAGCGCGGATGACGCCGCTCGCAGCCGCGACCAACGAGAACTTGGCGCACATCAGCAACGTGCTGGTCTATTCGTCGATGGCGGTCTACACGCTCGCCTTCTTCGCCCACATCGCCGAGTGGAGCTTCGGCAGCCGCAGCAAGGTGGGCCGTACGGCCGCCGCGCTGACCGGCGCGGGCGCGGCCGGCGCGGCCCCGGCCGTCCGGGTACGGACGAAGGCGGGGGGCACGGCCGTCCTCGACAAGCCGAAGATCGTCACCCGCTCCGCCCCCGGCACCCGCGACGTCCCGGACGGCCCCGGCGCGGCCGGCGGCACCGTCAAGGGCGACCTCTACGGGCGGATCGCGGTCTCGATGACCGTGCTCGGCTTCCTGGTGGAGGCGGCCGGTGTGGTCGCCCGCGCGATGTCCGTGCAGCGGGCCCCCTGGGGCAACATGTACGAGTTCTCCATCACCTTCTCCACGGTGGCGGTCGGCGCGTACCTGCTGCTGCTGGCCCTCGGCAAGAACGTCCGCTGGCTCGGCCTGATCCTCATCACGACGATCCTGCTGGACCTCGGCGTGGCCACCACCTGGCTCTACACCGACAGCGATCAGCTGGTCCCGGCCCTGCACTCGTACTGGCTGTGGATTCACGTCTCCACCGCGATCATCTGCGGCGCCGTCTTCTACCTCGGCGCGGCGGGCACGGCGCTCTACCTCCTCCGCGACTCCTACGAGTCCAAGCTGGCCCGGGGCGGCGCGGTGGGCCGCTTCGCCTCCTCGGTGCTGGAGCGGTTCCCGGCGGCGGCCACGCTCGACAAGTTCTCCTACCGCGTCAACGCGGCGGTCTTCCCGCTGTGGACGTTCACGATCATCGCGGGCGCGATCTGGGCCGACGACGCCTGGGGCCGGTTCTGGGGCTGGGACCCCAAGGAGGTCTGGTCCTTCGTGACCTGGGTGGCGTACGCCTGCTACCTGCACGCCCGCGCCACCGCCGGCTGGAAGGGCCGCAAGGCCGCCTACCTGGCGCTCTTCGCCTTCGCCTGCTGGATCTGGAACTACTACGGCGTGAACATCCTGCTCAACGGCAAGCACTCGTACGCGGGCGTCTGACGCGCCCGACGCGTCCGACGCACGGGAACGGCCGGACGCGGGTACCGCGTCCGGCCGTGTGCGAGATCTCCCCGGGGCCCGCCGCCCGGGACCGGCTCCTGCCCGGTCCCGGGCGACGGGCCCCGGCCCGTTCCGCCCGAGCAACAGGACCGTCCCGTCAACAGGACCGTCCAAGCAACAGGACCGGGACGGCAACAGGGCCGTCCAAGCAACAGGACCGGGACGGCAACAGGGCCGGGACGGGGCAGAACGGGACTCAGTCCTTGTCCCGGTCCTTGTCCTTCTCCTCGCGCAGGGACCGCAGGAACTCCGGATTGTCGTCCGGCGCCACCCACTGGGTCCGGCGCGCCCGGCCACCGGCCGTCGCGGCCCGCTTCTTGCCCGCGAAGAGCCACACCGCCGGACCGACGATGGAGAAGAGCAGGATGATGAGGACCCAGACCACCTTGGGAAGGTGCTTGACCTCTTCCTCCGGTGTGTTCAGGCAGTCGATGAACGTGTAGATGGTCAGCGCGATGATCAGCAGGAACGGCAGATAGCGCAGCACGGTGTGGGACCGACTCCCGGGCAGTGGCGGCGGGCCCGCGTCGGGCCCCGGTGACGTCTCCAGGGTAGAGGGTGACGGATACTGACTCTTATGGCTTACGACGATCTCCGCTCGCTGCTCCGGGCCCTGGAGCGGGAGGGCGACCTCACGCGCATCAAGGCCGAAGTCGACCCGTATCTGGAGATCGGGGAGATCGTCGACCGAGTGAACAAGGCGGGCGGTCCCGCGCTGCTCTTCGAGAACGTCAAGGGCTCGGCGATGCCGCTGGCCATGAACGTCTTCGGGACCGACCGCCGCCTCCTGAAGGCCCTGGGCCTCAAGTCGTACGCGGAGATCAGCGAGAAGATCGGCGGCCTCCTCAAGCCGGAGCTGCCGCAGGGCTTCGTCGGCATCCGCGAGGCGTTCGGCAAGCTCGGCTCGGTGGTCCACGTGCCGCCGAAGAAGGTCAAGGGCGACGCCCCGGTCCAGGAGGTCGTTCTCACCGGCGACGACGTGGACCTCGACCAGCTCCCGGCGCTGTTCACCTGGCCCAAGGACGGCGGCTCCTTCTTCAACCTCGGCCTCACCCACACCAAGCACCCCGAGACGGGCGTGCGCAACCTCGGCCTCTACCGCCTCCAGCGCCACGACAAGCGCACCATCGGCATGCACTGGCAGATCCACAAGGACAGCCGCAACCACTACGCGGTCGCCGCCGCGCGCGGTGAGCGGCTCCCGGTCGCGATCGCCTTCGGCTGCCCGCCCGCCGTGACGTACGCCTCCACCGCGCCGCTGCCGGGCGACATCGACGAGTACCTCTTCGCCGGGTTCGTCGCGGGCAAGCGGATCGAGATGGTCGACTGCAAGACCGTGCCGCTCCAGGTCCCGGCCCACGCGGAGGTCGTGATCGAGGGCTGGCTGGAGCCGGGCGAGATGCTCCCGGAGGGCCCCTTCGGCGACCACACCGGCTTCTACACCCCGCAGGAACCCTTTCCGGCGCTGAAGATCGACTGCGTGACCATGCGCAAGCGCCCGCTGATCCAGTCGATCGTGGTCGGCCGCCCGCCGACCGAGGACGGCCCGCTGGGGCGTGCGACGGAGCGTTTCTTCCTCCCCCTCCTCAAGATCATCGTCCCGGACATCGTGGACTACCACCTGCCGGAGTCGGGCGGCTTCCACAACTGCGCGATCGTCTCGATCGACAAGAAGTACCCCAAGCACGCCCAGAAGGTCATGCACGCCATCTGGGGCGCGCACATGATGTCGCTGACCAAGTTGATCATCGTGGTGGACAAGGACTGCGACGTCCACGACCTGCACGAGGTCTCCTGGCGGGCGCTGGGCAACACCGACTACGCCCGCGACCTCACCGTCGTCGAGGGCCCGGTGGACCACCTGGACCACGCCTCCTACCAGCAGTTCTGGGGCGGCAAGGCGGGCATCGACGCCACCAGGAAACTGCCCGAGGAGGGCTACACCCGCGACGGCGGCTGGCCCGACATGGTCGAGTCCGACCCGGCGACGGCCGCCCTGGTCGACCGGCGCTGGAAGGAATACGGACTGTGAGCACGACGGACGGGACGCACGCGGACGGATCGGGTGCGGACGCGGCGTCCACGGAGGACGCGGAGGGCACGGACGCCATCGGCGGGCCGCAGCTCTTCCTCGGCGACGACGACACCTACGTGGCCCTGGTCCGCCCGCGCCTCGACCCCGCCGACCCCGAGATCCGCCAGGCCGCGGCCGAGGCCGGGGTCTCGCCGGAGGAGTTCGCGGGCACGGGCGACGTGTGGGCGCTGCTCACCGAGGACGGTGAGGGCGAGGGCGACGGCTTCGAGCTGCCCGGCCTGCGCGACCGTGAGGCCGAGGACTTCGCCGTCCGGCTGACCGCCGAACTGGGCGGCGCCGAGGCGTTCACCCTGCTGGCCGGGGACGTGCTGCGGCTCGACGCCCGGCCGGTGGACGGGGACAGCTGGGCGTTCACCGCCGAGGTCACCCCGCCCGAGGGCGAGGACGGCGCGGGCCCGCTGACGCTGGAGCTCGGCCCGCTGAGCACGGACGTGCTCCTGGCCGACCTCGGGGACTTCGTGCGAGAACTCGCGTGACGAACACCGCCGAGGGCGCCGAGTCCGCCAAGGACGCCGAGTCCGCCGAGGAAACCGCCGGGCCGGCGCCCGCGCCCCGGCGGGCCGGCCGGGTCAAGTCCTTCCTGCGGCTCGTGATGATCGAGCACTCGGTCTTCGCGCTGCCCTTCGCCTACATCGCGGCCCTCACCGCCATGTTCCAGCTCGACCGGACCGTGCACTGGGGCACGCTGCTGCTCGTCACGGTCTGCATGGTGGGCCTGCGGACCTTCGCGATGGCCGCCAACCGGATCATCGACCGCGAGATCGACGCCCGTAACCCGCGCACCGCGAGCCGCGAGCTGGTGACGGGCGCGGTCTCGGTCCGCTCCGCCTGGACGGGGGCCGGGATCGCGCTGGCCGTCTTCCTCGGCTCGGCGGCGCTGCTGAACCCGCTCTGCCTGCTGCTGGCGCCGGTCGCGGTGATCCCGATGGTGGTCTACCCGTACGGCAAGCGGTTCACGGACTTCCCGCACGCCATCCTGGGCCTGGCCCAGGCGATGGGCCCGGTCGGGGCCTGGCTGGCCGTCACCGGCGAGTGGTCCTGGGACGCGGTGGTCCTGGGCCTGGCGGTCGGGGTGTGGATCGGCGGCTTCGACCTGATCTTCGCCTGCCAGGACGTGGCCGCCGACCGCGCGGAGGGCGTCCGTTCCGTCCCGGCCCGCTTCGGGGTCCCGGCCGCGCTCTGGGGCGCCCGCGCCGCGCACGCGGTGGCCACGGCCCTGCTGGCCTGGTACGCCGTCGCCACCGGCGCGGGGGCGTTCTTCTGGTCCGGCCTGGCGGTCGTCGTCGCGGCCTTCCTCTACGAGCACACGATCGTCAAGCCGCACGACCTGTCCCGCCTGAACCGGGCCTTCTTCACGGTCAACGGCTTCATCGGCATCGCCCTGTTCGTGTGCGCGCTGCTCGACCTGCTGACCCGGGGTCTCACCCTCTAGGACGCCGGACCGGGGTGGTCGTGGTGTCCGGATAGTCTCGGACACATGACTGAGCGCAAACGCACCCCGTGGGTGGTCGGGGTTTCGGGGGCGTCCGGGACGCCGTACGCGGCGGCGGTGCTCCGCGGGCTGCTGGCCGCGGGGGAGAGCGTCGACCTGGTCGTCAGCCGGGCCTCGCGGCTGACCCTGCTGGACGAGACCGGGATCTCCTTCCGCGACGCGCACTGGCGCGAGGACCTCGCCGCATGGCTGGCCCGGGGGGCCGACGGCACCCCGGACGCCTTCGGTGACCTGGACCTGGACCTCGACGGGGTGCGGTACTGGGGCGCGGGGGACCTGGCGGCCGGGCCCAGCTCGGGCTCGTACCCCGTGCGGGGGATGCTGATCGTCCCCGCCTCCACGGCCTGTGTGGCGGGAGTGGCGCTCGGGCTGTCGAAGGACCTGCTCCAGCGTGTGGCGAGCGTGACGCTCAAGGAGCGGCGCCGGCTGGTGGTCGCGGTGCGGGAGACCCCGCTGAACGGGCAGACGCTCAAGCACCTGGTGGCGCTGGACGAGGCGGGCGCGGTCGTGCTGCCCGCCTCTCCGGCGTTCTACGCGGGGGCGACGCACATCCAGGACCTGGTGGACTTCGTCGCGGGGCGGGTGCTGGACGCGGCAGGGGTGCCGCACCGACTGTACCGCCGCTGGAAGGGGGAGCTGGGAGGCCACCTCCCGGCGACCGGGGGCACCTCCCGCGCTCCCCGAGGGGCGGACGGCCGTGGTCCGGGCGCCGGTGGTTCGGGCGCCGGTGGTTCGGGCGCCGACGGTTCGGGCGCCGGTGGTCCGAACGGTGGTGGTTAGTGCCGTGGCCGGGAGGACCCGCAGCTCACAGCGCCGGCGCCGTGACTGGCGCTGTCGCTAGCGCTTCTTGGACGGGCCCGGCTTGCGGGTCTTGTCCACGCGGTGGGCGGCGGCAGGCTGGTGGGCACGGGATCGGTTGGCCAGCTCCTGGAGCTGTCGCATGTGCGCGTAGGCCATCTCGATCGTGTACACGGTGAATCACTCCTGAAGATCGTCATTGATCTGCTGAAAGATTCACAGGGCGTTGACCCTGTGTACCTTAGATTCTATACCTAGTCTCGTAGGATCGCCGAATAATGGAAGGCTCCACGCAAATGGACACGGTGGACAGGCAGCTCATCCAGGCACTCCGGGAGAACGGTCGTGCCTCGTACGCGGAGCTGGGCCGTCTCGTGGGCCTCTCCGGCCCCAGCGTCACCGACCGGATCAACCGTCTGGAGACGGCCGGCGTCATCACCGGCTACCGCGCCACGGTGGCCGCGGCCGAGCTCGGCCTCGGCGTCACGGCGCTGATCGGCATCTCCCTCTCCGACGCGGCGGACCACGAGGACGTGGCCCGGCGGCTGCGCGACCTCGCCGAGATCGAGGACTGCTGGTTCATCGCGGGCGACGACTCCTTCATGCTGAAGGTGCGCGCCAGCGACGTCGACGGCCTGGAGAAGATCATCCGTAGGCTCTCGGGGACCAAGGGCGTCTCCCGCACGCGCACCACCATCGTGCTCTCCACCAAGTGGGAGAACCGGGTCGGGGAGCTGCCCGAGGAGAGCTGAGGGGCTGAGAGTACGGTGGGTGACGATTCCAGGCGGCAGGACGCAGGACGCAGGCAGGACACAGAGGGAAGGCGGGCGACCGGGATGACCGCATCTGTCATGGATGTAGGGCTCAAGCGCGAGCTGGAGGAGAAGGTCCGCTCCGGCGAGCGGCTGACCCGTGAGGACGGCATCGCCCTCTACGCGTCGGACGACCTGGCCTGGCTCGGCGGCCTCGCCCACGAGGTGCGCACGCGCAAGAACGGTGACGTCGTCCACTTCAACGTCAACCGTCACCTCAACATGACCAACGTGTGCACCGCCTCGTGCGCGTACTGCTCGTTCCAGCGCAAGCCGGGCGAGAAGGACGCGTACACGATGCGCATCGAGGAGGCCGTGCGCCTGGCCAAGGCCATGGAGAACGAGAGCCTCACCGAGCTGCACATCGTCAACGGTCTGCACCCGAACCTGCCGTGGCGCTACTACCCGCGCTCGCTCTCCGAGCTGAAGAAGGCGCTGCCGAACGTCTCGCTGAAGGCGTTCACGGCGACCGAGATCCACCACTTCGAGACGATCTCCGGCATGTCGGCCTCCGACATCCTGGACGAGCTGATCGAGGCCGGTCTGGAGTCGCTGACCGGCGGCGGTGCGGAGATCTTCGACTGGGAGGTCCGCCAGCACATCGTCGACCACCGCACCCACTGGGAAGACTGGTCGCGCATCCACCGGCTCGCGCACTCCAAGGGCCTCAAGACCCCCTCGACCATGCTCTACGGGCACATCGAGGAGCCCCGCCACCGCGTGGACCACGTGCTGCGGCTGCGTGAGCTCCAGGACGAGACCGGCGGTTTCCAGGTCTTCATCCCGCTGCGCTACCAGCACGACTTCGTGGACATGAAGGACGGCAAGGTCCGCAACAAGCTCCAGGCGCGGACGACGATGGCGACCGGCGCCGAGGCGCTGAAGACCTTCGCGGTCTCGCGGCTGCTCTTCGACAACGTGCCGCACGTCAAGGTCTTCTGGGTGATGCACGGCGTGCAGACCGCCCAGCTCGCGCTCCAGTACGGCGCGGACGACATGGACGGCTCGGTGGTCGAGTACAAGATCACGCACGACGCGGACAACTACGGCACCCCGAACAAGCTGGGCCGCGAGGACCTGCTGGAGCTGATCCGGGACGCGGGCTTCCGCCCGGTCGAGCGCAACACGCGCTACGAGATCATCCGCGAGTACCCGGGCCCGGACGCGAACCTGCGCGAGACCCCGCAGGCGATGCGCGTCTGACGCCCCTCGCTCCGGCCCTCCCAGAGCCACGGCCCCGAGCCCCGGCCCGCCCAGCGGACCGGGGCTCGGGCGCGTCCGGGTGCGGGCCCCGCCGGGCGGGCCCCGCCGGGTGGGCGCGTGTCCGAGCCTCGCGCGTGCCCGAGCCTCGCGCGTGCCCGCGTCCCGTACGTGCCCGCGTCCTGGGTGTCGCGTAATAGATATCCTGCGCCCATGACCCTTACCTTCACCTTCGATCCGGTCGTCGGACCCGAGCTGTGTGACGGCGTCGCCGCGCTCTGGACCGAGGTCTCCAACGCGGGCGGGGCCGTCGGTTTCGTCCCGCCCGTCACCCTGGACGACATCCGCCCCGAGCTGGACCAGCACCTCACCGCGATGGCGGCGGGCCGCACCCGCCTGCTCGTCGGCCACGACGGGGCCGGCCGGGTGGTCGCGACGGCGTTCCTCGTCTCCAACACCCACCGGCTGCTGCGGCACTGGGTCTGGCTCTCCACCGTCATGGTCCACCCCTCCCTCCAGGGCAAGGGCGCGGGCCGCGCGCTGATGGCCGCCACCGAGTCCGCGGCCCGCGCCGTCGGCGGCTTCGACGCGATCCGCCTCGCCTGCCGTGGCGGCACCGGCCTGGAGCGCTTCTACGCCGCCTGCGGCTACCAGGAGGTCGGCCGCGTCCCGGGCGGCGTCCGGGTCGCCCCGGGCGACGACCGCGACGACATCACGATGCTGCTGCCCCTGCGCTGACCCCGGCGGGCCGGGCGCGGGGCGGGTGGGGCGCGGCGCTGACCCCGGCGGGCCGGGCGCGGGGCCGGGCGTGTTTCACTGGAGCGGCACGTTCCGACGTACAGCAGGGACGACGACGAGAGAGAAGAGGTTGCCGTGGCCCTCAAGATGAGCGCGACGATCCGCTACACCGCCATGCGGCTGGCCGTCTTCGTCGGATGCCTCGTCGCCGTCGCGGGCCTGGTCCGGCTGGGCTGGGTGCCCTCAGCCCTCGGTGACGCCAACGCCGCCTGGGTCGTGCTGCTCGCCCTCGTGCTCTCCGCGCCGCTCTCCTTCGTCCTCCTGCGCAAGCAGCGCGACGAGATGTCCGTGCAGATCTCCGGACGCGTCACGGATGCGAAGGTCAAGCTCGCCGCGAACCGCAGCCAGGAGGACGCGGCCGACGACGCCGCCCACGCGCGCCCGTAAGGAACCCGTTAGCTTCCTCACACACCGAACCGCCCCAGTGCCGGGTTTACCGCCCGTAACACTGGGGCTTCGGCGTTTCACGGGCCGCCGCGCCGGGTACCGTACGCCCCGGACCCAAAGAAGCCCTTTGAGATTCTCAAAGGGGAAGTGTTAGCGTGTTCAACATGTTGACCGCAGCCGCCGCTCGTCCGGCGTACCCGACGATCACGGGCATTCCGCTCGTGGCGCGCCTGCATGTCGACCTCTGCCGCCGCGTCTCCGCGGCCTGTTGCTGTTGTCGCTGATTCCCGCTCCCCGCTGAGCTGGACCGACACAGCAGTGGTCCCGGCCGGCCCTTTCCGGCTGCCGCACCGCATGAACAGCGCCACCAGCGCCACAGCGTCGCCCCCGCAGAACCGTCCGCCAGTTGTTTGTGCGTCCCTTCCGGAGAGTGTCCGTGTCCGCGACCCCCAAGGCCCCTGCCAAGGCCCCCGCCAAGGCATCGTTCCGCTTCCCCTTCTGGGCCCAGATCATCGCCGGTCTGGTGCTCGGCGTCCTCTTCGGCTGGATAGCCCGAAGCCAGGACGTGAGCTGGCTCCGCACCACCCTCGACCAGGTCGGTGACATCTTCGTCCAGCTGCTGAAGCTGGCCGTCGCGCCGCTCGTCTTCTTCGCGATCCTGGTGTCGATCACCAACCTGCGCAAGGTCAACAACGCCGCGCGGCTCGCCACGCAGACCCTGCTCTGGTTCATGATCACGTCGCTGATCGCGGTCGGCATCGGCATCGGCATCGGCCTGCTGACCAACCCGGGCGCGGGCACCGGCCTCACCCCGCAGGACGGCAAGCTGCCCAAGCGCACCGGCTCCTGGCTCGACTTCCTGACCGGCATCGTGCCGAAGGACGTCATCACGCCCTTCACCGAGCTGAACGTCCTCCAGATCGTCTTCCTGGCCGCCGTCGCCGGTATCGCCGCCCTCCAGCTCGGCTCCAAGGCGCAGCCGGTGCTGAACGTCGCCGAATCCATCCTGGAGCTGCTCCAGAAGGCCCTGTGGTGGGTCATCCGCCTCGCCCCGATCGGCACCATCGGCCTCATCGGCACCGCGATCGCCACGTACGGCTGGGACCTGATCGGCAAGTACGCCACCTTCACCGCCGACGTGTACATCGGCTGCGCGATCGTGATGTTCGGCGTCTACCCGCTGCTGCTGGCCACCGTCGCCAAGGTCAGCCCGCTCCAGTTCTTCAAGGGCGCCTGGCCCGCGATCCAGCTCGCGTTCGTCTCCCGCTCCTCGGTCGGCACCATGCCGGTCACCCAGAAGGTCACCGAGCGCCTCGGCGTCCCGAAGGAGTACACCTCCTTCGCGGTCCCCTTCGGCGCCACGACCAAGATGGACGGCTGCGCCGCGATCTACCCGGCGCTCGCCGCGATCTTCATCGCGCAGATCTTCGACGTCCAGCTGACGATCACCGACTACCTGCTGATCGCCTTCGTCTCGGTGGTCGGCTCGGCCGCCACGGCGGGCCTCACCGGTGCCACCGTCATGCTGACCCTGACCCTCTCCACCCTGGGCCTGCCCCTGGAGGGCGTCGGCCTGCTGATGGCGATCGACCCGATCGTCGACATGATGCGCACCGCCACTAACGTCGCCGGCCAGGCCGTGGTCCCGGTCATCGTCGCGGCCCGCGAGGGAATCCTGGACAAGGTGGCCTACGCCTCCGCCTCCGGCGCCCTGGACGAGGACCGCGCCCCGGCCCCGGCGCCGATCCCGGCCCCGAAGGTCCCCGTCTCCGCCTGACCCCGGCCCCGGTCACCCGCCTGACCCACCCCCGGCCCACCCCGGCCCCCGCCCCCGTCCGGGCGGGGGCCGGGGTTTTTCACGCCCGGGGGGCGGGGGCCGGGGGCGCGCCGGGAGCGGTAGCTCGATCGGGTGGCTGCGGCCCGGATTCCGCGTCTTCCTCGCTGTTGGCGAGTAGGACGTACGGCTATGGGAATCGGCGACCGGCACCAGAAGAAGGACGTGGAGGCGGCGCTCAAGCGGGCGGAGGCGGCCGGGCTCAAGGTGACGCACAACAAGAACCGCCACAATTGGGGGCTCGTCCTCTGCTGTCCCTGCAATGATCACGTGCGCATCTCATGCACGCCTAGGAACACCGGAGACGAGGCGAGGAAGATCTATGGCTTCATCAAGGATCACCAGAACTGTGTCTGAGCGTCCGTGGCACTTCAACCTTGTCCTCGATGCTCCGCTCACCCCTCAGCAGTCGGACCTCTTGGACGGGCTTGACCGCTTCCACGAGGGCGGCATCGGGCTGGCTGAGCGTCCGGGGTACAGCCGGTTCATGTGCGTCATCCCAGCCGCAACCCTCACCGAAGCCATCGCGGACGCCCTGAGCCGCTTTGAGGATCTTCCCGGCGTGCTGGTGCGCAGTGTCGAGCTGAACGCCATCGCGCTGGACGAGAACGACATGGCCACGGCCGCCGTTGTGCAGGTACCGCCGCTTGCTGACGTGTGCTGAGACTTCTGAACTTGAAGCCCCAGCATGACCGTTTGAGGGTGCTGAGGGCTTTTCGTCTGTAGAAGTGCCGCGTTCAGTGCACCCCGCAGAGCCAGGGAGACGAGGCGAAGAAGAGTGATGGCTTCATCAAGGGCCACCGTGGCTGTGCGTGAGTGGCACTTCACCCTGCATGCGGACGCGCCGTTGACGGCCGGACAGTCAGATCTCCGGGACCACCTGGAGTGTTTCAACGACGGAAGGATCTCGCTGGTCGAGGGCCCGGGCACGGCCGAGTTCTGGTGCACCTTTGCGGCCGGGACGCTGACCGGGGCTGTCGCGGAGGCGCTGAGTCTGTTCGATCAGCTTCCCGGTGTCCTGGTTCGCAGTGTGGAACTGGGGCCACGAGAGCTGGAGGAGAACGGGATGGCAACACCGGCCGTGGTGAGACCGCCCGAGTAGAGGTCCAGCCGACGCCTCCCGCCTGCACCGCGCCGGACCCCCGCCCCACCGGACGGCTTCCGGCGGGGCGGGGGCGGGTGAGGGTCCTGGAGGCTCTGCCGGCTTCGTTGGTCGTGCTCGCGCCGGGAGCGGTAGCTCGATCGGGTGGCTGCGGCCCGGATTCCGCGTCTTCCTCGCGGCCGGCGAGTAGGACGTACGGCTATGGGAATCGGCGACCGGCATTAGAAGAAGGACGTGGAGGCGGCGCTCAAGCGGGCGGAGGCGGCCGGGCTCAAGGTGACGCACGACAAGAACCGGCATAGGTGGGGGTGGGTGCTTTGCTGTCCGTGCAGCAAGACTCACACCGTGCACGGAACTCCCCGGAACACAGGAGACGAGGCGAAGAAGATCGATGGCTTCACCGACAAGCACCGAGGCTGTGTGTGACTGGTGGTTCACCCTGCACCTCCAGGAGCCGCTGACTGCGGAGCAGTCGGACACGCTGGATGGTCTCGACCGTTTCAACGACGGGCGGATCTCGCTGGTGGAGAGTCCCGGACACGCGGAGTTCAGTTGCCTCTTCCAGGCCGGGACCCTGACCGAGGCCGTTGCGGAAGCGCTGGGCTTCTTCGAGGACTTCCCGGGGGTCCTGGTCCGCAGCGTGGAGCTGGACCATTTCGATCTGGACAAGAACCACATGGCCACACCGGCCGTGGTGAGACCGCCCGAGTAGGGGTCCAGCCGACGCCTCCCGCCCGCACCGCGCCGGCCCCCGCCCCGCCGGACGGCTTCCGGCGGGGCGGGGGGCGGGGTGGTTCAGTGGCCGGAGGCGTACGAGACGAAGCCGGTCCAGGTGCGGGGCGTGAAGGTCAGGCGGGGTCCCCGGGGGGTCTTGGTGTCGCGGACGTGGATCGTGGTGGGGGTGTGGGCCACCTCCACGCAGTCGTTGATGTCTCCGCTGTCGCTGTGGCTGCTCTTGAACCAGCTCAGCCGTTCGCTTCCGCTCATGACGCGCCCTCCACGAAGCCCGCCCATGCCTGCGGGGCGAAGGCCAGGTGGGGGCTCTGGTCGTCCTTGGAGTCGCGCACGTACACCGCGCCGGGCCTGGTAGCGACCTCGACGCAGGAGTCGCCTTCGCTGCCGCTGCTGTGGCTGCTCTTGAACCAGTCCAGCCCGGTGGCGCGGGTCATGAGGTGTGCTCCACGAATCCGATCCAGGCGTCAGGGCTGAAGGCGAGCTGGGGGCCGTGAGGGGTCTTGGTGTCGCGGACGTGGATCGTGGAGGGGGCGTTGGCCACCTCGACGCAGTCGTTGACGTCGCCGCTGCTGCTGTAGCTGCTCTTGAACCAGTCCAGCTCGGAGTTGTGGATCATGTCTCTCCCAGTACTCGTTCGATGAATTCGACGGACTCCCGTGGCGTGAGAGCCTGAGATCGGATCATGGCATGGCATTGCTCAAGAACTCGGAGTCGCCTCGGGTCGGAGACGGGGCGGCCGTTGAACGCTCCCTCCGAGCGGCCAACTGCTGATCCGTCCGCGAACTTCAGCACCTCGATCAGACCGCCCATCCCCGCATGCTCTTCCAGGTCAGTAGGCATGACCTGGATCGTCACATGCCGCAACTTGGCTACCTCCAACAGTCGTTCGAGTTGCCCGCGCATCACCATTGTCCCCCCGATCCGGCGTCGGAGCGTCACCTCTTCTTGGACGAAGCTGAGTGCGGGAGCCGGAGACCGGTCGAAGATCGATCGACGGGCCATTCGGGCAACCATGCCCCGCTCTATCTGCGCCTTAGTCTGGGGCGGCTGCCACATTTCGAACAGGGCCCGCGCGTAGTCGTCCGTCTGCAACAGGCCGTGGATGTTGTGGTTGCTGTAGGCGGACACCTCGACCGCCCGGTTCTCCAGCTTGGCCAGCCCCCGGACCTTGGTCGGGTAGCGGATCTGTTCCGTGTCCGCCTTCATCGCCTTGATCCGGCCGCCCGCTTTCAGGACCTCGTCGGCCCTGTCCAGGTACTCCGGGCGGGGGATGCGCTTGCCCGATTCGACCTTGCGGACGAGGTCCTCCCCGTAGCCGATCGCCGTCCCGAAGTCGGCGGCCCGCAGGCCCGCCGCCTCGCGCCAGGACTTGAGCTGGCGGCCCAGCGCGGCCAGGACCGCCACCCCCTGCTCGTCCTCGGGGTCGACGCCCCAGCCCGCGTCCTCCGTGCCGTCGCCGTCCACCTCCGCGTCCGTCTCCGTGCCCGTATCCACATTCACGTCCATGCTCATGCGGTCCACCTCCGACGTGCTGATTTCCTCAACGCTCCGTGCCCGTAGGGCACTCCGGACATACGTGACAGCACCCGACAGGGCCGGACAACCAACTGACTCAGGGGTGTTGCCACTTCCCACGGTAGGCAGGAGCCGCCACGCTAAGTGATGTGAATACTCAAATCGGTGAAACCGCACGTCATTTCGAGATCCAGCTCGCCGCCACGCCCCGTGGCGCCCGGCAGGCCCGGCTGCTGACCGTCGAGAAGCTCGGCGTCTGGGGGGTGCCCCCGGAGGCGCCCGCGATGATCGTGGCCGAGCTGGCCGCCAACGCGGTGACGCACGGGCGGGTACCGGGGCGGGACTTCCGGCTGGCGCTCACCCTCGGCGGGGCCATGATCCGGGTCGCGGTGGTCGATCCCCGGGGTGACCGGATTCCGCGCATCCGCGAGGCGGACGGGGCGGCCGACGCGGACGGGCCGGACGGCGGGGCCGGAGCGACGGAGGGCGGACGGGGGCTCGTGCTGGTGGACGAGATCGCCGACCGGTGGGGCGTCGAGCAGGGGCCGCCGCCCTGCAAGGAGGTCTGGGCGGAACTGGACCTGCCCGGATGGTGGCGGGAGCCGACCCCCGGCCCGTGACGGTGTACGGGTCCCGCCGGGGGCAGGGCTGGACCGTTCGGGTGAACGGTCGGGGAGGACAGTCTCCGGCGGACCGTGGTTGTGGGGATATTGCCGCCCCGGGCCGGGACCACCCGCCGGAGGACCGTGAGGAGCCCCCTTGTCATCGTCACAGCCGCAGCCGCAGCCGCAGCCGCAGCCGCAGCCGCAGCCGCAGCCGCAGCCGCAGCCGCAGCCCCAGTCCGACCGGCCGTCGTTCTACACCTACGTCGGCAGTGAACAGATCGCCCTGCCCGCGACGGTCGGGGACATCCGGCGGGCGCTCCCGCCCGAGCTGGTGGCCGCCTTCGACAGCGCCGTGGAGAACACTCCGGTCGAGGGGTTGTACCTGGAGCTCGGGGGCTGGGCGATGAAGACCCGGCCGGATCTGGTGGCTCACCAGGACGAGGTGTTCCGCAGGCTGGAGCGGGGCGATTTCAGCGGTTTCACCCCGGCCGAGGACATCCCCGAGCCGGCCCGCCTCGATGAGGAAGGCCGAGCCGCCCGGGACGGACGCCACCGCCCCGGCAGCCCTGCCCAGGCCCCCGCAGCCCCGCCCGGCCCCTCCGCCTCCGCCGGGCGGGGGGCCCGGGGCGCGTCTATGGTGGGCTGACTGGTCCGGGGGGACGCCGCCCGAGGAGGGTGCAGTGCGCCGATCCCGAGCCCGTACCGGGGACCGTTCCCATACCGGGGGCCGACCCCGGGCCCGTACCGCAGGCCGATCCGGCCCCCGCCCCGCAGAGCGCCCCCGCGCGGGAACCCGTACCGGCCCCGCGTCCGCCCCCGCCGCCCGGGCCGCCCGGGTGAGGACCCTTCCCGCCGCCTGTCTGCTCCTCCTGGCCTCCCTCGGCGCCGCCCCGCCCCCGGCCCCCGCCGGGACCCCGGCCACCACACCCCCGCCGCCCGCCGCCGCCGATCCGCTGGAACGGTTCCGCGGCCAGCGCCTCCGCTGGGGCGACTGCCCCGGGACACCCGGGGCCCCCGACGCGGCGGTGCCCGCCGGGATGCGGTGCGCGAGCGTGAGCGTCCCGCTCGACTACGACGCCCCCGGCAAGGGCACCCTCAAGGTGGCCCTGGCCCGCATACGGGCCACCGGACCGGGCGAGCCGCTCGGCTCGCTGCTGCTGAACTACGGCGGCCCAGGCGGCCCGGGCATCGAGAACCTCGCCGCCGACCCCACGGCCTTCGCGGAACTCGGCGAGCGCTACGACCTCGTCACCTTCGACCCGCGCGGGGTCGGCCACAGCGAGCCCGTCAGCTGCGCCGGCTCCCAGGAGATCGAGGACGCGGCCGGAGCCGACGCCGCCTCGCAACTCGCCGCCCTGCGCGCGGTGGTCCGGCGGTGCGAGCTGGCCTCCGGCCCGGTCCTCCCGTACATCGGCACCGTCAACGTCGCCCGCGACCTGGACGTCATCCGCCGGGTGCTGGGCGACCGGAAGCTGAACTACCTCGGCTTCTCCTACGGGACCCGGCTCGGCGCGGTGTACGCCGCCCAGTACCCCCGTACCACCGGCCGGATGGTCCTCGACGGAGTCGACACGCTCTCCGAGTCCCTCACCGAACAGGCCCTCGTCTCGGCCCGCGCCCAGCAGCGCGCGCTGGACAACTTCCTCACCTGGTGCACCCGTCGGCGGGGCTGTGTCTACGGGACGGACGCCCGCGCCGCCGCGCAGAAGGTCGAGGCCCTCGTGGCGCGGCTCGACCGGGCGCCGCTGACCGGGCAGGACGGCTCGTACTTCACCGGGCAGGACGCGGTCACGGCCATCGCCGCCGCCCTGTACTCCCCGCGCATGTGGCCCGCGCTCGCCGAGAGCCTGGCCCTGGCCGAGTCGCGGGGCGACCCGGTCGGCCTGCTCCAGCTCGGCGGCCCCGCGAACCCGTCCCAGGACCAGGACGGGGAGGAGGACGGGGACGGGGACCAGGAGGGTGGGGACGGCGACGGCGACGGCGGGCAGGGCCGGGCCGACGGCCCCGGCGCGGTGCCCGCCGACAATGCCGAGGCCGCCCTCGCCGCCGTGAACTGCGCCGACGACCCGGACCGCAGCGCGGACAAGGTCAGCCCGACGGCCGTGGAGAAGGAACTGGCCGAGCTGAGGGCCGCGTTCGTGCGGGCCTCGCAGGTCTTCGGGCCGAGGCAGCTGATGACCGTGCTCTCCTGCTACGGGCGCCCGCCGGGCACCGAGTTCATCCGGCGCATCGACCACCCGGCCGGTGTCCCGCCGATGCTGCTGGTCGGCACCCGGGGCGACCCGGCCACCCCGTACGAGTGGGCCGAGGAGACCGCCCGGCGCCTGGGCCCGGCGGTGGTCCTGGAGTACGAGGGCGACGGCCACACCGCCTACGCGTCCTCGCCGTGCGTACGCGGCTACGTGAACCGCTTCCTGACCGAAGGCCACCTGCCGGGCACCACCCGCTCCTGCCCGGCGAACGGCTGACGGCTGACGGCGGACGGCTGACCGCCGGTCACCCCGGCCGGCGCCGCCCCGGGCAGTCCACCGGCCGGTCACCCCGGGCAGTCCACCGGGCGCCCGTCAGCCGGTTCCGGCGATCTGGCGGGTGAACTCGGCCGGGGTGACCGAGGCGATGCCCTCGCCCGAGTTGACGCGGATCTTCCTGCCGTCGATGAAGACCGCCGGGGTGCCGTTCATCCTCTCCTCGTGGAAGGCGCGGCCCACCTTGTCCACCCACGGCATGTAGGTCAGTTCCTTGACGGCCTTGTTGAACTCCGGTGTCCGCAGCCCCGGAACCTGGTCCGCCAGCTCCAGCAGGGTCGCGGTGGAGGCGAACGTGTCCTGCGACTCCTTCCGCGGGTGGTTCGCGAAGAGGACCGGAGGTACTCCACGCACTTCTCCGGGCTCTCGTCCACCGCCGCGCCCAGGGCGTTGACGGCCCGGTGGGAGCCCTTGCCGCCGCCGAGCGCGCCGTCCAGGAAGGTCGCGAAGCGGTACTCGACCTTGTACGCTCCCGCGTCCGCCTGCTCCTTGACCGTGCGGCCCAGGCCCTGTTCGAAGCCCGCGCAGTACGGGCAGCGCGGGTCCAGCCAGACGGTGAGCGTCCGGGGGGCGTCGGCCCTGCCGTACGGGACGACGATCCCGTCCTCGCCACTGGTGTGCGCGGGCCGGACGAAGGGCCTCCCGGCCACCCCGCTCCCGCCGTTCCCGTCTGAACCACCTGAACCACCTGAACCGCCTGGCCCGTCGGGGTCACCGGCGCCGCCGGACCGCGCCGCGTACGCGCCGACCCCGGCCGTGAGGGCCAGTACGGCCGCCAGCCCGCCGCCGGTGAGGAGCCGTCCGCGCAGCCCCGTACGCCGGGCCCGCGCCGCGCGCCCCGTGCGGAGGCGGTCCCGGGCCGCGCGGCCCCGTCCTTCTCGCTGCTGCTCGCCATGGAGCCAGCCTAAGAACCAAGCAGGCGGAAAACGGGGATCATTGGGACGAACCGGTTAGGGCTTAGGTCCCGTCTCCGCCCGGCCGGGAGGCCCGGACGGTTCCGTCCGGACCGGGGCCCCGGGTGAAGCGGAGGCCAATGGTGCGTCATATTTCCCGGATATCTCCCCTTGCGGCGGCGAGTCGGAATGAGATACCTGATAGACAAGGGGGTACTCACGGCTCGTCCTGCCGTGCGATTTGACGGCCGCCTTGGGGGGATCGCCGCACTGTGAAGCCGCTTCACCGTCACCTCGTCAACACTTCGCGCAAGGTCCTGTGCACCGCCGCGCTCGCGGCCAGCCTGACCACCGCCGCAGTCGTGACCAGTCCGTCGACCGCCGACGCGGGCGAGTCCGAACCCACCCCGGACAGTCCCCAGGCCACCGAACGCGGTGACGCCCGGCTGGACCTGCCCGCCCCGCTCGCGGACCCGCCCGCGAACCCGGGCACCGGTACCGGCGCAGCCACGGGCGGCGACGCCAGCGGCATACCCGCGACCGCCCTGGACGCCTACCACCGCGCCGAACTCTCCGTGGCCGCCGCGCTGCCCGGCTGCAAACTGCCCTGGCAACTGCTCGCGGGCATAGGCCGGGTCGAGTCCGTGCACGCCTCCGGCTACGGGCTCAAGGCGGACGGCTACACCGACCGGCCGATCCGCGGCCCCCGCCTCGACGGCAACGGCTTCGCGGAGATCCGCGACACCGACAAGGGCAAATGGGACGCGGACGCCGAGTACGACCGGGCCGTGGGCCCGATGCAGTTCATCCCCTCCACCTGGGCGACCTGGGGCGCGGACGGCAGCGGTGACGGCCAGCGCGACCCGAACAACATCTACGACGCCGCCCTCGGCGCGGGCCTCTACCTCTGCGCGGGCGACCGGAACCTCTCGGACCCGGCCAAGCTCGACAAGGCGATCCTCAGCTACAACAGGTCCCGCGAGTACGTGAACACCGTGCTCGGCTACATGCGGCAGTACCAGGCCGGGGGCGCCGGCCAGATCCCGAACCCGCCGGCCGGGAACTACCCGACCGCGCCGTCGGGCACCCTGCCCACCCCGCGCCCCACGACGCCGAGGCCGACCACGCCGACGACCCCGACGGCGCCGAAGCC
>NZ_JBITDK010000043.1:0-33689 GCF_044454165.1 Streptomyces sp. NPDC051567 | reverse complement strand
GCCCCCCCCCGACGCGCCCGCCGCGCCCCCCCCCCCCCGCGCCCCCGCCCCCGCCCGCCCCCCCCCCCGCCCCCCCCCCCCCCCCCCCCCCCCCCCGCCGAGGGGGCCGCGGCCCCCCGGCGATATCAGCGCCGGGGGGCCGTACGTGCGGGGGCATCAGGCGGGCTGGGCGACGGCCTCGTAGTCGTCGGAGGCGATGAGGGCCTTGGCCGCCGACTGGTAGTCGGAGGCGGTGCCGGGCGAGACGTCGAGTTCGCTCTGGATGTCGGCGAGCGGGACGCGTGCGGCGTCGCCTCCGGCGGCGAGGATCATCCGGGCGACTCGCCGGATAGCACGGTCGCGGGGCTTGAGCTTGGCGGCGTCCTCCATCTCGATGGCGTGCGCCTCGATTTCGGCGGCGGCCCGGCGTGCTTCGGCGGCGGCCTGCTGGGCTTCGGCGGCGGCCTGCGCGGCCAGGGCCGTCTCAGTGGCGGCCCGCTGGGCGCGGAGGGTTTCTTCGGTGGTGCGCCGGTCGGCTTCGGCGGCGGCGCGGCGGGTTTCGGCAGCGGACTGTTCGATTTCGGCGGCGGCCTTGGCGGCTTCGGCCGCGGTCTGTGCGGAGATCGTGCCGTCGACCGCGGCGCGCTTCTTGCGGGTGTTCTCCTCGGTGGTGAGCCGGTCGGCTTCGGCGGCGGCGCGGCGGATTTCGGCTTCGGCCTGGTCGGCTTCGGCGGTGGCCCGCCGGGCTTCGGCGGCACGCCGGTCGGCTTCGGCTTCGGTCTTGGCGGCTTCGGCGGTGGCGGTGGCGGCCTGCCGGGTGCGGAGGGTTTCCTCGGCGGCACGCCGGTCGGATTCGGCTGCGGTCCGGCGGGCTTCGGCGGCGGCCTTCTCTTCTTCGGCAGCGCGCCGGGAGGCTTCGGCGGCGGCCTGGCGGGCCTTGGTGATGGTCTCGGTCTCGACGGCCATGGTCTCGGCGGCGGCGACCTTGTCGGCCTGGGCGGCTTCCTTCCGCTTCTCGGCCGCCCGGCGTTCCAGGTCGGCCGCGCGGAGGTCGGCGCCGGCCTTCTTCTCGCGTTCGTCGGCCTCCTCCCGCTCGGCGGAGGCCTGGCGGGCGCGGTCCTGGGCGGTCTGCGCCCGGTCGTGGGCCTGCCGCTCGATCTCGGCGACCCTCTGTGCGAGGAGGACCGCGCCTTCCGCCTCGGCGCGGGCGATGCCGGTCTGGCCGTCGACGGTGGCCGCGGTCTTGTCGACCTCGCCCTGGGCCAGGAGTTCCTTCCTCTGCGCGTCGTAGCCGGCGAGCTTCGTCGCGGACTCGACGGCCCGCTTGTGGCGCTTGTCGGCCTCCTCGCGTTCCCGGGCGGCCTGCTCCTGCACGGCGGGCAGGAGCAGGGCGCGGTCGACGGTGTAGCCGTGGGGGGCCATGGTCATGGGCAGCCGCTCGTCCGCTGTGGCCTTGGACAGGTCCCCCTTGTACTTGCGGGCCAGCCACTGCTCGTAACCGAGGAGTTCCTGGTCGCGGCGGATCATCTCCGGGTAGGAGTCGATCCGCCACAGCCGCATCCGGCAGTAGATCGCCCAGGTAGCACGCCAGTCGAGCGCCCACCGGATCAGCGGGATCGCATCGCGGCCGGGCCGGACGGGGCGCACGATGCGGTCGACGGCGTCACGGCCGACCTCGACCACGGAGATGAACAGGACGGGCACCAGGCCGTGCGCGGCCACGGCGAGGTAGTCGATGAACTCCCAGGCCCGGCCAGGGGCCGGGGTGACGGAGGCGGCGTTGAGGACGACGGTGGCGCCGGTCAGGAGCCAGACAGGGATGCGGATCCAGGCGATGGGGCGGCGCAGCCAGGCCATGACCAGGTCGATACCGATCAGCACCATGATGCCGACGTCCACCCCGACCGCGAACAGCCGGCCCCGGGTCAGGGAGCCGAAGTGCAGGCGCTCGAAAGCAAACCGGGCGACGCTCCCGAACGACAGGTAGAGGCCGAGGCCGCCCAGGCCCAGGGCCGCGATCACGATCCCGACGACCGCGGTCTTCTGCCACCCCGTCAACCCCTGCGGGAAGTTACCGGTTCCGGTTCCGCTTTCCGTCCCCGAAACCGGATCAGGTGCCCCCGAAACGGCGAGGTCCGTGCCCGAAACGGCGGAGGCCGTCCCTGAAATCCCGGCGTCCATGGCCGAACCGGCGGAAGCGATTCCGGGGGGCTGGGTGGGTGTTCCCGAAGCGGCCGGGCCCGTCCCCGAAACGGCGGGGCGTGCCCCCGAAGTGGGGGCGGGTGTTCCCGAAACGGGGGGCGTGGGGATGGGGGTGGGGTCGAAATCGGGGTCGGGGTCGGTGGTGGGGTGCCACCGGTCGAGCAGGGTCATCGGTGTCTCCGAGAGGGGTCGTGAGGCTGGCCCCGAAATGGCGGGGGCTGGCCCCAAAACGGCGGGGGCTGGCCCCGAAACGGGGACCGGTGGCCCCGGTTTCGAGGCCACCGGGCGGGAGGTATTCGAACGGTCGCGGGCCGGTCTGAGCGGCGGTCAGCTGGCGGGCAGGGGGCGGACGAGGTCGCGGTGGCCGCGGGCGGAGAGGGCGGCGCGGAGGTACTCCATGGCGGTCTCCTCGGTGATCCGGACGCCGTGGCGGGCGAATACGGCCGCCTGCACGCGGGCGGCGTCGAGGTCGGCGGGGGTGTGGAGCAGGGCGCTCTCGTACTCGCGGACCAGCTGGACGGTGACGGCGAGCAGACGGCGGTGGCGGAGCAGCATGAAGTCCTCCAGGCGGGTCGGGTGGGCGGTGCCTGGCCGGTACGGCCCGCGCGCCCCGCACCAGCCCGGGGGCGGGTGTGGAGCACGCCGGTCGCAGCGGCCGGTCAGCTGGTGGTGTTGCTGGTTCTGGCGAACAGGCCCTTCGTCGCGGTCGAGACGGTGGTGTTCTGCTGGTGGACCGGGGCGTTGTAGTGGTGGTGGTGCTCGCTGTGCGCGGACGCGGCCTTGGCGCGGCCGGCGGACTTCAGGAGGGAGCCGGCGGCGAGGAGCAGGGCGACGGGGGCGGCTCCGCCGACGGCGAGGGTGAGGGGGTCGACCTGGCCGAGCATCCACAGGACGAGGGAGGTGGCGCCGCCGGTGGAGAGGGCGGCGACGCTGCCGGCGAGCAGCAGGCCGGAGGTGTCGGTGGCGCGCTGGGACATCGGCGGCCTGCCGGGCTGGGCGACGGGCGGGGTCGGTCCGTGGGCGGGGAGCGGGGTGGTGTCGCGGTACGACGTGGTGTCCGCCGGACGGTAGGCGGCGTCGATGAGGCGGCGGGCCTCGGCGGCCGCGAGGGCGTCGGTGACGGGCAGGGGCTGCTGGGGCACCATGTGGTGCTCCTTCCGTGATCGGGGGCAGGCAGAAGCGGGGCCCCCGCGCTTCGGATGCCGGGGCCCTCGTCTGTGCTGGCGGGGTCAGGTGTGCGGGGCGGGGACGATGCGCGCGGTGCCGTCGGGGCGGGCGAGGTCGCCCTGGCCGCGCATGGTGCTGACGGTGGTGCGCAGGGTGCCGCGCCGGACGACCCGGCCGCCATCGGCGTCGAGGACGGCCAGGAGCTCCAGCTCGGTCATCCCGGCCGGGGGCAGGGCGGCGAGGATGCGCTGCGCGGTCGACATCGTCGCCGCGTCGAACTCCGGCTCCACCATGGTGAGTTCATCTACCGCCGGGGCGGTGGCCGGGGCGCCGCCGGCGCCCACCTGTCGGCCCGCCGCGCGTTCCTTGGCGGTCATGTAGGCGTCCAGGTCGATCGGGGTTCCTGGGGGCGTCTTGCCGCCGTAGAGGGCGAGGATGAGCGGGTCGTAGCCGGTGCAGGCGGCGATGGAGCCGACCAGGTAGGTGCGAGCCATGCTCGTCGGACGGCGCCCCGTCAGGTGGTAGAGCATCCCCTGGCTGTTCGGGTCCTCCTCGGCCGTCGGCGCGGTCTCGTTGTACCGGCGGACCCGCCGCACCTCACCGATGATTTTGGGGATGGGCTGGAGGGCCTCACCGCGGGGGACGAGGCCGTCGCCGACGAGCTGCTGCATCATCGCGGACGACCAGCGCAGCAGAATGACCTCGCCTTCCTTGAGCATGCCGCGCAGGGTGTCGCTGCCGCCGAGTTCGTCGAGGTGGGCGGCCTGCGCGGCGATGATGATGCCCACCCCGACGCTCCGGCCGGTCCTCCCCAGCTCCTTGATGAGCAGCGCGGCCTCGTCGCGGTGAGGTGCGTCTTTCTCCAGCAGCCGGTTGGCCTCGTCGATGATCGCGTACACCAGCGGGTCGGGGTCCCCGATGACGAACCCGCTCCGGCCCATCTCTGCGTAGACGGTCATGCGGCGTTCGGCCTCGGCGACCAGACCGCGGAGCATGAGGATCGTCTCGTACTGGGTGGTGACCCGGGTGGCGACCTGCCCGGCCGCTTCCGGCACCGACTGCCCGCGCTTGAGGTCAGCGAGGTGGACCACGATCCCGGACCGCTTGCAGGCGACCAGGAGCGCCTGGACCAGGCGGCTCTTGCCCGCGCCGGTCGTGCCGAAGACCGCGCCTCGCTGGGCGTTGCCGGTGCGCGGGTCGAAGAGCCGGAATCCCAGGCGCGATCCGTCGTAGTAGGTGCCGAGGGTGATGCGGCCACCGGCGTCCATCAGCAGGTCTGCCACGCTGATCTCGCGCATCGCCAGCAGCGGATTGGCCGGGTAGACGCGCACGATCGCCTCGCGCCCGGCGCCCTGCTCGAAGATCACCCGGCTGTAATCCGTGATCTTCAGCAGGTCACAGAGGGCCTCGTGGTCGTAACGCCGCACACCGCCCGCCGGGGTCCGCAGCACGTACTCGACTACCTCGGGCATCAGATCAGCTCCTTGCGCATCGTGTAGGTGGTGGCGTCGACCAGCTCGACGCCGGGCATGGCGGTGGCGGCGATGTCCGCCCACACCTCCGCCTCGGTGGCACCGTCCAGGCCGACGGCCTCGGGCCGCCGGCCCAGGACCACGAGCCGGACACCGGCCCCGCGCCCCGGTACCGGGCCGATGGTGATCAGGTCCTCGGGGATGTCCAGCAGCGCGGACAGGTCCGCGACGGCGATCTTCGGGACTGCGCGGCCGTGTTCGGCGGCGCCGATGACCAGGGCCAGGCACTCGTCGCTGACCTGCCGGTGGTCCAGGAGCACCGTGCCCGCGGCGACCCCGTCCTCGACGGCGACGTGCTCACCCCACCACTGCGCCTGGGCGGTCGCGTAGACGACGACGGGCGCCTCCTCGGCCGTCTCGTCCGCCGCGACGGCGAGCTCCTGGGCCAGCGCCTCGTCGGCGAGGGCGCGGGCGGTGAGGCCGGGGCGCAGCCACCAGGTCGCGCCGGTCCACGCCGCTGCGACGGCGATCTGCACGAGCACGGACAGCGAGCTGTCCGGCGCGAAAAAGCCTCCGGCGAGCAGGAGCGCGCAGCCGGTGTGCGGGGCGGTGTAGACGGCGATGGCGGTGGCGCGCACCGCCTGCGGGGCGTAGCGGATGCGGGGGTTGAAGGCGAGGCCGGTCCCTGCGGTGGCGGCGGCGGCGAGGATGCCGGGACCGGCGGCGAGGTCGGTGTCGAGGGCGAGAGTGAGGACCGCGGCCCCGGTGATGGTGGCGGCGCGGCCGGCTCCCTCGCGGACGCGGGCACGGGTGAGCATGGGCGGGTACCTCCGGGAACGGGGCAGGGCGGCCGGGGCCCGTGGGCTCCGGCCGCCCTGCGAAGGGGGTCAGCGGTTGGAGTAGTAGGTGCGGTCAGCGACCGCGCCCTGCTTGGCGACCATGGCGTCGTGGACGGGGCCGTAGTCCTGCTCGTGGCCTTCTTTCGCGGCCGTGAAGTCGCGGGCCATCTCCTCGGCCTCGATGGCCAGGGCCTCGGCGTCCGCGAGGACGCCGCGCATGACGGCGGCCGCGTCGCGGTGCGCGCTGACGACGGCGCCCTCGACCCACAGGGCGCTGGCGGTGTCGGCGAGGGTGTCGACCGAGCGGGCGCAGTCCTCGACGTAGGTGTAGGTGCCGCGGACGGCCTGGCTGAGCGCGAGCATGGCCATGGAGGCCATGCCGAGGCGGGCGGTGGCGACGGTGTAGGTGACGCCGTCGACGAACAACTCGACGGCCTTGGAGCCGATCCTGGCGAGTTCCATGGCTACTCCTTGTGGTAGGAGGCGGCGGCGGGTGCGGTGTGTCCCATGTCGCGGACCAGGTCGGCGACGGGCCGGTCGTGCTCGGCGGCGAGCTGCCCGGCCTGGGCGATCGCCTCCGAGGCGCGGGGCAGACCCGCCGCGACGGCGAGGGCCTTCTCCTCGACGACCTTGGCGCGCTCGATCAGCCGGGTGCACCAGCCGACCAGCACCCCCGGCACGAACTTCGACTCCAGCTCCGCTTTCAGGGCCTCGATGGCGCCGGCCAGGCGGTCGCAGCGCTCCGCGACGAGCAGGGCGTGCTCGGCGCCCGCGAGGATCTCCTGCGCCTGGTCCTCGTCGGCCTCGATGACGTCGTAGACCGTGAGGTCCGAGTCCGTGAACTGGGTGCTCGTCACCGGGACGGTGTGCTGTACGGCGCCGCTCAACGGCGTCGCCTCCTTCCTCCTGGGCCCCGGTACCGGGGCCGGAGCGGGCGGGCCGCCAGACCCTCCAGCGCCGCCCGGCCCGGCAGGCGGTGCAGGCGGGCCGGACGGCGTAGACGGCACGGTGGGGGTGGGGGTGGGGGTGGGGGTGGGCGGGCTGCCCGGCGGGAGCTGCCCGCGCCCCCGGGTGAGCGCCGCAGGACGGCGTGGCGGGTTCTTCGGCGGCATCGGATCGCGGGTGATCGTGGTCGAGTACGTGGCCTCCATGCCCGGGGGCGGGCGGAGCCAGGAGCCGTCCTCGCCCGGCGTCTGCCTCGGCGGCGTCTGCTCCCGCGTCCGGCGCGAGCGCGACCCCGGCCGGGACCCCGACGTACCCGCCGCCGGACCGGCCTTCGGCTTCTTCCTCCACCGCGGCTTCGGCTGTGACTTCGGCGACTGCCTGCCCCACCGCGACTTGCCCTTCGCCTCGGGCTTGGGCGTCGACTTGGGTTTGGCCTTCGCCTCGGGTTTGGCCGTCGGCTTCGGCTTCGGCTTCGTCACCGGCTCCAGGCCGCTACCGGGGGTGCGCGGCCCCTTGTTCTCCTTCTTGGTGTCCTTGTTCTCTTTCTTCTGGGGGGTCTTGTCCGGGCTGGTCGGGTCCGGCCGGCGTTTCGCGAGCCGGTCACGGGCCTTCTCCAGGGTGGTGCCGGGAGACCGCTTCCGCCGCTTGGCCTCGTCCTGCGCTTCCCGCTGCTTCTTGCGGGCGTCGGCCTGGGCGGCCTTCACGGCCTGGGCGCGGTCGCGGTCCCGCGCCCGGGTCTCCCGCCGCGCCGCCCGCAGCTGCTCGGCAGCCTCCTGCCGCGCCCGCTTCGGGTCAGCGGACCGGTCGGCCGCGGCGGCGGGCTTCTTCGGGGGCGGGCCGGGGAGCGGCCCCTTCTTCCCCGCAGACGGTCCGCCGCCCCCACCCGAACCGGAGCCGTTCCCGGCGCCCTTGCCGCTGTTCTTCTTCGCGCTGGCCCCGAACTCGGTCGGGGACTGCACCCGGGCCTTGGCGCGGGCCTGGGCGGCATCGCTGCTGATCTTGTGGAGGGCCGCGGCATGCTCCGCGCGGGCCGCGATCCCCTCCGCCGCGGCTTTCACGGCGGCGAGGCGGACCGGCGCCTGGTCCTCGAACCGCTGGCGGCGGTCGGCCAGCCACTGGGACATGCCGCGCAGCGCGGCCACGGCGATGCCGACCGCGACGAGCATCATGCTCCGGGCGCCCGCGCTCCCCTCCCCACCGCCGCCGTCGATGCCCTCCGAGCGCAGCACGAGCTCGTCCTGGGACGGCTCGGCGGCCGGCAGCGCCGGAACGGGCGGAGGCGGACTGGCGTGCTCGGGCACTGCCAGCACCGGTAGCAGCGCCCCGTCGTCATGTCCGTCACCGGCCGCGCCGGACGTGGTCTCGGCCACGGCCGCGGGTTCCGCGGGAGCGGTCGTCGGACGCCCGGCGGACGGCGGCGGGGAGGGGGGAAGCGGGGGCATGGGCGGGGGTGGGGGAGGAGGCGGGGGAGCGCCTCCGGTCGGCCGGAACGGGATCACCCGGCCCGGGCCCCGGACTTCATCGTCACTCATCAGATCTCCCAAAGAGGGTTGACAGACCGTGACTGCCTCGCGTACGCGCGCACGTGCCCGCGCGCCCGTGTGCCCGCGCCTCCGCATAATGCGTACGCGAGGCGGTCACAGCCCGGTTTGATCGGTTGATTGATTGACCGCCAGGAGCACCCGGCGGCCCGGCCGGTTACGTGTCGTAGCGGGCGACCCAGGCGGCCATCGACCTCGCGAGGTCGCTCCACGCCTCGTTGTCGCCGCCGCGTTCGCGGGCGGCGGCGACCGCGCGGGCCCGCTCCATCCACAGCTCGGCGAGCCCACGCTGACCACGCCCGGCCGCCTCGGCCTGTCTGCGCTCGAAATGAGCGCGGCGGTTCAGGGCCGTCCGCTCGGCCTTGGTCTGGGCGGCCATCAGGCCCCCTTCTGGAGGTCGGTGAACACCTCGGTGAACGTGCCCGGCTTCGTCGCGGGGGCCGCGCCGTCCGGCGCGGTCCCGATCGCCGCGGCCTGGCCGGCGGCCAGCTTCCGGCGGCGCTTCTCCTCCCGCCGCCGCGCGCGCTTCGCGGGCAGCTCCTCGTAGGAGCGCTCGTAGCGGGCGTTGAACGCGACCAGGTCGCTGACCGCGCGCTCGACGTCGTCGGCGGCCTTGTAGAGCGGCCGGGTCACGCGCCGGGCCCGCACCCACGCCTGACCCGGGACGTCGCCCTCGATGGCGTCGATCTCACCGACCAGCGCCTCGACCTCACGGGCCAGGCGCCGCAGGTCGTCGACGACCGGGAGGAGCTGCGCGCGGCGCTGCTCGATGTGGATGGCCCGGTTTCGGGGGACGGTGAGGTGGGCGGCGGTCCATTTCTCGGCACTGCTCACGGGTTTCTCCTCGCGGTACGGGGCGGGACTGGGGGAGTCGGTTCTCCGGCGGTGCCCGTACCGCGAGCGATCGGGGGCGGGCACCGCTGGAGAGCCGCCGGACCGGACCGCACGGGGGCGGGTCCGGTCCGGACGGGGGTTCAGGCAGCGGGCCCGGAAAACGGGGTGCCGCTACCAGCCGTTGACGAAGGCGTCGAAGTGCCGGGCGCCCCGGCGGGCGGCGGCCGCGTGCTCCCGGGAGTCCTGGGCGCCGCGCGCCCAGATCCCGGCGGCCAGGGCGTAGCCCTGGGCGGTCAGCCGGTCGGACTCCCGCTGCTGCGAGGCCGCGCTCAGGCCGAAGTCGACGGCGAGCGCCGCCATCTCCGCCACGCTGTATTCCGGCGGGCAGAGCTCGGAGAGCACGAGGTACTCGTCGTGGTCGGCGGCGGTCCAGGTGACCGGGTCACCGTGCACAGCGCGGAAGTCGGCGGGCTTCATGATCGTCACTACTTCTCCTCGGTCAGAGGGACGGCGCCGCCCCGGCAGGGGCGGCGCCTGGTGCGGGGTGGAGGTCGACGACCCGGTGCCTGGTCTCCCACGCGGCCGCGGCCGCCAGCGCGGCGGCGGCGATCAGCACGAGGGTGACCGGGTGGTCCGGGCCTTGGGCACGGGCGGCCCGCCCGGCACACTGCGGCGCGCGGCGGGCGGCCCGTATCCGGGGGTGAGGGTCAGCCGCGGGCACTGCTCAGCAGTAGCCGCACGAGATGTCGCTGTCGCCGTTGAGGCAGCCGCAGCTCGGGCAGGCCCACGAGGTCAGCGCCCTGATCAGGCGGGCGCGGCGTCCGGCGGTCGCGGCGCGCTGGTCGCCGTCGGCCACCAGCCGGCGGACCAGGCGGTGGAAGTTGTCGGTCTCGTCCCGCTCGTAGCCGCGGGCGTCGTCCCCGCTCTCGATGTCGTCGATCGTCCCGGCGCGGGGGGTGAGGGTGGTGGTCATGCCGCTACCCCCCATCCGGCGCGGGCGCGGCGGGCGGTACGGATCTCGTGGATCTGGTCGGCGAGGGTGCGAATCCGCTGGTGCTGCGCGGCGCCCCGTGCCGGGACGCGGGGGTCGGGGGACCTGCGGGCCTCGGTCCGCAGCTCGCCCGCCAGGGTGTCGAGGAGGCGGCCCTCGGTGTCGCGGTCCGCGGCGACGGCGGCGGCCAGGCGCACGGCCTGGTCTTCGCGGAGCGTGGCGAGTTCGGTGCCGGCCAGGCCACCGCGGACCAGCTCGTCGACGAGCTGGTTGCCGTCGCCGTCGCGCAGGGCCAGCTCGGCGCACGCCGCGCGGACCGGGCAGCCGGCGCAGAGACGGACCGCGTCCGCCCGGCGGAGCTGCCAGTCGGCCTGGTGCTCGCCGTCGGCGCGGAAGAAGAGGTCCGCGTCCGCCGGGGTGCAGCGGGCGCCGGAGTCGATCGCGGCCTGGAGCACGGCCCGGCGGGTGTGCCGGGCCTGAAGAGATGTCATCCTGTTCATCGGTGCAACTCCTTGAGCGAGGTGTTGTCCGTACGAGCGGCCCCGCCCCACGTGTTCGAGCACGCGGAAACTGCGGGGCCGCTCCCCGTTGGCGGGGAGATTGTGCAGGTCAGGCGGTGTGGGTGATCCGGTTGGTGCAGGGGGTGTACTGGCCGTCGCGGTAGACCCGCCCGGCGCCGTGACAGACGCCGCACTCGGCGGCGGCCTGGTCGGCGGCCCGGCGGCGGGCGTACTCGGCCAGGCCGGTGAAGGCGGCGGACCGGCGGCTGTTCGCCGCGTAGAGGGCGATCTCGTCGTCCGCCGTGTGGTGGGCGGAGCGGGTACTGCCGGTGTCGGTGAGCACGATCCGGCGGCCGATCTCGTACAGCTCATCGGCCTCGGCCAGCCAGTGCACGGCCTTCTTCACGGTCATGGTGGTCCCGTCTCTGGGGAGCTGGCTGTTCGTACGAGCAGCCACGGCCCGGCCGCCCCCGTGCTGCGGGGGCGGCCGGGCCGTGGTCGATCGTTCGGGTGGCTCAGCGTGCGGGGGTCTGGCGCATCCGGTGCAGCGGCGTCACCGGCTGGTGGTGCGACCTTTTGACCCGGGTGGCCCGCCGGGCGTCGGGCGAGACGGCGTCGGGGGAGTCGATGACGGGCGCGTCCGGGATGGACACCGTGGGGAGCTGGGCCTGCCACTCGGCGACGGTGAGGTCGATGGTCACGGGCCGGCCGGACCCGGGGCAGCGGGGCACGTGGGCGATGGGGCCCGTGGTCACGCGGGGCAGGCCCGGGTGGGGCTTGGGCTGACGGGGGCGGGGCGATCGGTGGGGCTGGACCATGCCGCGCCGGATGGGCTGCCACTGATCACAGTCGGGACACCTCAGCGAGCGGCGCTCGCCGGTGAGCGCGATGTGGTCGGGGGGAAGCTGGCTGAGCAGGAGCGGAGCGCGAAGGCTCGGACGCATGAGGGACTCCCTGAACAGACGGGTGCGGGTAGTGGGGTGCGTTCTCCGGCAGCGCCGCGGCCCAGGCGACCGGGCGGTCGCGGGATGCGGCGTGCGGGGCAGCGCACCCGCGATTGCGGGGGCGGTGCAGAAGAAAAAGGGGGGGTGCGGTCTGTGTGAAGGGCCGGGGATCTCGTAGGCGTCACCCGGCTCTCTGGGCAGAGCCGCTATGGAGTTCTCAAGACAGCGAGTGCTTCCTTCCGCCCCCTGTTCAGGGGCGTCCGGGCGGTATTCAGGGGACCGAGGGTCCGGCTCCCACATCCGGCGCCGCCAGGGGCGGTTCCGGGTGAAGGAGCCGGGTCCGAAGACCCGGCGGTGGTACGGGAGAGTCAGGCCGCGATCGGGAGGGACGCGGTGGCCGACGGCGCGATGCGCAGCTGCGTGGCGTAGGGGATGAGGACGTCGACCAGGCGCTCGCGCACCCGCTCGGTGATCGACGGGTCGGTGGCGAGGATGTCGCGGGCGGCGAGCATTCGGTTCTCGCGGGCCTCGATCGCGGCGATGGCGGCGGTGATGTCCAGGCCGTCCAGCTGCTCGTGGGGAAGGGGGCCGGCGGCGTACATCTCCAGCGGCGTACCGAACGCAACGTCCAGGTCGACGTTGCCGAAGTCGGGGAGCGGCACCTCGACGGCCTCCAGGAGGGCGAGCGTTTCCGCGTCGAAGGTCTCGGTGGCGAGGCTGGCGGCGGGGCGGCTGGTGGTGTTCATGGGGTGGTGCTCCCTTCGAGTTCGGGCTCTACGTGATCCCAGGAAGTGGCAGGTGGGGGCCTTTGCCGCCCCGCTCACCTTGTCGACATACCTAACTTAGCTGATAGAGTTGGGGTCGTGTCAAGTACTTGATTGAGGAAGCTATGGAAGCTAGCTAAGACGAGGGGGTCGACCTACGATGTCGCTCATGAGCAACGAGGCCGTGCAGCCGTACCAGCGAATCGTTCAGGATGTCCGCGACAAGATCCGTTCCGGCCGCTGGACCGCCGGGACGAAACTGCCGAGCGGACGTGAGCTGACAGAGGAGTACGGCGTCGCGGCCGGCACCGTGCAACGGGCCCTGACGGAGCTGCGCACTGCGGGGCTCATCTACTCCCACCAGGGACGCGGCTCCTTCGTCGCGGAGGCCGCCTCCGAGTCCAGCGAGGACTCGACTGTTCGCGCCCTCAAGGCCCTTGAGGAGCAGGTGGCCGACCTCGCCGCACGCCTCGAGCGGATGGAAAAGGGCCGAAGCGACTGACGTCCTTCCTCGCGTCCCGTTGCGCATGTTCGTCCCTCCTTGGCCGGTCCAACTTCGTTAGCAAAGTTGTAGGCCCGACCACGGAGCTGGTTCTAGGTCTGACATGTGTCCCGCCGCTGGACACACCGATAGGAGACATGGAGGGGGATCAGCGTGGGGCAGAAGCCGAACGTTCTGACCCCGGAGGCATCGCCCCTGGACCGCTTCGGATACACGGTTCGAGACCTCCGCGAGCGCCGCAGCCTCAGCCTGCGGGGCCTCGCGGAAGCCACCTTCTGCTCGTACTCCAAGCTGTGGAAATGGGAGAACGCGAAGCGTGCTCCGCTGGAGCGCTCCGAGGTCGAACAGCTGGACCGCGTACTCAACGCCCAGGGCCTGCTGATCGAGCTGTGGGAACGGATTGGCACGCATGATTCGCCCCAGGCCCATGTGTCCGCTTCAGGGCTCCATGTGTCCGAATCATCGGTGGCCCTGGCCATGGCCGCATCCCAGCAGGCAACGTCGGACGATGAGGGGACCTTTGTCCCCGCTCGTCTACGGGATGGATCGGTGGTTTTCGTGGCACTCGATCGACGCGCGATGCTGCGTGGCGGGATGGGGCTCGGTGCAGCGGCTGCACTGGGCGGGGGGACACCGGCAGCCGCCAGCCCCCTCGCGGGGCTGACACGGCCTGCCCGATCGGCTTCCGCCTACAGCGGCACGCCGGTGGAACACTTCCAGCGTGCGCGCCGTCTGCTGATCGACAGCGACAACCTCCTTGGCCCCAGCCGAGCCATCGCGGCCGCCCGCCAGCACATCGAGGACATCAAGGCCCTGCGCCAGGATGCGAAGGGCACCGATCGTCACGCCCTCATGGAACTCCAGACGCAGTACGCGGAATTCGCCTCCTGGCTCTACCAGGACCTGGGCGACTTCAACAGCGCGCAGTTCTGGCTCGATCGGGCGTTCCAGTGGAGCCACACCGTCGGGGACAGCGACCTGACCTCGTACGTGATGGCCCGCAAGGCACAGCTCGCCGGCGAAATGCGCGACCTGGTCGACGTCGTCGACCTCGCCGAAGCGGCGCAGCGTATGGCCCGCCCCCGCAGCCGGCTCGCCGCCGTCGCCCGGACCTACGAGTCGTACGGGCACGCGTTGCGCGGTGAGTCGACCGACAGCGAGCGCGCGATCGACGACGTACGCAACGCTCTCGATCGCGTCTCCGGCGACACGACCCCCTGGGGCGTGTGGCTGAACGAGCAGTACGTACAGGTGCACCGGGCGCAGAGCCTGGAGGTGCTGGGCAAGCACGCGGAGGCCGCCGAGATTTTCACCAGCGCCATCAAGGCACTGCCCGACGGCTACCACCGCGACCGAGGCGTCTACATGGCTCGGGCCGCAGTGGCTCACGCCGGTGCTGGCGCGCCCGACCAGGCCGCCGCGGTCGGCCTCCAGGCCCTGACCGTCGCCAACGACACGGGCTCGGGCCGGATCGTCCAGGAGCTCGCGCGTCTCGACAAGGCGTTGGTGCCTTGGCAGCGCCAGCCCGAGGTCGCGGAGTTCCGCGCGCACTTCGACGGCACACTCGCCCACGAATCCTGAGCAGAACGGATCACACCACCTATGACCACGCGTCCGTACGTCATCCTCTCCGCTGCCATGTCGGTCGACGGCTACTTGGACGACGCCAGCCCCGAGCGGCTGCGCCTGTCCAACGCAGCCGACTTCGACCGCGTCGACCAGGTCCGCGCGGAGTCCGACGCCATCCTGATCGGCGCAACGACCATGCGGAAGGACAACCCGCGCCTCCTGGTCAACAGCGAGGAGCGCCGGGCTCAGCGCGTTGCCCAGGGCAAGCCGGCCTACCCGCTCAAGGTCACGGTCACCCGTACCGGGGACCTCTCCGCCGACCTCAATTTCTGGCACCACGGCGGCGAGAAGCTGGTCGTCACCGTCGACGATGCGGTGGAGAAGGTGCGCGCCACCCTCGCCGGCCTTGCCGACGTCGTCAGCGTCGGCCCGGAGCTCGACTGGGGCCTGGTCCTCGATGAGCTCGGTCGCCGGGGCGTCGGCCGGCTCATGGTGGAGGGAGGCGGCACCATCCACACCCAGCTCATGGCCGCGAACCTCGCCGACGAAGTACACCTGGCCATCGCGCCCTTGCTGGTGGGCCAGCCGGAGGCGGCGCGATTCCTGGGCGCCGCCGACTACCCCGGCGGATCGACAGCCCGGATGAAGGTGCTGGAGATCCGGGCGATCGACGACGTCATCTTCGTCCGCTACTCCCCGAAGGAGCGCACCGCCTGATGTACGCACCCGACCGAGCCCAGGACCTGCGCTGGATACAGCGTGCAATCGACCTCGCTGCGCTGTGCCCTCCGGCCGCCGGCGCCTACTCGGTCGGGGCGGTCATCGTCGGCGAGGATGGCACCGAGCTGGCGTCCGGCTACTCCCGCGCGACCGGCCCCCGCGAGCACGCGGAGGAAGTCGCCCTCGCCCAACTCCCCCAGGACGACCCGCGCCTCGCGGGCGCCACGATCTACAGCACGCTGGAGCCCTGCTCCCAGCGCAGCGCCTCCCGTACGCCCTGTGCCCGGCGAATCCTCGAGGCCGGCATCCCGCGCGTCGTCATCGCTTGGCGCGAGCCGAGCCTGTTCGTCGACGACTGCGTCGGCTACGAGCAGCTGGTGGAGGCCGGGGTGGTTGTGGTGGAACTGCCCGAGTTGACGGCGGCCGCGAAGGCGACCAACTCCCACCTGCCGGGCTTGGGCGAGGCAGGGTCGCGTTGAACGCATCGACGCTCGCGGTAGCAGGCGGCCCCGTCGGAGATCAAATGGTGTATATTTCGTGGATCAATCGATCATGGGAGCCTGCACTATGTCCGACCCGGACCGCTTGAAGCGGGTCGACGCCCTGCTGGAGGGCCTGGAAGGCGTCCTGCCGCCGCCGCGGGTGCGCGCTCAGCTGCGCCTCGCCGCGAACCTCACGCAGCAGGACGTTGCGGACGCGATCGGCGTGACGCGCCTTTCGGTAGTGAATTGGGAGCTGGGGAAGACCAACCCCCGGCGCCCGGCGCGACAGGCGTACATCCACCTGCTCGATCAGCTCGCAAAGCGCTTCCCCCAGGCCGCTGTCCTGGATTTGGGCAGCGCGACGGCGGCCTACGTCACGTTTCATGACGCTCGACAGCATGCCGACCACCGCTCTCATGCTGAAGATCGAGAGGACCGTTGACCCGGTGACCACAGCCTTAGGCCCATAACGCGCGAAGCGGCCTCCGTCGCCACAACGGAGACCGCTCCCTAGCGATCGACTCGATGCCTGCAAGCAATCCCGAGTCGTGAGCAGCGAGGTGACCTCCCTGCCAGGTGATGCCTGCGGGCCCTAGGGTCCGCGTGGTCACCTACGCCCAGGATAGGGACCCCCGTCAAGATAGCCAGCAAGGTGCCCGCTTTGCCTCCAAATTAGCTGGTTACGTCCCTGCTCGCGGCTCCCACCCGGATCGGGAGCCACACACCCCATGCACCGCCAGCTCCACCCCCGCCGCAGGCCCCAGGCCGCGGATCTCAGATTCTTCGTCCCGAGTGTCACACCGGCCTCTCTGAACAGCACCCCGCCCGCGCCCACCAGCGCCCCCGTCCCGCCCTGCGGGACGCGTCGGCAGATGCCTCTGAACACTTCGCGCTCCACCACCAGCTGCCCTCGCCCGTGCCGGCTGTCCGGCTACGTGGCCGGGGGCGTGTCCCCCGCCGTTGCGCGGTGGCGGATCGTGTCCGCTGTCCGTCTCGCCGCGGCTGCCGGCCTGGTGGGGGGTGCGCGGTGACTCGTCGGCCGTCAAGTTCCTACCGCCCCAGCGTCAGCCGCCCCGGTGCGGGCGGGCTTCGTTTCGGGATGGTGGCTGTCTGCGTGATCCGGGACTCGGACCCTGGGCTGAACGCGGGCAAGGGGAAGGCGCTCTACCCGCTGCTCGTGACGTTCGCGGATGTCGGCTCCCGTGACACGGACAAGGGGTACCCGTACCGTGCCGCCCTGTCCGCTGCGCTGGACTGCACGAAGCAGACCGTGGACAACGCCACGAAGTACCTGGAGCACGAGGTCGGGCTGATCAGGGTGACCCGCCGGAAGGTGGACGGGAAGTCCGACGAGAACGACGCGAACCTGTACGAGGTGTTCGACGCATGGCTGGTCCACGGCTTTGAGCCGCCGGCCGACACCCCGCCGCAGCTGGTCGCCCGGTACGGTCCCACGCTCTCCGGCTTCGACATCGAGGGGTGGATGGCCGAGCACGCCCCGGCCTTCGATCTGGCCGCCTGGCGGGCCGCCTACGAGGCCAGGCTGCTTGGCCAGGAGGCCAAGCGGGAAGAGCAACGGCGCAAGGACCGGGAGCGCCGGAAGCCGAAGAAGAAGGGGGGTGGCGGAATCAGTTCCGCCACCCCCGAGGGCGAGGCGATGCCGGGGGGTGGCGGAACTGATTCCGCCACCCTTGGCGGAACTGATTCCGCTACCGGTGGCGGAACTGATTCCGCCCGTTCTACAGCCTCTGTTCCAGACGCACCTTCAACAGCTAAGGACGGGGTGGCTGACGCCGTAGGCAAAGGTGCGGGTGGTTACGCATGTGCGGGCGGGAGCGAGGGCGCGGCTGGTGAAACCGGCGGGGCCGGGAGCGGCTCCGCCGCGTCAGCAACGGATCTCCCTCCCCAGCGCACCACCTCCCCCCGGCCTGCCACGATGAAGACCAGGTCCCGTCGGACTCCGCCCGGGTTCGAGATGGTGCGGGCCGCAATCCCGGCCGCCGTCGCCAAGCCCGGGACCGCGCTCTACCCGGGTCTGCACCGCGCCATCAACGACCTGCTGGCCGGCACGGGGGGCGTCCCCCGGCGGACCCCGGATCAGGTCATCGCCCGTATCAACCGCCGCTGGTACGGCGAGCACGCCGAAACCCGGGCCGCCGCCGACTACCGCGGCTGCGACCGGTGCACCGCGTCCGGCTGCAACGCCCCCCGCCACAGCCACAAGAACCCGGAAGGCTGCGACCGGATCAAGAACCGCTGTGCCTGGCTGTCAGCCGCCCTCCTCGCCCAGGACTGCCCGGACCCCGGATGCGAGGACGGACTGATCATCGGCGGCCAGGAGTGCCGGGCCTGCATCAAGCGCGCCGACGACCGCCGCCAGGACGAGGAAGCCGCCGCCACTGCCAGCGCGGACTTCATCATGGGGAACGGGAGCGTAGACCAGGCGGCCCGCGAGGCCGCCATGACCACGCTCGAAGGATGGTCCGAGGCCGCGACCACCGAGGAAGTCCGCTTCCAGCTGCTCCTCACCGGACGGGGAATCTTCGGCGCCCTGCTCGAACACCAGGTGAGGGAACACATGACCGCCTGGCAGGACCGGCACCCCGCACCCACCGTCCCGGCCACGCCCCGTCCCACGCCGCCCCCCGAACCGGTGACCGAGGAGGAACCCGCCTACGACAGCCCCGGCGAGGAAGAGCCCTCCGAGGACGCCAGCGCGTGGGAGGTCGCCAGCCGGCCCAGCGCGGAATGGCTGGCATGGAAAGCGCAGGCCGCCGCCGAACGCGAGCGGAAGGCGGCGGAGAGGCTCGCCGGCCTCGCCCGGTAGGCCCCTGCAGCCCGGCACCCGGGCGGTACCACCGGTCTGGTTTCACCGGCTGTATGTATCCAGTGCATACCCGATGGGAGTTACCCATATGTCCAGTACAGAGGTCCTACTGCGGCTCACCGTGGCCGCCCTGATGTACGCCACCGGAGAGACCCAGGCCGATCTCGGCCAGGGGCTGCGGCTGAGTCAGGGGCAGGTGTCCCGCAAACAGGCCGGCGGCGGCAGTTCGTGGACACTCGCGGACCTCGACCGCCTGTCCGCGCACTACGGCATCCCGGTGCCGGATCTGCTGTGCGGAGTCGACCACGCCGTGACGCGCCTGCCGGCCCGCCGACGAGCGGCGACCATCGGCGGACTCCAGACCACCATCACCCTGTGACCCCGCCCGCCCCGGGTCTTCCGCACCCGGGGAGCGCGCTGAGCGACCCGCTGAGCGCCGCACGGCCCGGACCGGCCCCGATAGTCAAGCCGTGACGCGGACGGCGTCCAACGGGCCGTACGGGGACGCGCGGTGCCGGTGAGTCAGGGGTGACGTGAGCGAGCGTTACCCAGAGAGACGTGAAAACCTTCCCAGCGCTGGGAAAGAAATGAAGGACCTGATGGGCATCGTCGGAGACAGCCTGGAGCGGGCTGGCCAGGCACACAGCACCCGCCCGGTCCCGAAGTCGGCGGGCGCGCAGATGCGCTACCTGGTCAAGCAGACCAAGGGGATCACCCGCGACGTCGCGCGGCTGCTCGGGATCTCGCAGCGCACTGGAGCGGTACGTACGCGACCAGATCCGGACCCCGCGCCCCGAACGCGCGGACCGTCTCGCCACCGAGGTCCGCCGCCGCTGGCAGCCCCTGGTCCGCAAACGCGCCCGCGACCGGGCCGCCACGCAGACCGGGCTGGTCATCGAGACCCGCGCCCGGTTCGGGTTCACCGCCGCCCCCGGCACCTCGGACGACGGACGGATACGCCGTATCACCCAGCACCTGCCCCCGGAGTACGCGGGCCGGCTCCTCGCGGCCCAGGACGTCGCCGTCACCGAAGCCCTTCAGGAGTTCTGCTTGAAGGACGGCGGGAACCGTGCGGCCGGGCTCCTGGTGGAGCTGGCCGACATCGACTACATCAAGGTCGCTTACTGACCTACCACGATGCGGGACCGCCACCGACAAGGTGACGCTCCCGCATCGTGGTAGGTCAGTTGTCGGTACCGGGCTCCGGTGCGAGTCCGTCGTCGAGGACGATGCTGATCGATCAGGATCGCGATGAGGGAGCGTCCCGACAGCGCGGCCCGGACGCGGCCGTCCTTGACGTCCTCGACCGCGGGGGGTGTGCGGAAGCGGTTTCCAGCCGTTCCCGAGAGGCGGGTTCTCGCTGGCCGCGAGGACCCGCCCCCGGCGGACCCCGGAGCTGAGAGGATGAACGCATGAGCGCACAGACTGTGCATCCCAGCGACGCCGGGCCGCCGTCGCTGCCACGCACGCAGAATGCCGTGGCCCAGGCACTGCCCCCGGCGGACCGGATGGAGTTCTACCGGGAGATGGGCGAGGCGGACGAGACCGAGCTCCTGGGCGTCCTGCGCCGCTGGTGGATGCGGGCGGCCCTGTACGCCGACCCGCTCCCGGAGGAGGCCCGTGCCGCTGCCGAGGCGGGGCGGGCGCCGGGGCGCCCGGCCGCGGCCCTGGTCCGCGAAGCCCTTGCCGCCCGCGGGGAGGACAGTCCTTGAGCGACGGACAGCCCGGGCCGGACGGCGGTGAGGAGGACGGGGACCGTGTCCGGCTCTCGCCGGCCGTCCACCCGCTGCTCGCCCCGGACGTCTCGGCGTCCGTGTTCTCCGCCGTGATGAACCTGCTCGTCGAACTCCGGGGTGTACCGGTCCCGCCGCTGGCCCAGCCGGTCCCGGGACGGCCGGGCTGGTACTCGGTGCCGCTGGCCCGTGACATCGGGCTGGCCGAGTACTACGTCGGCGACACCGAGCCCGGGCGGGACGGCCCGGACATCTACGTCGCCCGCATCGTGATCTCCGACGACTGGCCCGACATCTGACGCGAGGACGGCCGACCGTCTGTCGGTGAAGGACGGGTAGGGGCCCTGGCATACGCCAGGGCCCCTACCCGTTGGTTCCGGGCTGGAGTGGGTGTCAGTTCTCGTACGGGCGTGGGCCCCGGGTGTCGGCGGGCCTGGATGAGCGCGGAGCGGGTGGATCTGCAGTCCGGGTTCCGGGGGCCGTTGAGTTCGCCGGTCGGGGCCGGCGCGGAGCGGTGTCCGTGGTCCGGTCGACTTGCCGGAATTCGCCCGTCGTGGCGTGAATCAGTCTCCAAACCTTCGAGCACATCATGTGACTCGCATCACATAATGGCGCATCCCTGTCAGCGTCGTGACACGGAGTGTGATGGAAGTGGGCAGGTCACATGCCACTTCTGGTCCGACCGGTCACTACTTTCTGCTTCAAATGGATCTCTGTGGGTGATGTTCGGCAGGGCGCGCATGCGTGTTCGGCCGTCACTACCGGTTGAGTGAGCACACGTCGGCGCTCGCGCCGCGCCCAACCTGTAGGCCCTCAATGAAGAGGACTAATGACCGAAGATGTCCAGGGGGAAGACGGCCGAAGTCCTGTGGCCGAAGCCCCGCTCCCGCTCCCGCTGGAGTTCGAGGCGCACTACCTCACCAACCAGGAGGCGTTCCACGCATACGCCCTCTTCTGCCTCCGTACGAACGACGCGGCCGAGAGGGCCGTCCACCGGGCCTTCCTGGAGATCCTCCGGCACTGGAAAACCCTCCTGACGGAGAGCGATCTGCAGCAACAGACCTGGGCGATCATGCGCCGGACCGTCATATCCGAATCCCTGCGGAACTTCCGCGAGCAGCTGACCGCGATGGACAACGGGACCGGCCTCTACAAGGCACTCGGGAACCTGCCCCCGCGCCAGTTCGACGTAATCGTCCTGCGGTACGTCGTCAAGTACGCCACCAGGCACATCAGCTGGTACATGGGCATCACACCCAGCACCGTCGACTACCACTGCCGCAAGGCCAGGGAACGGCTCGCCCCGGTCCACCGCCGCGCCACGATGCAGAAGCAGGAGGACACACTGTGAGTACCTGGGAAAAGCGACTGTCCGAAGCGGGCGTCTCCGCGGGTGAGCCCCGGCGCGCCTTCGACGTCGCCGCCGGCCTGCGCCGCCTGGCCGAGGAAGCCGGCTACGTCCAGCCCGCCCGGGAAGGACGCCGGGCCTCCTGCGCCCGTCACGAACTCGAGGTCTTCTCCCGCTGGGCACTGACCCAGACGGGCGCGGCCTCGCACGTCAAGGACCTCACCGCGCTCATCGGCGGTGGCGACGAGGCGGCTCACGCCGGGTTCGAGGGATGGACCGCCGACGTCGACATCGACGGCGTCCAGATCTTCGCGTGCACGCTCTACCTCGCCCGCCACCCCGAGAGCGCAAGGTTCTGGTGGCAGCTGGCCGCCGGCGCCGGCCACAGCGGCGCCGCCTACTGCCTCCACCTGCACCACCTCAGCGGCGGAGACGTCCACGAGGCCCACTTCTGGAAACGCCAGATGACCAAACTCCTCGACGACAGGGCCCCGGAGTCCTTCATCGAAGTACTGGAGTCCTTCACCGGGTACACCGCCCGGAACCGGCCCCTCACCACGATGCCCACCAGGTGCCTGGAAACCGAGTTCGAGCGGCTCGTCGAACAGCACGACGACGACGCCGGACTCATCTGCCGCCCCGACAGCCAGCTCGCCGACCGCATCCACGACCTCGCCATCCGGCACTGACACACACCAGAAGCCCGGCAGGGGCCCACGGTTCCTACGCCTCCAGGCCCCCGCCGGGCCCACACCACACGACACCGTCCCGAAAGGGAACCCCCGTGAAGAACACGCACCACCCCGGCACGCTCGAGAACAGCCGGAGAACCCGCCGCGCACGGTGCCGGATCACCCGCCGCCGCCGCCGGACGATGACGACAAGCGCCCTGCGCGGCGCCTGCTACAGCGCCGGAGCCGGAGCCGTCGGCCTCCTCTTCTGGTGGCTCGAACAGGGCCTGTAAAACAGCCCACCACCCACACCGCTCTCCCACCGCAGCGCTTCGCCGAAGCGGCGGCCGGCCCCACCACCGCGCTGCACCGGAGCTGCCGGTCCGGCTCTGTGGTGGGGAGTGCGGGGTCCCCGGCGCCCGGGACTGCGGAGGAACCGACGGCCCCGCCGGGCGCGGATCTGATGCGACGTGTCGTGTCGGCCCTCGGCCGCGGCCTGCCGGGGACCAAGCGCCCGGCCGTCTTCCGCTCAGTCCCCGGCGGGATCGGTACCGGAACCGAGGGGGACGCCGCCTTACGGAAGTGTGCACATCCCCGGAATGCCGGTAACGGCACCTCCCACCCAGAGACAATCCGATCGGGTTAAAAGTGGAGGTTAAATGTGAGGGCAAGTTCTGCTACTGTTCAGGGTGGAGGTAGACAGATATGGCATCTGAGGAAGAGCTGTTCGCGAACATCGACGCCCTGCTGGCGGAGGAGCCGCAGCTCCCGCCCCCGGCGGAGCGTGCCCGGCTCCGTGAGGCCGCCGGCATCACGCAGGCCCGTCTCGCGCAGGCGTTGAAGTCGACGACCCAGACGGTGAAGAACTGGGAGAACGGCCGCTCCGAGCCGAAGCCGCCGCGCCTGGAGGCGTACCAGCGGCTGCTGAACGGGTGGGCGGCGAAGTACCCCGCGCACGGGACTCCCGCCATGGCCCCCGCGCCGGAGGTGCCGGAGACGTTCACCGGCCCGGCCGCCGCTGCCGCGCCCGAGAGTCCCGCCCGGCCGGCGACGTCGCGCCGCCCGGCCGCGAAGAAGGCAGCCGCGCCCGCGCTGGACCTGCGGTTTCCGAACGGTCCGCTCGCTGTCCTCGATGGCGACGGCTCCGCGTACGGCGTGGGCGGCATCGTGCTCGACTGCCCGGCGACCACGGTTGTGGAGCTGGTGGAGTGGACGCTGCGCGAGGCCGGCCTCGGTGCGCCGAAGCTGCACCGCAACGGCAAGGACGCCGACCCGCTGATCGTGCTCACCACCGCGGCCGCGGTGAAGCTCGGGCTGCCCGAGCGCCTGGAGGACCGCCGGGGCCTGCGTCTGGAGGAGGACCACCCGGTCGTCAAGCAGGTCCTCAAGGCGAAGTGGCAGCTCACCCAGCGCGGTTTCGGGCCGTGGGCGCGCATCTACCGAAAGGCCACCGGCGCCCAGCGCCAGTGCGTGCAGCTCGCGATCCTGCCCTGGGACGCGCTCGACACCCGTTCCTGGCCCGGTGTCGCGGACATGGAGCCGGCCGACATCGCCCAGGTCCTCGGCATCTACGCCCAGCGGGTGGCCACCCCGCGCGGCAGCACCGCCGTCTCCGGCCTGGAGCTGATGACCGCGCTACGCCCCCCGACCCGCCCGGTGCGCGACGAGGAGACCGGTAACTGGGTGTCCGGCCCCAACCCGGGCAGCCTCGGCACGCAGCCGATGGACCCGGCCCCGCCGGAGGGCCAGATCGAACACCCCGCCGTCCACAGCATCGGCTGGAAGGGCGGCTTCCTCAGGGAGGAGGCGTTCCAGTGGGTGCGGTCGGTGGACACGCTCACCGATGAGGAGTGCATGCTCCCCTACGCGGTGGGCCTCGACCTCAACACCGCCTTCCTCGCGGCCGCGGCCCGGCTCACGGTCGGGCTGTCGGCCCCGGACCACTTCGTCGGCCCGAAGTTCAACCCGAAGATCCCCGGGTCCTGGCTGGTCGACCTGTCCCACGTGGAGATCGACCCGCGCCTGCCCTCGCCGTTCACACCGACCGGCGAGCACCCGACGGGACCTGCCTGGTACCAGACGCACACCGTCGCCTACGCCCAGGAGCTCGGCTACAACGTCGAGATCCTGGAGGCGTACCTGCGCCGCGAGACCGGCGCGTACCTCGACCCGTGGCACGACCGGCTCAAGAACGCGTACGTCGACACCCTCGCCGACATGGGCGTCACCAAGGACCTCACCGACGCCCAGTTCCTGGCGGCAATGGAACAGCACAAGCAGGTCGACCCGGTCCTGACCGCCGTGCTCGCCGCGGTGAAGGGCACCATCAAGGGCGGTATCGGGAAGCTGTTCGAGAACCCGCAGGGCAAGGGCCACAAGGACGGCGAGCCGTGGCCGGCCATGATGCGCCCCACCTGGCGCCCCGACATCCGCGCCGCCGTCATCAGCAAGGCCCGCATCAACATGCACCGCAAGCTGGCGAACATGGCGAAGATGACCGGCCTGTACCCGCTGGCCGTGCTGTCCGACTGCGTCGTCTACCCGGCCCCCAGCGCCAGCCCGCTCGACTTCCTCCCGTACGCCGCCAGCGGCAAGCCGCAGCCCGGAGCCTTCCGCCTCGGGCCCACCCCGGGACTGGCGAAGCTCGAAGGCGTCCAGGACATGGCGTGGGCGGTCGACCTCATGGAGAAGGGCCTCAACCCGGCCCGCCACATCAAGGGCGGCGACGCCGTCCTGGACGAAGGGGAGTAGGCCATGGGGGAGATCGAGGACGCCATCGAGCGGGCCGACCGGGAGGGATTCACCCGCGAGCCGCCCAAGACCCTCCAGGGCCGCATCAACTACCTGCTCAAGCAGCTGGGGACCACGAAGGCGGTGGCGGCGGAGCTCGGCATCACCGCCGACTCCGTCAACCGCTACCGGCGCGGCGCCCGCAAGAACCCGCCCAAGGACATCACCTCGAAAATCGACGACGCCGTCCGCTCCCGCTGGCAGCCCCAGGTGCGCAAGCGCCGGCACAAGAAGGCCGCCGCCACCGGCATCAAGGTAGAGACCCGGGCCCGCTTCGGCTACCACTCCTCGGAAGGATCGACGGACGACGGCCGCTTCCGCCGCCTCACCGTCAAGCTCCCCGCGACGTACGCGCAGCGCCTGTTCGACGCCCGCGAGACCGGGGCCAGCGACCAGGAAATGCGTGGGATCATCGCCGAAGGGTTTAAGGAAGTCTATTTCCAGGACAATGGCGGCCGCGCTATGGGACTGTCGGACGTCGCCATCAATGACATCGACTACCTCGATCTCGAATACTAAATCGGAGCGGAAAGCATGACCACGCAATTCCCGTGTGCCTGAGCGCTTCATCTGGCGGATGGGCGCTTGAGTTGGCGGGTGTGCGTTTCAGTGGGCATCAGCCGGTGAAGAGGGACCCCCGGACGCCTGCCGAGATCGACCTCGGCAGGCGAAGGCGGGTCTTGGAGAGACCTATCTCAGCTGTTGTAGTCGCACTGACCGCGCTTGGCGGAATTAGCTCCGAAGCCGAAGTCGTTCACGGTCTCGCCTCTGTTGACTTCGCGCATCTGCCCCCGGTTGTCGAAGAACGGCCTCTCGTAGAAGCACCAGGTCTCGAAGTCCTGGTTGAACGCGCTCTGTACGGGCGGAGTGAGCACAGGCTCCTCGTCGAAGAGAATCCGCATGTCGCCCTCGAAACTGGGCTCCGTCCAGGTGCAGACCCCCACGACCTGCGGACAGACCGGCTGCGGGGCGGCCTGTGCCCCGGCTGCCGGCAGGACGGCCGTACCCAGGCTCGCCGCGGCCACTGCGGAGAACAGTCCTACTTTCTGCATGAAACGCTTCATGTGCTCCCTCTCGATCAGTAGGCCGAAGAACTCCGGCCTACTGGGAGAAACGGCTGCAAAGCCGCAAGGAAGCGGCCCCAAAGGGTTGATCTTCGTGCGGCTGAGCGCTTCATCTGGCGGGTGTGCGTCTCGGTTGGGGCGCCCGGCCGACATCCTTGGACTGACGGTGCGTGACCAATCCGGCCGGCACCTGGTTGAGCGGGCATGAATCTCATCCGTAAACCGCGCTGTGCGGCGGCCGTCGCTCTGCTGTTGATGGCACTGGCCGTCCCGGCTGCCTCGTCCGCGACGGCGGGAACACCCGCCCAGGCTCCGACTGTCCGGGCGGCCGACCTCATCGAACCGCCGCTGCCCGTGGAGGCGTTCCCAAGGCAGGTGAAGGAAGCCTGCGGGATCTGAAAGGAACTCGACTGGCCGCAGGCCAAGCGCCCCAAGGATTACCCGGTGGTGAACACCCAGTTCGTGATCCGGGGCAGCAACGTCTACGGCAACCGTTCCGGTGACCTCCCCCTGGAAGGCCACTACCGCGAGTACGACGTCAACCCCCGCACACCCGGCACCCATCGGGACGCGGAACGTATCGTCCGCGACCCCGACACCCACACCGTCTGGTACACCGGCGACCACTACGACAACTTCCAGGAGATCAGCTCCGGCTGCTCCTGACCGCCGACAAGCGCGAGCGGGCCCGGGCATCAGCCACATACCCCGGCCCTGCGAGATCCCGGAAAGGGCAGAAGTCGCACCCTGCCGGACCGCTCCCTTCCACTCACGGCCAACTGAAACGCACACCCGCCAACTCAAGCGCTCACCCGCCAGATGAAGCGCTCAGTCACATCCCGCCCATCGACCGCTACAAGAGCCCGCTGACCGCCGTGGACGACGAGGCCGTGCGCCTGGCCGACGTCCTCCAGGCCCACCCGGACACCAGCGACGTCACCGACGCCGGCCACCAGGGCGACATCGTCTTCACCGCGGCCGGGGACACCTGGGCGCTCGACTTCCAGTTCGGCGCCGACGGCGAGGTGTTCCGGTCCCCGACCGGTACCCCGGCCCGCGCCGACCGACCCGCCGCCGACGTGCTGCGCACCATCGTCGTCCCCGCGCTCCTGGCCCACCCCGCCTACCAGGCTGCCACCGCCGCCGACGACAGCCTCACGGTCCACCTGGCCACCGGCCGCCACTACACCCTGGCCCTCAGCCCCGCCGCCTGACCCCGGTCGGCACACCACGGGCCGGGCCCCGGCATCGCAACTGCCGGGGCCCGGCCCTCGTGCCGCCGCTCACCCCGTAGGAGGGATCTGCTCATGACCGCATCCACCGCGATCCGGCGCGCGTACGGTGAGGTGACGACCCGCCGGGAGGACCAGATGAGCGCGCAGCCCGACCACGCACCCGTCACGCCGTACGCCCCCGCCCCCGGGGCCCCGGCCGAACTCCTCGCCCAGCTGCGCGCCGACCGGCGCGCGGAGAAGTGGGTGCCGGCCTTCGAGCGGGAGTGGGCGGCCGCGCTGGAGGAGTCCCGCCGGACGTTCTCCCTCGCCGGGCTGTACGAGGTCGTCCAGGACTGGCAGGGCCGACTCGCCCACGCCCCGGCGGTCGATGCCTTCGTCGCCTCCGGCTACGACGACAGCGAGACCATCGACATGGCGGAGCTGCGGGGAAGGCGAAGGCGCCGGTGAGCGGACAGCCGTACGCGGTCCGCTTCTCCGCACCGGCCGCCAAGGTCCTCGACACCCTGCCCGAGCACGTCGAAGACACCGTGTGGGACATCCTGGGCGCGGCCGCCGGCGACCCGTGGGGCTTCGGCCAGTGGAACGCGGACGACCTCGAGGGCGAGGACGTGCGCTACGCGGCCGTCGGCCAACTCTCCCTCACCTACTGGGTGAACCGGCCGCTGCGCCGCTTGACGGTCCTGAACATCGTCTGGCTCGGGTAGCCACCCCCGGTGACAACGCCCTGACCCCGGCATCGCAACTGCCGGGGTCAGGGCGTTTCCGATCGTAGCCACAGCCGTAGCCACCCGGGCGGCAACGCGTAGCCGCCCGGGTAGTCACCAGCGGCCGCGGGACCGTTCCGCACCGAGTTGGACCTCACGTCGGCACTCACGGCAGTCCGGCAAGCCGCTCACGCGCCGGCCCTCCCCCTCCGCGAATCTGAAGCCGCACAGCGACAGGCACGCATCCTCTTCGGGATCGGTGGCGTGCGAGCCGTAGCCCGGCACGTTCCACGTGACCGTCGTGCCGCCCTCGTAGGGAGCGCCCTCCGGCCACTCGTACACGGCCTCGGTGGTCGTGCAGCGCATCCGGAGGTCAGGACCCTCCCAGCGGGCACCCCGCCGGGCCTCGGTCGCGGCGTCGACGGCGTCGGCCAGGCGCTCGAAGGACAGGTCGTAGTCCTCCATGTGGCGCCAGCTGCCCGGCTCCTGTTTCCGCATCAGCTCACGGAACTCCAGCAGCAGCCGCTCCAGGTCGTGCCGCCCGACCCGCAGGGTGTCGGTCGCGTCGTCGTACGCGTCGTCGGGGGTGATCTTCACGGGCATCGCACTGCTCCTTGTCCACGCACGCTGGTGGGCCCGAGTGTGCCGCGAACGTGCGGCCCGAGAGGCCGTATCCACCAGTTGCCACTCGGGCGGCAACGCGTATCCGCCCGTGATCGTCACCACCGGCCGCGGCGCCGGGTAGCGTTCCGGGGACTGATCCGGACCCGGGGTGGGGGAGTGGCGATGCGGTTTCCACGGTTCGATGAGCGCGGCTCGCTGACGACGACCGAGTTGGAGGCGCTGCGGTCGCTGAACGCGGCGTTCTTGACCGCGCGGTACGAGTGGCAGTCGGCGGTCACCCTCTGGGACCGCCTCGCGAGCGCCGGCGATGTGGCCGAACTGCACGAGACGCAGACGTCGTTCCCGTTCTACGGGCAGGCCGTCCATGAGATCGCCAGCGGCGCGACCGCGTACGAGCGGCACACGGCGCTGACCGCCTGGCGGTACACGGCGGCCGCGGTCGTCCTGGGCGTCGCCGTTCTGCAGCGCGTCGCGGAGGCGAAGCCGCCTCTGACGGCCGCGGTGGTGGAGGAGCTGTGCCAGGAGCCGACCCTGGGCCGCCTGCGCGAGGCGCTGTCGGTGCCGGTGGCCGACCTCCTGCCCGAGCGCACGCACCACAGCGCCATCCCGAACGAGCGCGAGGACACCGCGCGCCGGTGGGCCAAGGTGCGCGACAGCGTGAACGGGGCGATGGACATGGTCCTGGAGATCGCCGCCGACGAGGACGCGGAGCACCCCCGGACCAAGGACGACGCAGCCGGCTGCCTGCTGACCGAGCACTGCCCGCCCCACACCGACCCGGTGTACCAGGGCGTCCTGGAGCCGCTGTTCCGGCTGGCGGAGGAACTCCCGTTCGGCCTCATCCGGATCATCGACAAGGGCTGAGCGCTCAGACCTGCGGCGGCGCCGCGCCGGGCAGTTCGCCGGCGAAGTCCCACCACTGCTGGATGGTCCACACGACGAGCTTGGAGCGGTCGGTGGACATCCGTAGCCACACCTCATCGCCGCCGGGCATGAGCGCCACTTCCACGTGCGGCTCGTCCCACGTGCCCAGCGCGTACATCCACCCGATGCCGTCGGGCCAGGTCCGTATCGCCGCCGTGCGCACGCTCAGCGCTGCGGCGAAGGCGTCCAGGGCGGCCTTGGGTATCCGCACTTCCGCCGGTTCCCGCTCGATCCCTGCCACCCCGGACCCCCTGCTCCCCGCGGCGAGACGCGACAGCCCGCCGTCGCGGATCAGCCTGCCAGAGCCGCCCGGCACCGGTGTCACGTTCCGCCCTCCCCCTGTGAGGGCTATGAGCCTCACAGGGCGTTTCCCCAGGTGAGCACGTTGCCTATGAGGCTGTGAGGCTGTGAGGTGGGGGCTTGCGGCCGTGCTTCCGTACGCCCTGGCACGGTCCGCCGGCGCGCAGGACGATGGAGTCGTGGGCGAGGACAACGAGGACCAGGAGCACGCCGTCGACCCGGCGCAGCCGCCGCTCAGTGCGGCCCGCGCCCGGGAGATGACGGCCGGGCTGCGCGAGGCGATGGACGACGTCCGGCGCTCCGTGGCGGTGCTCGCCGCCCGGGTCCGCGCCGCGCACGCTGCCAAGGTCTGGCTTCCCCTGGGCTTCACCTCGTGGGAGTCGTACTGCGACGCGGAGTTCGGCATCAGCCGCGCCCAGGCGTACCGGCTCCTCGACGTCGCCCGCTCCCTCGCCGCGATCCACGACGCCGTCGCAGCCGGCCCCGGGACGTCTCGCATGCGAGACAGTGGCCCGGCCACCGCGGCCGCGCTCGACTACGGCCTGTCCCAGCGCGCCCTGATCGCCGTCTCCGGCCGTACCGGCGACGTCGCGGAGCTGATCACCCGCCGACTCGCCACGCTCGCCCACAGCGGCCTCCAGGCGCTCGATGAGCCGACCGTGCGCGCCGTGGTCCGCCAGGCCGTGCGCGACGTCCGCACCGCGCCGCCCCCGCCGCCCGTCGGTCCGCCGGCGGATCCCGCGCTCACCGAGCTGCGCCGCGTCGTCGACGACCTCGCCGCCACCACCCACCAGCTCGGGGAGCTGATGCTCGAAGTCGCCCCGGCGTACCTGTCCGACACCGCCGCGGCTGACGTCCTCACCCCGTTGTGCGAGCAGATCGGCGAGGACCTGGAAAACGGCCTCGCGGCCCGCCGCTACGCGATGTCCGGCGACCGCCGCGCCCTCCACGGCACCGTCCTGTAGGCCACTCACCCCGGCGCCCCTATGTGGCACACAGCCCGTTTCCCCGGTGGGCGAGGTGCGCTGTGAGGGTGTGAGCTGTGAGGCGAGGGCCTGCGCCGACGGGTGCCGCTGCTCCTGGCCGTGCTGCTCGCGGTGGTGTGGAGCGGACTGCTGCTCGATGGGCAGCGGGGGTGGTGGCCGTGGCTGGCGGGGTGCTGCTCGTGGTCCTGGTGGTGGTCTCGTGGGTGCAGCGCAGCATTTGCCTGGGTCAGGCGGCACACGGGTGCTGCACGGGTAGCAGGCCGGCCCCGGCCGGTGCAGCACGGCCAGCCGCTGCACGCTGCTCGGGCCGTGCTGCTTCCGGGCCGGGCCGGCTGCTCCGGGACCAGGGACCAGGCCATCGGACCCGTCGCGGCGGCTGCGGAACATAGCTCAGCTGTGATGTTAGGCAGGAGATCTATGCGCAGCTGGCGCATAGATCTCTCTCGGTCCGAGAGGCCGCCGGTTGTTCTACTCCTCCAGAACAAAGCGGTTCACCTAGTGCTACCGCCTGCCCGCTGCTCATGGTCGGTCAGCGTGGTGGAGCGCCTCGCGTTTGTTCTGCTCTCCCAGAACAAACCGGTTTACCTGGTGCTACCGGCTTGATCGCGGTGAGCAGGAAGAAGGCGCCGCACGGACGTACGACTCCGGGCACGAGAACGGCGCCGCACCGGTGGGTGCAGCGCCGTGTCGTAGTGGCCGGCGGCTGTCAGCGGACGCTTTTGAGGCGGGTCGGCTTGGTGATCGAAGTGACGTTGCCCTTGGCTTTGGCCTCGGCCTTGCGGGCCTTCTCATCCATGTGGAGCTGGAAGCGGCGTTCGTACTCTTCTTCGAAGTCGCCGACGTCCAGCCGCATGTCCTTCGGCAGGGCCTTGACAGCACGCTGTTGCTCGCGGGGGTCGTTGAAGGCGGCGACCATCGGATGGAGCTGGAAGCGTCCGCGCCGGATCACCGTGACGAGCCGGGCGGCAACCAGGTGCGGCATGGCTCGGCTGATCATCCCGCGCTCCATGGCCAGACCGGTGGAGAGTTCGTCGTGCGTGGCGACGACCAGGCCGCCGGGCTCCTGCTCGGTCATCATGTGAAGCAGCAGCGTGTAGGCGGTCGGAGGCAGCCGCGGCACGTACGCGAGGCCGTTGAAGCTGCCCCACAGCACGTTGCGGCGCGGAACCCATTCCTCGGCGGCGGATGTCATGACGTGGCCTTCCCTTCCCCATCCGACTCCTTGCGCACTTCCAGTTTCGCGCCAGGAGCGGCCATCGCCCGGAACGCGTCGGGCGCGTCCGGGTCCTCCATGATCTCGCGCAACAGGTCCAGCTGCTCCACCCGGTCACTCGTACCCAGCTTGGAGCGCTTCTTCTCGGCCTTGCTCGGCTCCCTGAGCCCTCCCCTGAGCGAGGCGGCCGGGTTCAGCTGGTACACGCCCCGCTGGACCCGCCGCAGCGCCCCATCGGCCTCGAGGACGTTGAAGACCCGGCTGATGTGCGGACGGCTGTACCCGAGGGCTGCGGCGATGTCCTCGTGCTTGGCTTCAATGAGGCCGCCGGGCTTCTGTGACCCCATGAGCGTGAACAGCACCACCAGGACGAACCGGTCCGCGTCGTACCGGACAGCAGCCCAGCGCATGAACTCCAGGCTGTCCATCGAGAACGCCTCACCGATGAACCCCGTGCTGGAGCCCACCGGGAAGACCTGGGCGGCGTGGCCGGCGGGCAGATCGATCGTGGAGCCGGAGGACCGGTTGTACGCGGTGGGGGGCGGCTTCGGGCGCCGCCGGCGACGGGACGGCGCGCCAGGCAGGTTCGGCGCTGCGCTGCCGTCCAGGGGCCCTGAGCTCATGAGGTCGCTCTCTCCTTGATCGTCGTGACGCCAGAACCATAGCGCCGACCGTGGCAGTAGTGCCACCAAAACGCGGCAGCAACGACACGAAAGTCACCCGTACGTCAGCCTTGGACTGACCTACGCCTCCGACGCGGCGCCGAACGGTCGACTGACGTACCGCGTCGCGTTTCGTGGCACTACTGCCACGAAACGATGTTGCTCGGTCAGGGCCAGCTGACATCCCGACCGAGATATGTCAGCCCTGCACTGACATATCTTCCGGAACTCGGCTCGCTGACCTGCGAAAACGTACAGCTCTTGCCTCTAGAGCGTGCGCGCGCGTGATACCGGATCTCCCCACCGTGATCAAGTACCGGCGCGCCGTGGGATCCGCCCCCTCAGCAGCAGCGACAGAGCCTGCGCGCCGGACCCCGTCGTGGCGCGCGCGGCTTCGCGTACGGGCCGGCGCCCCCGTGCGGGTCGTGGTCGGCAGCAGCGGCTCTGAGTCTCGGGTGGTGCCGACCGTGACGATCAAAACCAAGGAAGCGTGGCCGGTGCCGGTGGGCGGTTCCGCCACCCGGCCCCGGGGGGCCGGACGGCTCCGGTGCCTCCGCACGCTGAATTCAAGCGCTCCCATATCGGGCGTCCGTTCTGTGGCTGAGCAATTCGAGGCCGCGCAATTCTGGATTCAACCGGCAGTTTATTGGACGGGCTAGGGGTGGCGCGGCCAGGACCCAAACGCTACACAGCGCATGTGCCTGATGCATCGCCCCCGCTACCCGTTCGCTCTCCCGGATGACGTCTCTTCGGATTCCGCCCCACTATGACCGGTTGGCGTGTATGCTGGCGGGGTATTGGTGAATGCGGGTGGGCAAGCTCAGGAGCGGGGGAGGGGTCAGGGTGGAGCGCAGCGGAACCCGTCACTGCGGCGCGGCCGGCACCCATGCGACCCGACGATCCGTCACGGTCGTTGCGGGGATGGTGGCTGGGATTCCCAAGCCCTACACAGTCCCGCGCGCGATGCACCTTCCCCCGTAGCCAGCCCCGGTGATCGCGCTTGCGCGGTCGCCTCCAATTCGCGCTTGCGAGAATTGCATTCCGTTCGGAATTCCGTTTACGGAATTCCATTCCGGCGCTTGCGCCGGAATTCGAATTGCGCTTGCGCAATTCATTCACTATGACCCGGCTTGCCGGGTCATATCCCGCTCCGCGGG
>NZ_JBITDK010000042.1:0-34118 GCF_044454165.1 Streptomyces sp. NPDC051567 | reverse complement strand
CTTCAGTATCGGCCCCACACCCTCGACGGCTTCATAGCCGGCACCGGCCTCACCCTCGACACACCAACCTCACCCTGAAACGCCGAAGTCAGTAATGGCGAGGCGCCGCCGGTCGGAGATGAGCATGGCCGTGTTGGCCTGGAAGCAGTCGAAGTAGCCCTGTCCGCGGAACCAGTCGGCGGTCTCGGCATCCGGGCCGTCGACCGCCAGGGAGTAGACGGTTACGTGATCGCGGATGTCGGGGTAGCGCCCCTTCAGGAGAAGACCGTTGGTGTGCAGGTTTGTCTCGAAGCCGGCGGAGTAGGCGTGCCGGAGGGCGAGCTCCAGATGGTTTTCGTACGGCATCACGGGGTCGCCGCCGGTGAAGACGATCCGGTGCGCCTCCGACTCGGATCGGAGGCGGTCGATGACACGGACGACCGTGTCCGCGTCGGCCTTGACGCGGTTGCGCTCGCGGTAGCAGAAGCGGCACACACCCGGTGAGGACGAGGTGGGGGCCAAGTCCCAGGCGTTGCAGTCAGTGTTGAGAACCAGGTGGATGATGCCCAGTTCGTCGTGGGTCAGCATGTGGCCTTCTCCCTGTCGGACGCGGAGGTTACGGAGGCCGGATGGGAGTCCCGGCGAAGCAGTGCCTCAAGCGCGAGGGGCGAGCCGCCGGTGAGGCGGACGAAGCGGAGCAGTGTGTCCAATCCCGCGCCGGCGTGGAGGATGGTGAGCGCGGTGTCGAGCCCCGCCTGGAGAGTCGGGACCACGCGAGCCGTCAGGAGAAGCAGGGCCGCGTTGAGGGCGACTGCGTCGCGAGCGGGCGAGGTGTCCCGGCCGGCCAGGACACGCACCGCAGCGGCCACGTTCGAGTGGGGGTCGGCGTGCTGAGCGATGCAACTCAGGTTTCGGGGCATGGACGCCGCGGCTCGCGTCACGTCGCCAGCGAGAGTGTGGTCCTCCCGGCTGTCGCTGATCCGGCAGGCACGAACCGTGGTCCCTGGGAGGAGTTCGTCGACCTGGAGCGTCGTGTCGGCGGAGGAATTGACGACAGTCGCGTCTGGGAGCCCGAGCCGGGAAAGGAGCCGTGCGGAGACGCGGACCGCGGGGTGCGAGAGTCCGTAGACATAGGCTGCGCAGACCACGGGGCTCAACAGCGCGGGGAAGGCCAGGCTCAGGGCGTGGACCGCCTGGAACCTGCCTCCGTAGCGCCGGTCGAACTCGGGCACCCGGTGCTCGATGGAGAAGAAGCCGAATCCGCAATCGGCTGCGATGCCAACCATTTCTCCATGCGGCACTGCCTCGATCTCCGCGCCGACGAGGTCGATGAAGTCCCGGGACCCGGTCTTGGAGGAGGCACTGCGAGAGCCGAGCTTGGCGATGTGTGCCCCGCCTGTGGCCGCGACAAGCGCGGCGCTCGAACTCAGGTTGATCGTCTTGAGGGTCTTCTTCCCGCTGCCGGTGTAACCGACGAACCGAAGCCCCTCAGGCGGTCGGTGGAAGTCCCAGCCGGCCCGGTCCAGGTTGGTGGCGGCGCGGATGGCGGCCTCTACTTCTCCGATCCTTGGGCCGCGTAATAACAGACCGGTCAGGATGCTGCCGAGCATCACATCGCGTGTATTGCCGGCCGGGAGTTCGAGGACGGCGAGGATTCCCTCGTGGACCTCATGAGGTTCGATCGTGACGCGAGAGTTGATCTTGTGGATCAGCGGAGGGATGGAGACGGTCATGATCGTGGCTCCAAGGAGTCAGGTGTTTGAGGTCAGCAGGACTTTGAACGGGCGGTGATCGTCCTGGCGCCGCAGCGCCTTCAGCGCCTGCGGTAGTTCGCACAGGGGATAGCGGTCTCGCGTCAGCAGGTCGGCCCATGCTCCGCCTTGGCTGAGAAGAGCGAGGGCGTCGCGGAAGTCGTCGCGGCCGTTGGCGCGGCAGTACGAGAAGGAGCCACGCAGGGTTACCGAGCGACGGAAGAGGTCGCGGAGCGGTAGGGAGAGGGTGACGTCCGGGGCGTAGGCGTTCTGCACGAGTACCGTTCCTCCGTCCCGGACCGCTGCGGCGGCCTGGCGTAAGGGGGAATCGTCGTGCCCGGCAGCAGCGTCAACGACGGCATCACATGGCGGTAGAGCGGTGTGGTGCACGGTGAGGCGCGGACCGGTGAGGGCTGATTTCAGCTCGCTGTGCCTCGTGGTAGACCGGGCCGCGAGGTGGACGTCCCACCCGGCGGCGGAGGCACAGATCGCCGTACAGATCCCAAGCGAACCGGCGCCGAGGACCCCGAGACGCCCGGGGCGGCTTTGCATTCCGCAGCGGACGCCGTGCAGGGCCACCGCCATGGGATCGGCCAGAATGCCGTGGGCGGGGTCTCGGAGGCTGGGGAGCTTCACCACGCTGGATTCCGGGACCCGAATGAGCTCGGCGAGACCACCGGGAAGATCCCATCCGACGCGCTGCAGATCCGGACACAGGTCCGTTCGCCCGTGCTGGCAGTCACGGCATGAGTCGCACCCGATCAGCGGGTCGATGGCGACCCAGTCACCAGATCGGGCTTCCCTGCCGACGATCTCGTGCCCTGGGAACCACGGCGTAGGTATCGAGCCGCCCCAGGCGGGGTGGAGCTTGGGGACATCGCTGCCACAGACGCCCGCGTACCGGACATGAACGAGAGCCGTGCCACGGGTGGAACCGGAGACGTGTGAGTCCGGGGCTTCCGCAAGCTGTGGAACACCCCCGCGAACCCTCCATGCACGCGGTGCCGCATTCATAGGGCCCACCCGCCGGCCAGCGCCGCGGGCAGAGACTCCACTGCCGGTAAGGACCCTCCGGACCAAGGCGTCTCACCAAAAGCGAGGCGGTGTGATCCGCCCCGGCGTGTCACACGCAAGGGCCTCATCCCCGACCGCTGAGCCCCTGCCAGTTCGTCACCGCCACCGTCCCCGCAGTAGACGGTGTTACCCGGTGCTACGCCGAGCCGCACCAGTACTCGGTCGAAGAGACTGGGGGCCGGCTTCACCGCGCCTTTCCAGCAACTGAACAACGCCACCTCGAAGTACGAGGCGAGGTCCGACGCGTTCCAGGCCTCAGCGATGTCCGGGGAAGCATCGCTGAGCAGTGCCAGACGAAGCCCAGAGCGCCGCAACTCGGCCAGCGCCCGACAGACCGACTCGTCGGTGCCCAGCCGGGTGGCTGCGAGTCGACGAAACACCGATGCCGCGCTGGCCACGTGGTCCGCGGATGCACCGCATCGCTCGACGAGATACGCGGCGAGAGCGGCTCCCGAGCGTAACGTCCCGTCATGCCGGACCCGCCAGCTCCTGGAAAGTGCTACGTCGACGGTCTCCCTGGCGACACCGAGTGCGAAGGAGAGCTCAATCACCGCGGCAGCGCGTTCGGTGATGTCCGGTGCGGCGACAAGTGTCCCGAACAGGTCAAGCACAACAGCTCCGGTGCCATCCGCCGCCCGTGAGCTGTCCGGCCCATGCGGAGCCTCTTCTGTGCGGGTTGCAGCAACTGAGTTCAGTCGCGGCAGCGACAACGTGCTGCACGACGACATGGTTGGCGGGTAGTGCAAGTCGAGACTCCCTCACCTGTGTTGGGCGAGCCCGTCCGCGGCACGGAAGCACTGGCAGTCCGCAGGCTTCACGGCAAATGCGATGTGGGCGGGGCGTGTTGTGAGGAGACGATTCCATCGGTCAGGGGATGGGCAGCGGACAAACTGTCCTGAGCGATCTTCCGCACACCCCTTGACCAGAGGCCGCATGCCATGTAATAGACATAAGGATGAGACTTATTGAACATCTTGGATAATCTGCACCATTTTACCGAGATCCGCATCGTCTGAGTGGCTCAGCCACAGCTGGCGGGTCTGAGCCACTCAGTGGCGTGGAAATGAACTCTTTCCGCAGCTCATCGCAAGGCTGGACATCGTACGTACGCTGGTCGGAGTGCTCCGTCGCGAAGGGACTGTTCCACCCATGAGTGAAAACCTGACGCTGGGAGACCGTCTCCGTATCGCCCGAAAGACACGGAATCTGTCTGCCGCCCAACTGGCACACAAAGTCGCGATCTCACCCAGCTACGTACAGAAGCTCGAGTCCGGTGTGCGCAAGGCATCACCCTCGCTTGTCCTGGCGCTCGCCAAGGCACTTCGTTTCGGCCCGGAGGTCCTGACCGGGCAGCCGTACTACGGTGAACCCGAGGCCGAAGACGGCGTGCATGCCGTGATACCCGAGCTACGCAGGATCATGCTCTGCTACGACACCCCTGATGACCTGGAGACCGCGCCCAGGTCCTTGCCCGTGCTCGCCTCCGAGATGGACCAGGTAGCCGCTCTCCGTCGGGATGCGCGCTATGCACCAATGGGCCCCTCCTCCCGGCAGTCATCACAGAACTGACGCACGTCGCCCTGCAGGGCCGCAACGGCGAGCGGGAAAAAGCATATGGTCACCTCGCTCGCGCCTACCGAGCAGTGAACTCCCTTGCGCACAAGCTGGGGCACCACGACCTGTCCAGCACAGCGCTCGAACGCGTTCGCTGGGCCGCCGACCGCTCAGGCGACCCCTTGTTGCAGTTCACCGCCAGTTACCTCGTCGTGGGCGCGATGCTGCGACAGGGGGCCTACGCGTCGGGACGCCGCAAGCTGTTGGCGCTGCGCCACGAGCTCGAACGGATGCAACCCGAGCGCTCGTACGCCAACGGCGCCCTCGCCATCGACGGTGCCCTCCTGCTGAAGCTGGCCGTGCTGGAAGCTCGGGAGAACAACGCGGACCGCGCCGACGCCTACCTCCGCGAGGCAGAGAGCGTCGCGCGCATGGCCGACAACCGCGACTCCCTCGCCTACGAGATGTCATTCGGCCCCACGAACATCCGTATACACGAGGTGCACACCCTGATCGACATGGGGGACGTGGAGCAGGCACTCGCACGTCTCACCCAGTGGTCTGGCGCCCCGGGACAGGAGTGGACGCCACCGGCCTCAACTGTGGGAGAACGCTCCAGCCACCACTTCATTGACGTCGCCTCGGCGAAACTGGCCGTAGGTGACAGGCGCGGCGCATTCGCGGACCTCGGGCGAGCGCGGAAGGTTGCTCCTAACCACACCCGCTTCCATCCGTCGGCCCGGGAGACGTCGGCCGCACTCCTGCGCATGGACACGCGCCCGTCCAACGAGCTGGCGGCCTTCGGGAGATGGGCGGGCATTACCACAGCCTAGTGTTCCCGTACGGCGTTCCCGTGCACTCGCCCCCAGACAATCTGTCCGTGCACGGCACTGGCCACGTGGAATGGTCTCCTCACCAGCCTTTGCGAGGAGACCATTTCATGTCCGTGGATCGTCCCCCTTCTCCCGGGGTCCCGCCGCGATGGATGCCGATCGGCGACGACCCCGACGTCTGCTCGGTCGGACAGTGGTGGGACGTTGTCCGAATATCCGAATTCGTTGGCCGCCGAGCCATCGAGATCCTCCAGGCGGAGGGCAAGCCCGTGGGACCGGTGGTATTCGGCGACGAGGGTACCGAGCTGCGCATATGTGTCCTGGTTCCCATTGGCACGGCCACGACCTGGCAAGAGCCGAACACTGTGGCGCTTGGGCCGCGATGCCACCTCGTCGTACCTCCTCTTGACGCCACCGCTCCGCCCGGACTGCACTGGCACGTACTGCCCACCAGTCCCCGGCTCTTGACGCGACCGACGGCCTTGAGCAGAGCGATTGGCCGAGCGCGCAGGGAAGAGCGCGGAGCTTCCGGTACCGCGTAGGGCCTCTTCACGCTTCCCTCGTCCTATTTGGCTGCCGCCATCACGGCACTGCTGGGCCGACCGGCACACAGCAGTCCAGTCGCGGCAGCGCCACAGCGGTCCCGGACTGTGGGAACGCATGCCCCCTGGAGAGCTTCCGTGGTTGTCAATGTCTCCGCCGTCGTGCTGCTCGCGATTCTCGGCATCCTGCTCGTCAAGAAGAGAGGGTTGAAGGCCGGGCACGCCATCGTGTGCACTTTGCTGGGCTTCTATCTGGCGAGTTCCTCAGTCGCGCCGACGATCTCCGAGATCGCAGCGGACGTCGCGCGCCTGATCAGCGGGATCAAGTTCTAGACCGGATGCCAGCGCCCGGCGGCCCCTACTCCAGCCTGACAGCAACCCCTTGCCCATCTCCATCGATCCCCCGCTCCCGAGGAATCATCCGATGACCGAAGAATCCATGACGCCCCGCCACGGTGCGGTCGAGAGCATCAGGCGTCTGCCTTCCATGCCGCAGGCCGCAGACGGTGGCCGCTTAGCTTGCGAGGCGTGCTGATGCGCCCGGTTTACCACCCCGCCGGCACCGACGAGGCACTCGGCTTCACGTTGGTCGAGTTGCAGGCAGGCCGGTGGCGGCCGGCGCGTGACTTGCTGGCGGCAACTGGTGGACGGTGGGGGCTGCGAACGTCGCGTACGCAGGTTCTGGCAGTCACTGCAGCCCGTTTTCCGATGTGGTGGGTGTGTGGCTGACGGAGGAGCCGACCAGCTACGACGCCCAGGTGATGCGTGCCCGGGTGGCGGTGGAGCGAGCCGTTCGGGCCCACCACCAGCAGCACCCAAGCGCTGCGGCGCGGGAGGGGGCAGCGCGGCATGCGGCCCAGCTGGCGGCGCGCCGGGAGCCGCGGGAGCCGGTGCCGTGGGTGTGCCTGCTCGCCCACGCACCCGGTACCGGTGAACCGGGCGCCGCCAGTTGCCGATGAGGTCCGTCCAGGGTTCGGTCGGCGGTGCCTCAGATCGGTGTGAGGGATCGCCACTTCTCTCGTGAAGAACTACTGACGGATCGGTGGCGAGAGGGTGGCCGATGGCAGGTGTGAGGCCGAAAGGCCATGTCAACCCGCTCCCGTGACAGCCGGGTTGGGTGCATGCGGCGCCATCGCGGGCGTCCGGGGAGGCGAAGATCCGGTGATAGCATCCCGACATCTGTGATCTTGATCCATTGTGACGCAGACGCTGATGTGTGATCGGCGGCATGCTCTCCGCGTAACCGCAGGTGAACCGTGCCGATCAGCTGTGTTGCGGGGCCTCGCAAGGTGTATCTGCAGCCGTCCGCATGCCACGCGCCGGGAAAGGTTTCCATGAATCGAGACGCACTTGTGTGGTGCTTGGTTGCGGTGGCGGCGATAGCCGTTGTCGCGATCGTGGCACTCGTCGCCCGCAACAGAGCGCTGGCGGCGAGGAAGGAGCACACCGAGGCCGACCTGAGACACCAGATAGTCACGGCGGACAGCCATCTGCACGCGTCGCGCGCCGAGTTGCAGAGGTTCCGCGGCGAGCAGGACGCCACGCTCCGCGAAGCCAAGGAAGCGGCGGAGGAGAACACCAAGGCCGTCCTCAAGGGTGCCGCCAGCCTCCTGCAGAGCCTCGCGGCCGAGCAGACGACACTCCTGGACGGCGTCCAGCGCAAGTACGGCGGACACGCCGTCCTCAGCGATCTGTTGGACGTCAACCACGCCAACGCCCAGATGGCGCGCAAGGCTCAGGGCATCGCCGTCATGTGCGGGGCGCCGCTCGGCCGTCGCAACAGGCCCGCCAGCGTCTACGACGTGGTGCGCAGTGCCCAGGGCCAGATCCGCAACTTCCACCGGGTCGCCATCATGCAGCAGACCAGTCTGGCCCTGAAGGCGTCCGCGGTCGCGCCCGTCGCCCTCGCCGTGGCGGAGCTGCTCGACAACGCCGCCAGCTTCTCGCAGCACGACGCGCCGATCGAGGTGACGTTCCAGCGCGTCCAGAACAACCTGTGCATCGTCATCGACGACGCCGGTGTCAGCATGAACGACGAAGAGCGGCAGCGGGCGACCGCGCTGCTCTCCGGAGAAGTCGCCCCCCGTCTGTCGCAGCTCGGGACGCAGCCGAAGTTCGGCTTCCCGGTCATCGGCCTGATCGCGCGTCAGCACGGCTTCAAGGTCGACGTCACCGGAGTCTCCCGGTACGGCGGCGTCAGGGCCGTCGTCCTCTTGCCCGAGGAGCTGTGGACCATGGAGGAGATACCGCCCGCCCAGGAGGCTCCGGTCAGCGACATCCGGCGTGCCACCGAGAGCCGGCCCCAGAGCGCGATGTCGCGCACGATGCACGGTCTGCCCAAGCGCGGCGCACGCCAGGCCCCCATCGCGAGCGTCCCCGATCCCGATCCCGACACCGTCCCGCCGGTGCCACGGACCCCGGGGGAGACAGGCCGCGCTTCCGGGCGCAGCCTGGGGGCCTTCCAGCGCGGCACGCTCTCCGGCCGCGACCTTGACGCCACCTCGTTCGAAGGGCCCGAAGACGCATGACCGCAGACCTGTCGTGGATGCTCGAGGACATCGTGCACAACGTGCCCCGTGCACGGCACGCCGTCCTGCTGTCCGCGGACGGCCTTCCCCGCGGCGCGACGGAAGGCCTGGCCGAGAAGGACGTGCGCACCATCTCCGCGGCCATGGCCGGGATGCAGTCGCTCAGCCGGGCGACGGCCCACTTCGCCGGACCGGAGGAGGACCGGCAGTGGAACCAGACCGTCATCGAGTTCTCGCACGGCTGGAGCTTCCTGATCGGGGCCGGGCAGGGCTCCTACCTCGCCGCCGCGGCCGGGCCCGATGTGGACATGCAGCAGATCTCCTTCCGCATGCACCGCCTGGTCGCCCGGCTGGGCAACAACCTCACCTCGCCGCCGCGGGTGCGCGCCGAGGACGCCGGAGGTCCGCGGGGGAACGCCCCCCGGCAGCAGGGCTCCGGTGACGCGGGATTCGTCCTCGGCGCGCTCGACCAGGTGATGTCCGAGGTCAGGGGTGCCCGCCACGCCGTGCTGCTGGGATCGGACGGCCTTCCCCGCGGGGCGACCACCGGGATGAGCCGCGACCTCGCGGATACGATCTCGGCGGCCATGACGGGCATCCACGCCTACAGCCGGGTCACCTCCCAGTTCGCGGGGGGCAGCGAGGACGCGGAATGGCGTCAGACGGTCATCGAGTTCCAGCACGGCTGGATCTTCCTGATGGCGGCCGGCCCCGATGCCCTGCTGGCCGCTGCCGCCGAACACGACTGCGACATAGAACAGTTCACCACGCGTCTGCACGAGGTGGTTCCCGGACTGACCGCGGCGGCGACACCGGGGAAGGGGACAGGCCGTGCCTGAGGGGTTCGAACAGGGTGAAGAGCTGGAACTGACGTCTCCGTTAGTCCCCCTCTTCGTGATCACGAACGGACGGGCGCTGCCCCCGGACCACGAGTACGAGCACACGACGCTCGTGACGGCGGCGGCGGAGAACGGGCAGATCGCGGCGCGCACGCTGTCCCCGGAAGCGGGGCAGGTCATGGACCTGGTCGCGAACGGCTTCCTGTCCGTGGCCGAGGTGGCGGGGCACACGCACCTGCCCCTGGGCATCGTCCGCATCCTGCTGGCGCAGTTGGAGGAGGACAGTCTCATCCTCGCGAGGACCCCGATACCGCGCGCCGAACGTGTCGACAGAGAACTGGTCAGCGCCGTGCTCGAAGGCCTGAAGAATCGATTCGGAGCGTAACGCGTGTACCTGGATCCAGATGTCTCCCACGCGGTGAAGATCCTCATAGTGGGGCACTTCGGGGTCGGCAAGACCACCTGTATCGGCAGTCTCTCCGAGATCGAGCCCCTACGGACCGAGGAAGAGATCACCGAAGCCAGCGTGGGCTTCGATGACCTGTCGGGCACACCCGACAAGAAGACCACCACCGTCGCCATGGACTTCGGTCGGCTCACCCTCAGCGACACCCTGGTGCTCTACCTCTTCGGGACGCCCGGCCAGGAGCGCTTCAAGGAGATGTGGGAGGAGCTCTCCCGGGGCGCTCTGGGCGCGCTGGTCCTCGTCGACCCGGAGCGACTGCACGAGTCCTTCCCCGTCCTGGACCTCGTCGAACGTTTCGGCCTGACGTACGCCATCGCCGTGAACCACTTCGAGGGCACCACGCACTACCCGCTCGACGAGGTGCACGAGGCCCTGAACCTCACCGCCGAGACCCCTGTCGTGGAGTGCGACGTACGGGACGAGAACTCCTCGGCGCGTGCCCTCATCATCCTCGTGAAACACCTCATGTCCCAACTCGGCTAGGAGCGCAGGAATGCAACAGCCACGTGAACCGCAGGAGATACCCCCCGGCTGCCCCGCGCACGGGAACGTCCAGATGTACGGCCCCTCGTTCGGTGCCGACCCCGACAGCCACTACGCACAGCTGCGTGCGTTCGGTCTCAGTGCGCCCGTGGACATCGCCCCCGACGTCCAGGCCGAGCTCGTCACGAGCTACGACGCCGCTCTGTACGTCCTGCAGAACCCCGCCTCCTTCGTGCGCGACTCCCGCCGCTGGAACGCCCTCAATGAAGGGCGCGTCCCGGCCGACAGCCCGGCACTGCCCATGATGGGTTACCGCCCCAACGCGCTTTTCAGTGACGGTGCGGCACATGCCCGGCTGCGGGGGGCCGTCACCGACAGTCTCGCCACGGTCGACGAGCACCGGCTCATCAAGCAGACGCAGCAGTCCGCCCACTACTTGATCAGCCAGTTCAGCACCGACATCCGCGGCCAGGCGGAGCTGATGGCCGAGTACGCCCAGCCGCTGCCCCTGCTGGTCTTCAGCGACCTGTTCGGCTGCCCGCCCGAGATCGGCGACCGCGTGATCGCCGGGATCAGTGGCATCTTCGAGGGAACGCCCGGGGCCGACGAGGTGCTCGGCGGGGCGCTCACCGAGCTGATCGCCCTCAAGCGGCGGCGCCCGACGGACGATCTGACGACGCGCCTGATGGAGCACCCGGCCCAGCTGAGCGACGAGGAGGTGCTGCACCAGCTGGTCACCCTGCTCTCCGGTGGCACCGCGCCGCTGGCCGCGGCCATCGGCACCAGTAGCGCCCTGTACCTCGGGGAGGACTGGCAGGTCGGCCTCCCGGTCGAGGACGCGGTCTCCCAGACGCTCTGGAACTACGCGCCGATCGCCAACTACGCGGCCCACTACCCGACTCACGACGTCGAGCTCGGCGGCAGGGTGGTGCGGGCCAACGACCCGGTCCTCATCTCGTTCGCCGCGGCCAACACCGACCCGAAGCTGACCAAGCACCGCGAACAGCTCAGCACCAAGGCGCACCTGGCGTTCGGCGCGGGCCCGCACGCCTGCCCCGCCAAGGACCCGGCTTTCATGATCGCCGTGACTGCCGTCGAGGCACTGCTCAACCAGCTTCTCGACGTCGAGCTGCGCGTCCCGTTCAAGACGCTCACCTGGGTGCCGAGCCCGTGGAGCCGCTCGCTGGTCACCCTCCCGATCCGCTTCACCCCGAAGGCCGTCCCCCGGGCAGCCGGATCGGACGGATCGGACGGATCGAGCGCGGGCCGGCTGCCCCCGCAGCAGTCGGCCGCCGCCTCGCCCTCCCACGCCGGGCCCTCGCGTACGAACGCCGGTGTCGCGCCGCAGCCCAAGGGTGGCCTGTTCAGTCGCTTCCTGGCGTGGACCAGGGGCGAGTGAGGCAGGTGTGATTCCCGTAACCCCTTGAGTACCCGGTGACAGGGGATTCTTTAACGATCATGTGGGTATGCATGGCGGCTGGTTCTCAGGAAGGAGCCGCCATCATGGGGGTTGCCACAACTCCGTCGTACGACCGCCGGGCGTCCGCCTCCCTCTTCTCCCGTCTGCGGACGGCCGGAGGGCAGGCCGACCCCTTCCCGATCTACGCCGAACTCCTCTCGCGGGGCGAGGTGGTGCCCGCCCCCTGGGGCGGCTTCGCCGTGACGGGCTTCGCCGCCTGCGACCAGGTTCTGCGCAGTCGTCAATGGCTGGAGCCGGACAGGGGATGGCGGGAGCGCCAGGAGGCCGGGACGCGCTGGAGCGCGCCCTCCTCGCGCGAGATGAGCAACACGCTCGCCGCGCTCAACTCCCCGGACCACACCAAGGCGCGACGGGCGGCGGGCACCTTCGACCGGGCCACCGTGGAGCGCATCGGCCGCAAGGTGAACCGGACCGCGGATCGGCTCCTCGACGCCTTCACGGAGCGAATACGCACCGGCGAGGCGGACTTCTCGGCGCTGGTCTGCGAGGAGCTGCCGGTGGCCACCATAGGGGACTGGCTCGGGCTGCCGCAGGCCGACTGGCCCAGGCTCCGGCAGTTGACACACCATCAGGTCTTTACTCAGGAGCTGCTGCCGACGGCCAGCCAACTGGCGTTGTCCGACGCGGCCACGGCCGAACTCCGCACCTATTTCATGGACCTGGTGCGCGAGCGGCGCGCCCACCCCGGCGATGACCCCGTCACCCGGTGGACCCGGACGTGGGACGCGATCGAGCCCGACCAGGACAAGGCCGACGAGGCGGTCTACTTCCTGGTGCTGTTCGTCCTGCTGGCCGCCCTGGAGACCACCGCGACCCTCCTCTCCACGATGACGCTCCGGCTCGTCGAAAGCCCCGGACGCTGGGACATGGTCGCCGACGACCCGGGCCTCGTAGCCGGATTCGTGGAGGAGACGCTCCGCCACGACCCGCCTACGCACGTGATCAGCAGGGTCGCATCACAGGACTCCGTGCTGGGAGGCATCGAGATCCGCCGCGACGAGATGGTCCACCTCATGATCGGAGCGGCCCACCGGGACCCGGCCAGACACAGCGACCCGGACCGGTTCGACCCCGAACGCACGCCCGACCACCTCGCGTTCAGCGGCGGCATCCACTACTGCCTCGGCGCGCCGCTGGCCCGCCTCGAAGCCCAGACCCTTCTCCGCCAACTGATCCGGCGCCTTCCCCGCCTCACCCTCGTACGCCCCCCGTCGATGGCGCCCCGCGTGGCGTTCCGGCGCCTGCTGAACCTGGACGTAGCACTCGCATGACCGAATCCACCCCCGCACCCGCCCCTGCCACCGCCCCCGCACGCGCCCGGACCGCTCCCAAGGCGATACGTACCGAGCAGGACGGACCCGTACTGCATGTCCGTCTCAACCCCTGGGGGCAGGAGGACCTGGTGGACACCGCGGTCCTCGACGACCTCACCACCCTGCTCGACGACCTCCACGAGAGACCCGACGTCCGGATCCTGACGCTGTCGTCACTGGGCCGGGACTTCTGCCTGGGGGCCGACCGCGACGAGTACCAGGAGGCGTTGGCCGCCGACCCGTCCGGGGTGGGCCTGCGGCGCATCGCCGACAAGGCGCACCGCCTGTGCCAGGCCCTGGAGAACACCCACGCGGTCACCATCGCCCGGCTGCACGGGCGGGTCATCGGCGCGGGTCTCGCCCTCGCCTCCTTCTGCGATCTGCGCGCCGGTGCCGACACCAGCCGCTTTCGCATGCCGGAGGTCGGCATAGGGCTACCGCCGGCGTGGGGCGGGGCGATGGGACGCCTGGTCTCCGAGGTCGGCGCCTCCCGGATTCGCGAGCTCATGCTCACCTGCGACGTCTTCGACGCCGACACGGCCCACCGCATCGGTCTGCTCCACCGGACCGCCCCGCTCGACGAGCTGGACAAGGTGATCGATTCCTGGACCAGGCCCCTCGTGCGACGCTCGCCCGAAGCACTCGTCCTGACCAAACGGATGCTGGCCGGCTACGCACGGGCGGACAGGACGGCAGACGTCTCCCTGCTCGACTCCCACCTCCTGGCCGCCACTCTCCACCGGCACCCAAGGGGATGATCCCTCCCAGGCCCTGTTCCAGGGAGGAAGGGCGCGTTTCCTGGCATGGGCGCGGGGCGGTGCGCATGGGGTTGCACCTTCCGTAGCGGCATGTGGTGCGGTGGACCTACGTCCCGGTCCCTTGAGGAAAGGTCCCTGTTCATGCACGCGTCTTTCATGCCACCCCGCCAGGTCAAGATCGGTGACGCGGCGGCCTTCGTCGGCAGCACGCCGCGGGCGATTCGCCATTACCACGAGATCGGTCTGCTCCCCGAGCCCGAGCGGGGCGGCGACGGCCGCCGCCGCTACGGGTACGAGGACATGATCCGCCTGCTGTGGATTCGCAAGACGGCCGACGCCGGGATCGCCCTGGACGACATCCGTGACGCCTTTACCACCGGCACGGCTTCCGCCGGTGCGGACAGCGGAGAAGGTATCGCGGGCATCCTGGGGCGGTTGGAGGAAACCCTCGCCGAGCAGGAGGCGGAAGTGCGGCGGCAACGGGCCGCCGTGCGGCGGATGCGCACCGAAGGCAGCCGGATGGGCCTGCTCTCCGACTTCGTCACCGAACGCCTCAAGAGCCTGCCCGAAGGCTCCCTGCGTCAGGCGGACCTGGACAGTCTGCTGGTCACCGAGCGGATTCTCGGCCCGCTCGGCGCGGCCGTCCAGGCCACCCGCTTCATCGCCCTGGCCACGCATCCCACTCTGCGGGAGGACTCCGACCGCATCGATGACGCCGAGGAGGCACTCGACGACAGCGTCGCCGTCGATGATCCACGGGTGGCTCACGTGGCCGTCGAACGGCACGCCTTCGAAAGCGCCCTACAGGCCGTCATCGAGGAGTCCGGCCTGGACGAGGACGACGACGCCCTCTTCGACGCCTGGGACACCCTGCACCCCGCTACCGCCGATGGCGGCGAGGACGAGGCCGGCCTGAGTGCTGGCAGGCGGGAGGCCGGCTCCATGAGCGCGTTCGAAGCCATCGGCAAGATGCCCTACGACTTCTCCCCGGCCCGCCTGCGCTGTATGGAACTGGCCGAAGAACTCTCCGCCCAAGACTCGCCCGCTGCCTAGAACACGGCCCGGTGCTGTCGTCTGCGGGCCGTCCGGACCGCCACGGGCCGCCGGGGCGTGGGCGGTGGGCGCCCGGGGTGGTTTCGGGGGTGTCAGTCCAGGGGGACGGCCGCGAGGCGGTCGGGGGTCTGGGGGTAGAGGCGGTCGCCACGCTGGACGATCATGTTCGAGCCGTCGGGCATGTTCACGGCGCCCGCGGACAGCGTCCACGCGGTCCGGCGCCTTTCGACGTCCACCGCGACGACCGCCTGGCCTCCGCCGCCGACCGCCGCGTAGAGCTCGCCGCGGAACGGGGCGGGAGGCGCCAGCATGGAGACGTACGCACCCGGGTCGTGGGTCCACACCTTCTTCCCGGTCGACTCCTCGACGGCATGCAGCAGGCCGTCCGCGACGTACACCGTGCCGTTCACGCAGACGGGCGCGCTCAGCGGCTTGGCGGCCTCCGGCTCCAGCGTCCAGGCCACCGCTCCCGTCACCAGGTCCACCGCCGTGATCCTCTCCTCGAAGTCGAAGGCGTGCCGGTCCGAGACGGCCGGGGGGTTGATGCCTCCCGACTCCGTCGGTGAGGCCGCCTGCTGGTCGGTGCGGACCCGGCAGGCCCACAGGGGGCGGCCGTCACGCAGGTCGACGGCGAAGACCCGCGCGGGGTCGGAGCAGATCAGGCGGCCACCGGAGACGATCGCGGACATCATGAGGGAGCCGTTCGAGGTCGGGGTCGCGCCCTCGGCGCGCCGGCGCCAGCGCAGTTTCCGGGCGTTCAGGTCGTAGGAGAGCAGCCAGGGCCGGTCCTTCTGGTCGTCGGACCGGTAGAACGCCTTGAGGTAGAGGCATTCGGCGTCCGCGGCCAGGAGGGCGCTGGTGTAGCCGAGTTCGCCCAGGACGGCCGGGCCCGCCGCGTCGGCGGTGAGGCGGCCGGTGCGCGGGTCCATGGGGCCCGCGCTCGCGTCGCCGTCGGCGCCGAAGACCATGCCCACGAGGCGGCCGCCGGCCACGGCCGTGTCGGCCTTGACGGTCTGGACCTCCCACAGGACCCGGCCGTCGGCGGTCGAGATCCCGCGCATGATGTCGCTCAGGTGGATCAGGACCTCGTCGGCCGCCGCGACGGGGGTCGCGGTGAACGGGGCGGGAACCGACCACAGCGGGGCCGGTGGGGTACCGGGCGGACGGGTGGTCCGGCCGCCGGGGCCGGGTGCGGCCGTCCGGCCGCCGGAGCCGGGGAGGTTGCCGGTGAGCCAGAGCGCCGAGGCGCCGCCCGTGGCGGTGAGCGCGGCAGCCGCCGTGCCCGCGATCACGGTGCGGCGGGAGAGGCCGCGGCGCGGCGCGGGGGCGCGCAGCGGGGCGGTGGAGGCCGTGGCGATGTCCTCGATCCGGCGGGACAGGTCGGCGAGGAGCGTGTGCGGCAGCAGGTCGGCGAACTCCCCGGTGTCGAAGGGCCCCCACCGCTCGCGCAGCCGGTCGGGCGACGGGCGGTCGCCCGGCGCCGGTGACAGGCAGGCGGTGAGCGTCCCGCGCAGCCCGTCCGGTACGCCGGTCAGGTCGGGGGCGGCGCCCTCCCGCAGCAGTTGCGGGGTGGTCTGCCGGCCGCGGGCGTCGTGGGGGCCGTGCCCGGACGAGGCGAACACGAGGACGGCGGCGAGGGCGAACACGTCGCTCCCCGGGCCGGGCGGTTCCCCGCGCGCCTGCTCGGGTGACATGTAGGCCGGTGTGCCGGCCACGCCCCCGGCCTCGGTGAGGCGGGGGCTGCCCGGTGCCTGGGCGAGCCCGAAGTCGATGAGCCGGGGGCCCTGCGCGGTGATCAGGACGTTGGAGGGCTTGAGGTCGCGGTGGACCAGTCCGGCGCGGTGCAGGGCGGTGAGGGTGGCGGCGAGGGCGGAGCCGATCCGCCGGACGGCCTGTTCGGGCAGCGGGCCCCCGGCCGCCACCGCCTCGGCCAGCGAGGGGCCGATGAGGTATGCCGTGGCCAGCCACGGCCGTGCCGTGGCCGGGTCCGCGCCGAGGAACGCGGCGGTGTGCTCCGCCCCCAGGGCGCGCGCGGCCTCGATCTCCAGCGTCAGGCGCTCCCGGTAGCCGGGCCGGTCGCGCAGGTCGGCCCGTACGGTCTTGACCGCGGCCAGGCGACCGCCGGTGGTGCGGGCGAGGAAGACGGTTCCCATGCCGCCGCCTCCCAGCCGGGCGAGGAGCACGTACCCCCCGAGCTGTTCGGGGTCGTCGGGCAGGAGGGGCAGGAGCGTGGGCATGACCGGTGGGATTCCTTCGGGACGGTGACTGCGGGACGGTGGCTGCGGGACCGGGAGGTGTGGGACCGGGAGGTGTGGGACCGGGAGGTGTGGCAGGGCGGCCCGTGGGCGGGGCGCGGGCGCGGGTCAGTCCGCCGGGACGGCGAAGACGGCCGACGGCCGGGCGATGAGCAGGGTGCCGGAGGCCTCGGCGAGCTGGAGCGGCTCACGGGCCTCCGCCCCGGCGAGCCCGGCCTGCCACAGGCGTTCGCCCGACGGCAGGGCGGTCGCGGTGATCTGGTGGAGAGTCGGGAGGTACAGGGTGCGCCCGGAGGCGCTCGCGGTCATGCGCCCGAGCATGAACCACTCCAGGGTCTCGTCGAGTTCCCGCTCCCACAGCGTCCGGCCGGTGTCCGGTGCGACGGCGACGAGGGGCCCCCTGCCCTCGTCGGCCAGGTACAGCGTGCCGCCGACGAGGAGGGGCGGGGCGTTGGTGCCGGCGACCACGGCCTGCGACTCCCACAGCCGGTCGCCGGTCCTCAGGTCGTAGGCGTACGCGCGGCCCCGGGAGAGGAGGAACACCCGGCCGCCCGCCGGGTCCACCGCGGAGGCGGGGCCGCTGTGCACGTCGGGGTAGGAGCGGTTCCAGAGCATGCGCCCGCCGCTCCGTTCGAACCCCGCGACCGCCAGGGTACGGACGGCCCGGAACTCGTAATGCTTCTGCTGGTCGACCCGTACTTCCACGACGACGGTCCCGGGTCCGACGGTGACGGACAGGGAGTAGCCGAATCCGTCCGGGAGGGGGGTGCGCCACAACTCCTTGCGGTGGTCCAGGTCGAACGCCGCGATCAGGTTCCGGCCGGACGACGTGCCGTCCCCCACGCGCAGCCACGCGGTGGCGCCTTCGACGGCGAGCACCTCCGAGAGGGTCTCGTACCGCTGCAGCCACTGGGTGCGGCCGTCGCGCAGCGAGCAGAGCGACAGCCCCTGGCGTGTGCTCACCAGGACGCGGTCCCCGGACACCTGGGCGGAAGGGGCGCCGCTGCCCGCGCCGGGCAGCTGCCACACCTCCTTGCCCGTGCGCAGGTCGTGCCCGTACAGGTCGTTGCCGCGCAGCATCAGGAACCGGTCGGCGCCGGCCCCCGGGAGGAGTTGGATACGGGCCGCCGGGTCGTCGAGGCGCCACAGGGCGGCCGGTGGTGTGCCGGGCACCCGGGGGCTGCCGGTGGCGGGTCCGCCGCCGGCCGGGGTTCCCGGCCGGGTGGTACCGCGGGTGCGGGCGGACCAGGCGAGGGCCGCCGTCACGCCCAGGGCGGCTCCGGCGCCGGTGGTCAGCAGGTGGGAGAGGACCCGGCGACGGGTGGGGCGCGCGGGTGCCGTGGCGGGGGCGGCCCCCGCCCGGTCCGGTTCCGGGTCGGGGTCCGGGTCCGGTTCCGGGTCGGGGTCCGGGTCGGGGTCCGGGTCGGGGTCCGGGTCGTCGGTGGGTCCGTCGCCGGACGGGAGGGTCACGACCGCGGTCGGGGAGGCGGGCCGCCCGCCCGCCGCCCGGTCGCCCGCCGCCCGGTCGCCCGTATCCCGGTCGTCCGCCTCCCGGTCGGTGATCTCCTGCGCGCGTACGGCCAGGGCGGCCACGACCCGGCCGGGCAGCGGGCCCGGTGGCCGCCGCGGCCCCTGTTCCCCAGGTTCCCCCGGTGCCATCGCCCCGCGCAGCTCCGCGGCGGTGGGGCGGTCGGCCGGGGCGGGAGCCAGCGCCGCGGCGACGGCCTCTCCCAGCTCGCCGGGCAGCGCGGGCAGTTCGGGCCGGTCGTGGACGGCGCGGTAGGCCAGGACCGGCGGCGGGCCGTCCCCGAAGGGCAGCCGGCCGGTGGCCGTGTGTACCAGCAGCACCGCCAGCGCGTACACGTCGGCGGCTGCGGAGGAGGGCCGTCCGGCGGCCACTTCCGGAGCCATGAAGGCGACGGGCACGGTCGCCACGCGGCTCTGCGGTTCCGGTGTCGTTCCCGGTTCCGGTTCCGGTTCTGGTTCCGGTTCGTGTCCGGGCGCGTGCGTGGATTCGGGTCCGGGTCCGGGCGCGGCGAGCGGGCGGCAGGCGTGCAGGGCCATCAGCAGCGGGCGGCCCGTGGTGAGCCAGACCCCGTCGGGCGCCACCGCGCCGTAGCCGATGCCCCGGGCGTGCAGTGCGGACAGGGTGTCGGCGACCGCCCCGGCGAGCCACACGGACTGTTCCAGGGACAGGAGCCCGGACGGCGGGCCGGGCCGCCGTGCCACGTCGGACAGGGACACGGCGGGGGTGTGGGCGAGGGCCACCCACGAGGGGTCGGTCCCGGTCCGCAGGTCCAGCACGGCCGGCACTCCCGGCACGGGGCGGCGGCGCAGCTCCTCGGCCGCCGGGTACGCGGCCGGGGGCAGCAGGCAGACCACGGCGTGCCCGTGGTCCCGGTCGCGGCCGATGTACATGCCGTTGCGCGGCGGGCCGGGCCGGGGCCCGGGCCAGCGGGCCAGCAGCCGGTACGGCCCGGTCGACCTCGGGTCCTCGGGGAGCAACCCCTCCCCCAGATGTCCGTCCCCCACGCGTCCTTCTCCCCCTCGTGGTCCCCGGCCGGGACCGCTCACATGCCCGGCAGGGCGCGGACCGCGCTGCCGCGTTGCCAGATCACGCCGCCTGCCGCGACCGTGCCCCGCCAGGGGGCGTCGGCGGGGGCGTCCCCCGCCGACGCCGGTGCGAACACGTACTGTTCGGCCGCCCGCCCGGTGTGCACCACGAGGATGCCGAGTCCGGGCTTGCGCAGCGACGCGAAGACGCCGGAACCGGCCACCAACGGGGCCTGTTCCTGGGCCAGTTCCTCACCGGCCAGCACGGTCCAGGCGGGGGTGCCGGTCCTCGCGTCGATGCTCCGGAGCTGGTGGCCGTCCGCCACGTACACCCGGTCACCGGCCTGCGCGGGCGCGCCGAAGCCCGCGCCGCCGTCCGCGGGCAGGGTCCACAGTTGTCCGCCGTCGGCCCGGCCCAGGCAGACCAGGGACCGGTCGCCGCCGCCCACCACCACGGCGCGCGCGGACAGGGCCGGGCGGCGGCCGTCGGTCCCGGCGGGGCGCCGCCACACGGGGCTGCCGTCGGAGGCGGACAGGGCCGCCACCCCGCCGGTGGCGGAGGCCAGGACCAGCAGCCCGTGTCCGGCGGCGGCGGAGAGCTCCGGGCCCGGCGCCGGAGCCGGCACGCGCCAGCGCACCCCGCCCCGGGCCTGCTCCAGCGCGGTCACGCGGCCGGTGTCGTCGAGGACGTACACCTGGTCCTCGTCGGCGGCGAGCAGCGCGGTCGCCCGGCCGGGCGCGCGGTGGCGCACCGTACCGGCGTCCAGGAGGAGGACCGTGCCGTTCGGGTCCAGGGCGACCGGCCGACGGCCGCCGACGAGGTCGCGCACCACCGGACCGCGCCCGCCTCGCTCGCCCGAGACCGGATCGCGGAGGTCGATCCCGCCGTCGGCGTCCGCGAAGCACACCCACCCGCCGGCGTCGACCGGTCCGAAGGCCGGACGTGCCGCGGCGCCGTCGTACGACCACAGCGGCTGCGGCACCGTGCCGGGCGGGCCGCTCCAGCGGGGGGCGGGGGTCCGTCCGGGGCCGTCGGCCCGGTGGCGCAGGAGGGCGGTGCCACCGGTCGCGGCGAGGAGCACGGCCGCGCCCGCGCCGGTGAGCAGGCGGCGCCGGGACGGCGACCTCGGCCCGGCGCCCAGGGCGGCGGCGGCCCGTCCTCTCTCGGTGGCGTCGGCGATCACCGCGGGCGGGAGCCAGCGGGTGGCGGGGCGCAGGGCCGTTCCCCGCGGGTCGAGTCGCGCGGTCACCTCGCCGGCGGTGGGCCGGTCGGCCGGTCGTTTCTCCAGGCAGCCGCGGATCACGGGCGCCAGCGCGGCCGGCACGTCGGCGAGGTCGGGGTCCTCGTGGACGGTACGGAAGTCCGCGTGGACCGGGTCGCCGTCGAAGAAGGCGTGCCGGCCGGTCAGCGCGAACACGAGCAGCGCGCCGAGGCAGAAGATGTCGCTCGGCGGCCCGAGGGGGCCCTTCACCACCTGCTCGGGCGACATGTAGCCGGGTGTTCCGGGGCGCTGCCCGGTCGCGGTCAAGGTGGCGTCGCCGGTCACCCGGGCGATACCGAAGTCGACCACGCGGGGGCGGTCGGCGCCGAGGATGACGTTCGACGGCTTGAGGTCGCGGTGCACGACGCCGGCCGCGTCCAGGGCGGTCAGGGCGCGGCCGAGCGCGGCGGCCAGGACGCACACGGCCGGGACCGGCAGCGGGCCGTGCCGCGGCACGGCGTCGGCGAGGGTCGCGCCGGGCACGAACTCGGCGGCCAGCCAGGGCACGTGCCCGGTGGTCGAGGAGCCGAGCACCCTGGCGACGAAGGGGCTGCGCACCGCCGCCGCGGCGGCGGCCTCGCGGGTGAACCGCTCGCGCAGGTCCGGGTCACGGAAGAGTTCGGGCCGGATGGTCTTGAGGGCGACCGGGCGTCCCCGGCGGCGGGCGAGGTAGACCGTCCCCATGCCTCCGGACCCGAGTACGCCCAGGATCTGGTGACCTCCGAGCTGCGCGGGCATGCCGCCCGGCATGGGGGCGATCACTGGTCTCATGCGCTTGAGCGTAGGCGGGTACTGGTCAACAGGTGCCGCAATCAGGGAAGTTGGCGGCCGGACGGGTCGGGGGGCGCGCCTCCCGGGCGCCGCCCGCCCGGCATCGGCGGGCCGGTGCGTTCCGGGGGCGGTGGGCGGTGGGGTGCCCGGGCGGTCGGGGATCAGCCGGACGGGGAAGAATCCCGGGCATGGATCATCCTCGCCTGCCGACCACCGAGGCCGTCGTCACCGCGATACGCGAGATCGCGGACGCCTACCGGCTGACGATGGACGTCACCGACGACATCGGCGCGGACCAGACGTCGCGGCGGACCTCCGCGGGCGTCTTCGCGGTCGCCGACCCCGACGGTTCGCTGCCGCACGAGGCGTTCGTCGAGCTGGGCGGCGTCCCGGCCGTGAGCGTGCGGGTCTTCCCCGAGGACGACGCCGGGATCACCGTGGACCACGTCGAGTTCCATGACGTGCCCCGGGACTCCGTGCCGGCGTTCCTGCGGTCCGTGTACGGCGGGCTCGCCCACACCAAGGGCCGGTTCTTCCCTCCGGGGCAGTGGCTCGTCGTGCCCCTGCCCGGCGACGAGACGTACCGGGAACTGATCACGCACACCGCCCTCACCCCCTGGCTCGCGCGCGGCGCGCGGAGTTCGTGACGCGGGGCCACGGCCTCGCGGGCGGCCCCCGGGTGGCCTTGCCGTTCCGGCAAAGAGATGCGTCGGCGCCGCGCGGGCCGGTGCACACTCCTCCCGGCAGACGACGGCACGAGGAGGACGCCATGACGGACGGACACGCGGGCGGAGCGCCGACCGGCCCGGACGACACGACCGGCCCGGACGAGACCGCTGGGGCCGGCGGGACCGACAGGGCTGGTGAGTCCGGCAGGGCCGCCGGGACGGGGTCGGAGGCGCCGGAGTTCTGGGAGGGGTTCTACCGCTCCCGGCCCCAGGTGTTCAGCGGGCGCGTCAACCCGGCCCTGGCGCGGGCCGCGCGGGCGCTGCGGCCCGGGACCGCCCTCGATCTCGGCGCCGGCGAGGGCGGCGACACCGCGTGGCTCGCCGAGCGGGGGTGGACCGTCACCGCGGTGGACATATCGGCCACCGCGCTGGCGCGGGTCGCGCGGCGGGTCGGTGGGTTCCCCGTCGCCCTTGAGCGCCACGACCTCGCGGTCACGTTCCCCGCCGGCGGGTTCGACCTGGTGAGCGCGCAGTACCTGCACTCCCTCGACGACGCCTTCCCCCGCGCCGCGATCCTGCGCCGGGCGGCCTCGGCGGTCGCGCCGGGCGGGACGCTGCTGGTCGTCGGGCACGGCGGGCTCGCGCCGCGCGGCTGGGGTGCGCCCCTGCGGATGCCCACCGCCGACGACGTCCTCGTGGCGCTCGCCCTGGACCCGGCGGCCTGGGAGGTCGAGCGCCGCGAGAGCGTGGAGCGCGTCTCCACCGGCCCGGACGGCGCGGAACGCTCCGTTCCCGACGAGATCGTGCAGGCCCGCCGCCGGTAAGCCCCCCTCCTCCCTCCCCGTCAGCCCTGGGAGCCCTGGCGGCAGACGCCTCGCACATTTTTAGGTCGGATGACCTATAGTTGTCCTCATGAACAGAGATCAGCTGGTGCACGACCCCGCAGGGCCCGTGCTGCTCGTCGGGGGATACGGAACGGTCGGGGCCGAGCTGGCCCGGGAGGCCGCGGGACAGTGGCCGTTGCTGCTCGTCGGGCGGTCGCCGGAGAAGGCCGGGGAGCTGTGCCGTGAGGTGTCCGCCGAGGCACGGCGCTGGGACCTCGCCGACCCGGCCCCGTTCGGGGCCGCCGTACGGGCCGTCGTGGGCCTGGTCAACGACCCGGACGACAGGGTTCTACGGGCGGCCCTGGACGGCGGCGTCCCCTATGTGGACGTGACGCGCTGGACCGCCAGGATGCAGCGCGCGGTGGCGTTGACGGCACTCGGCCCGTCCCCGGCGGACGCCGCGCAGGCACCTCCCGCATCCCCCGCATCCCCGGCACCCCCCACACCTCCCGCATCCCCGGCACCCGTGCTGCTCTCCTCCGGCTGGATGGGCGGAGTGGTCCCGCTCGTCGCCGCCGCGCTCGCCGGGCGCCTCGGCGGGGCCGACAGCGTCGAGACCTCCATCCGCTACGACCTCGCCGACCGGTCGGGCGCCGACTCGGTGGAGTTCATGGACCGGCTCGGCATCGACTTCGAGGTGGTCGAGGACGGCCGCAGCACGGTGGTCACCCCGCTCACCGGCACCCGGACGCTGGACATCGGCCAGGACCGCACCAAGGTGGCCCGCATCGACACGCCCGAACAGTTCACCCTTCCCCTGACCCTCGGGGCGCGCACCGTCACCACCCGCATCGGGTTCAGCAGCACCGCCGCCACCTCCACCCTCGTCGGCCTGGGCCGGGCCGGGTTCTTCCGGCACGCCCGGGGCGACTGCTGGCGCCCGGTACGGCGGCGGCTGCTCCACTCCCCCGGTGAGGGCGGCACCGCGGCGCTGCGCGTCGAGGTGCGCGGCCCGCGGGGCGTGCTCGGCGCCACCGTGACCGACCCGCGCGGCCAGGCCCACCTGACCGCCGTCGGCGCGCTGGCCGGCCTGCGGCGCGTCCTCGGCACCGACGGCGCGCCCGCGCGGCCCGGACTCTCCTTCCCCGAGTCGCACCCGCTGCCGCACACCATCCTGGCCGGCCTTGAGGCGGCGGGCGTCCGGATCGACCTCGACCCCGACACCGCTCTCGGCTCCGAACCCGGCCCCGGCCTCGCCCGACGCCCGGCGGCCGGGTCCGCAGGGGTCGCGGCATGACCACCGCGAAGGGCGCCGCGCGGCGGGCCGCGCTGCTCGACGCCGCCGAGCGCACACTGGTCGGCGGCGGTCACGCCGCGCTGTCCCTGCGGGCCGTGGCCGAGGCGGCGGGCGTCCGGCTCGGCCACCTCCAGTACTACTTCCCGTCCCGGGAGAGGCTGGTGGAAGAGCTCCTCGCCCGGCTCCTGCAACGGTCCCTGGACCGGCTCACCGACGTGATCCCGGGCCCGGACGACCCCGACCGCGCGGGCGGCGGCACGGACGGCGGCGCCGACGACCCCCCGGCCCGGCTGAACCGGCTGGTCGGCGTGCTGCTCGCCGAGCAGACCGACCCGGAGCTGGTACGGGTCTTCGTCGAGCTGTGGGCGCTGGCGGCGCGCGACGAGGCGGTCGCCGTCGCGGTCCGCGCCTTCTACCGCCGGTACGCGGAGCTGGTCACCGACCAGATCCGCGCCCACCTCCCCGGCGCGACGGCGGAGGAACACCGCGCCCGTGCCGAGGTGTTCATCGCCCTGGTCGAGGGCAGTTCCCTGATCCGGTCGGGGGTGGCGGGCACCCCCTCCCCCACCACGGACGCCCTGATCTCACGCACCGCGCTCAGCCTCCTCTGCGGAGCCGAACCGGCCTGAGGAACCGGCCTGAGGAACCGGCCTGAGGAACCGGCGTGACGAACTGACCTGACGGACCGACAGGAGCCCCGACCCGCGGTGCGACGGCCCGGCCCCGCCGTCACACCTGCCCTCGTACCGCCCGCGCGCTGGCCTCGTACCGCCCGCGCGCTCACCCACCTCCTCCCCCTCCCGCTCATCTGTCTCACTCACCCCGCCCGTCCTGTCCGTCCCGTCCGTTTCGCCCGCCTCCGCAGCCTTCCGGCGTCCCGGAGGGCGGACGGGGACGGAAACCCGATCCGCTGTGGAGCGTTAGACGGGCGGACCGTCCTGGCCCCGCGGGGGCGCGGCCAGGACGTACAGGAGCGGTCCGCGCACGACGAACGGCGCGGACCCGAGCGGCACGAGGCACGAGCGCACGAGGACGAGTGCCACGAGCGCGATGAGCACCACGAGTACGAGGAGCGAGATGACGGACCCGATGCCCGGCGGACGCGGCCGGATGAAACTGGCGGCCCGATGCCGGGTGATCACCGAGAGCCGGTCCTTCGGGCTGACCGTCTTCTCGGTGATCCTGCTGAACGCGGGGCTGATGGGGGCGGAGACGTACAGCGGGCTGGCCATGGAGCACCGGCAGGCGCTGGGCGCGGCGGAGGACACCTGTCTCGTCCTGTTCACGCTGGAGATGCTGCTCCGTGTCGGGGCCCACGCCGACCGGCCGAAAGCATTCTTCCGCGACCCCTGGAACCTCTTCGACCTCGCGATCGTGGTCTCCGCCTTCGTCCCGCTGGTCCGCGAGAACACCACCTTGCTGCGGCTGCTGCGCCTCGCCCGGGTGCTGCGTACCGCCCGGTTCCTGCCGCACCTGCGCATCCTGCTGATCGCCGTGGGCCGCAGCCTTCCGGGCACGGCCAGTTTCCTGTTCGTCGGGGCGCTGGTGCTGTACGTGTACGCGATGGTCGGCTGGGTCTGCTTCGCCGATTCGGACCCGCAGCACTACGGCTCGATCGGCCGGGCGGCGCTGACCCTCTTCCTGCTGACCACCCTGGACGGGCTCACCGACGCCGTCCGCGCGGGGCTCCAGATCTCCCGGCTCAGCATCATCTACTACGCCTCGTACGCGCTCTTCGCCTCCTTCGTCCTGGTGAACGTCCTCATCGGGGTGGTGCTCAACTCCCTGGACGAGGCGCGCGAGATCGAGGCGGAGAACAACCGCGCCGCGGCGCGGGACGGGGAGACGGGGGCGGGGGCCGATCTGCGGCAGCGGATCGCCGCCGCCCGGCGCGCCCTGGACGATCTCGAAGCCGGTCTCGACCGGCCGGAGCGGCTCCCCGGAAGGCGGCTGGAGTCCCGTTGACCCACCGGGCCCCGCCCGCACCCGCCCGCACCCGCCCACCCCGGGCGCGCGGGGCCGCCGTCAGCCCAGTAGGCCGCCGTCAGCGCAGCGGGTCGCCGTCAGCGCAGGGGCGCGCCCGCGTAGTAGCGGCGGCAGGCGCGCAGCATGCCCTCGGCGGAGAGGGTGAACACGTCGACGAACTCCCGCTGCTGCGGGGCGAGGCGGCCCATCGCGACCACGCAGTCGCCGTCGGCGACGATCCGGGTGATGTGGTGGCGGGCGCCGGGCGCGGGGCGTTCCAGGTCCCTGACGCCGAGGGAGCCCGCGTCGAGGAGGGAGCCGTACCCCTCGAAGTCGCCGGTGTCGAGGTAGTGGTAGGCGAGACGCACATGGTCGACCCCGGAGTCGGTGACGACGGGGCTGGGCGGAACCCGCCCGATGTGCCGACTGTTCATCGGTAGTCCTTCCGTACGGCCGCGTCCCGTCCAGGTGGCGGCAGGTACACCGTGCGCCGCGCCCGCAACTCGGGGCTATCCCCGCCCTATCACCGCGGTGGTGGGTCCGCCACCGGGGTCCGTGGAGTTCTCCCGGTCCCGAGATCGCCGTCACGGAATCTCCACACCATGGACAACCGTAGAGGTGTTCGGGGAGACTGGCCCCCCTCTCCACCCGTTCTCAGGCGTGCCCCCAGCTGGGAGACCCATGACTGTTTCGCCCGGCGGGGTCCCGCACACCCCGGACACGGTGGTCTTCCGTATCCTCGGACCCTTGCAGGTGACCGGTCAGGGCGGGCCGGTCAGGATTCCCCCAGGGCGCCAGGAGGTCATCCTCGCGGCCCTGCTGCTGGAGGCGAACCGGGTGGTCAGCACCGACTACCTGGTCGATCTGATCTGGGACGACGAGCCGCCGGACACGGCGCGCACACAGGTGCAGATCTGTGTGTCGCGGCTGCGCAAGGTCTTCACCAAGGCGGGGATCGCCGCCGCCATCACCACCCGGCCGCCGGGGTACGTGCTGAAGACCGGGGGCGATCTCGTCGACGCGGCGCTGTTCGCCCGCCGGGTCGCCGACGCGCGGACGCTGAGCCGTCAGGGCGGGCCGGCCGAGGCGGTGGAGCTGCTGCGCGCGGCGGGTGAGCTGTGGCAGGGCGACTGCCTGAGCGGGGTGTCGAGCGAGACGCTGCGCAGCAAGGCGCTCCAGCTGGACGAGGAGCGGCTGATCGCGGCCGAGACCCGCATCGAGCTGGAACTGGAGCTGGCCCGCCACCACCAGCTGGTCGGCGAGATCCAGTTGCTGGTACGGGTCCACCCGCTGCGGGAGCGGCTGCGCGGGCAGCTGATGCTCGCGCTGTACCGCTCGGGCCGTCAGGCGGAGGCCCTGGAGAGCTACCGGGTCGGCCGTGAGCTGCTGGTGGAGGAGCTGGGTCTGGAGCCGGGCGGGGAGCTGCGCCGGCTGGAGTCCGCGATCCTGTCGGGCGCGGTACCGGCCCCGGCCGGCCCGCCCGGCGGCGGGTACGCGGCGGCCGGGCGGGCCGGCGGGGACGGCCCCTGGAAGGAGAGACCCGGGGAGGCGGGGCCGGACGGGGCCGGTACGCGCTCCCGCCCGGCCGGGGACGCGCGGGAAGCGCGGCAAGCCCACGGCGCGGACGGGGCCGGCCGGGGGGCGGGCGACGACGCTCCGGCGCGGCCGGGCGGCCAGGGCGCCACCGGCCCGCATCCGGGGCGCAACCCGCCCGGCGCGCACCCGGCGGAGGGGCCCGCGTACCGGGAGGAGATCCCGCGTCAGCTCCCGGCGGACACCTCCGACTTCGTCGGCGACGAGGAGCGGATCACCGGGATCGGGCGGACCCTGCTCGGCGAGGGCGGGCGGCGGGCCGTGGGGCTCGCCGTGATCGTCGGCAAGCCCGGTACGGGCAAGTCCACGCTGGCCACGCACATCGCGCACCGGCTCAGCGAAACCGGCTTCCCCGACGGGCAGTTGTACTGCGACCTGCGCGGCACCGGGACCCCGGCCACCTCCGGCGAGGTCCTCGGACGGTTCCTGCGGGCGCTCGGCATCCCCGGCCCGGTGATCCCGGACTCGCAGGACGAGCGGGCGGAGATGTACCGGACCCTGCTGGCCTCCCGGCGGGTGCTGGTGGTGCTGGACGACGCCGCGTCCGAGAGCCAGATCCGGCCCCTGCTGCCCGGCAGCAACAGGTGCGCGGTGCTCGTCACCAGCCGGGTGCGGCTCACCGGCCTGCCCGGGGCGCACCGTGTCGAGCTCGACGTCATGGGCACCGAGCAGGCCCTGGAGCTGCTGGTCCGGGTCATCGGCGCGGACCGGGTGGCGCACGAGCGGGTGGCGGCCGAGGCGTTGATCCGGACCGTGGGCGGGCTGCCGCTGGCGCTGCGGATCGTCGCGGCCCGGCTGGCGGCGCGCCCGCACTGGTCGCTGGCCTCGATGGTGCACCGCCTGGCCAACGAGCGGCACCGCCTGGACGAGCTGACGCACGGCGAGATGACGATGCGGGCCAGTCTCTCCCTCACCCACGACGGGCTGGCGGCGGAGGACCGCCGGCTGCTGCGGCTGCTGAGCCTCGCGCAGGGGCCGACGCTGCCGGGCTGGCTGGCGGGGGCGCTGCTGGACGACGACCGGCCCTTCCCCTCGGACCTGCTGGAGCCGCTGGTCGACGTCCAGATGCTGGACGTGGTGGGCGTGGAGTCCACGGGCGGGTTCCGCTACCGCTTCCACGAGATCATCCGGGTCTTCGCGCGGGAGCAGCTCGCCGCGCACGACGCGCCGCAGGCGCAGTCGGCGGCGCTCGGCCGGATGATGGGCGGCTGGATGTCGCTGGCCGAACAGGCCCACCGGCGCATCTACGGCGGGGACTTCACCGTCCTGCACGGCGGTGCGCCGCGCTGGGACCCGCCGGCGAGCTGTGTGGACGAACTGCTGGTCGACCCGTTGGAGTGGCTCGACAGCGAGCACGCGAACCTGGTCCAGGCGGTGGAGCACGCGGCCAGGGAGCAGATGGACGAGGTGTGCTGGGACCTGGCGACGACCCTGGCCACGCTGTTCGAGGCACGGGGGTACCTCGACGACTGGGAGCGGACGCACCAGCTCGCCCTGGAGGCGGTCCTGCGGGCGGGCAACCGGCGCGGCAGGGCGGCGGTGCTCAGCTCGCTCGGGGCGCTCTACCTGGGCCGCAGCCAGCCCGACGAGGCACGGTCGGCGCTGACCTCGGCGCTCGGCGTGTTCCAGGAACTCGGCGACCGGCAGGGGCTGGCGCTGTGCCACCGCGATCTCGCGCTGCTGGAGCGGATGCGGGGCGACGAGGACCGGGCGATGACCCTGTACGACCGGGCGCTGCGGGATTTCGACCAGGTCGGTGATGTGGTGGGCCGGGCCATCGTGCTGACCCAGAGCGCGCACATCTGGATGCGGCGCGGGCAGACCGCGACCGCGCAGAGCCGGCTGGACGAGGCGTTGTCCATCTACCGCTCGGTGGGCTACACGGGCGGGCAGGCGCGGACGCTGCGCAGGGCGGGGCAGTTGCTCCAGGGGCAGGGCGAGCACGAGCGGGCGGTGGTCACGTTCACCGAGGTGCTGGAGCTGTGCCGGGACAGCGGGGACGTGATCGGCGAGGGACACCTGCTGCGGGACCTGGGCCATGCGCACGCGGAGCTGGGGCGCGGTGAGGAGGCCGGGGGGTTCTACCGCCAGGCCCTGGCGGTCCGGGAGCAGATCATGGACCTGGGCGGGGCGGCGCTGGTCCGGCTGGACCTGGCCCGGCTGCTGGCGGGAAGCGTCGACGGCGCGGAGCGCGCCCGCTCCCGGGAGCTGCTGGAGCCCGCGGTACGGGCCTTTCGCGACCGGCGGATGGAACGGGAACTGGCGGAGGCGCAGCGGCTGCTGGGCTCGGCGGGCGGCACGGACACCGCCGGGGCGGTGCGTTCCGCGGGAGCCGCGGCGATCACGGGCGCCGCCGGGGCCGTGCGGGGTACGGGGGTCACGGGCGCCGCGGCGATCACGGCGGGGACGGTGGGTGCGGTGGGTGCGGTGGGTGCGGGACCCGATCCTGCGGCCGGTGTCCGCGCTCCGGCGACGGGGTACGCCGCCGGGGTCTGAGACCCGGCCCGCGGTGTCAGTCCCACGGTGTCAGTCCCACGGGTTGGTGTCGGCGGAGGGGGTCGGCGACGGGGTGGCCTGCGGGACGGCGGGGGCGCCGGCCTGGGTGCCGGGGGCGACCGGGGCGTCGGCCTGGGCGACGGCGTGGGTGCCGAGTACGGCGGCTCCGGCGAGGGCGGCGGTGACGAGGGCGGTGCGCAGGGCGTGGGCGACGGTCATGTCGGGTCCTCTCGTCGGTGCGCTCCGGCCTTCCGGGGCGCTTCCTTCTTCTGGACACCAACTTAGGAACCACGGGAATCCCCGCACCGGCCCCGCTCCTATCGCCGCGCTATCACGGCGCGCCCCGGCGGCCGGCCCGCGACAGCGGGCGATAGGACCGGGGGCCGGGGCCGTTCGCCGGGGGATGCCGAGGTGATAGCGCGCTGCCGAGGATGAGGAGCAGGAACCGGGCCGATTTCAGCCAGACCCGCCGTTCCCCACCACTTCGCCGGGAGCGCAGATGAATCCTCACATGAGCCCGCAGCCGAGCCCGTACACGGCCCCTTCCACGGCCCCCCTGAGGAACCGGCACGCGGACCCCGCCCCGGACGCCCCCGCCCCTTCTCCGCTCGGCACCCTGATCCGGGCCCACCGGCTGCGGATCGGTCTGACCCAGCGTGAACTGGCCGATCTCTCGACGATCAGCGTGCGGGCCATCCGCGACCTGGAGCAGGGCAAGGCGAGACGGCCCCGCCCCGACACCCTGCGGCTGATGGCCGACGCCCTGCGGCTGGGCCCGAGGTCCCGGACCGCGCTGGAGGCCGCCGCGCACCAGGGCCGGACCGGCGGAAACCGGCCGGTGGAGCCCCCGGCGCCGCCGACCGCGCTGCACGCGGTGGTGGGCCGTGACGCCGAGGCGGCGGTCCTGGCCGGGGAGCTGACCTCGGGCGCCGAGCGGCTGGTCAACGTGGTGGGGCTGACGGGGGTGGGCAAGACCCGGCTGGCGCTGGAGGTCGCCGAGCGGCTGCACGGGAGCGGGATGCCGGTGCTGTGGTACGCCTTCCCGGGTGCGGCGGCCGACTACCTCGGCTCCGCCGGGGGCGAGTGGTCCGACCGGCTGGCGGCGGCCGTGGCCGGGCTGTACGCCGTGGCTCCGGAGCGGGGCGAGGACGGTCCGGGCGGCTCCGGCGAGCTGGCCGAACTCTTCGGCGAGCAGCCCGCGTTGCTCGTCCTGGACGGCGCCCCGGCGGGGCCGCCGCTGTTCGGCCGGCTGACCGGGCTGCTGCGGGCCTGCCCGGGGCTGCGGCTGCTGATCACCTCGGACCAGCCGTGGGAGATCCCGGGCGAGCGGATCTTCCTGCTCTCCCCGCTGGAGGTGCCGGCCGAGGGGTCCGCGCACCCGGCGGCCCCGGCGGTGCGCGTCTTCCTCGACCATGTCCGGCGGGTGCGGCCCGAGTTCGGTCCGGGCGCGGGCGACCTGGAGCGGGCGGCGTGGATCTGCCGCCGCCTGGACGGGCACCCGGGCGCACTGGCCGCGGCGGCGTCCTGGCTGGTCGTGTGCGATCTGGCCGCCCTGTGCCGGAGCCTGGACGCCGACCCGGTCGCCCTGCTCGACCACCTCGGCGCGCAGGCGGGCGCCGAACGTTTCCGGGGGGCGCTGCACCACCGGCTGGGCCGGCTGCCGCAGGGGCCGCGCGCGCTGCTGGCCGCGCTCTGCGAACGCACCGGGCAGGAGTTCGCGCTCGCCGACCTCACCGCGCTGACCGGGCGCAGCCTGCCCGAGTGCGGCCGGATGCTGCGTGAGCTGCTGATCAGCGGGGTCGTCCGGGCCGCGCACGAGGGCGGCAGCTCCCGCTTCCGGGTGCTGGGCCTGGTCCGGGCGGCCTGCCGGACCGCCCCCCGCCCGGACTCCTTCCCCGGGGCGGACTCCTTCCCCGGGGCGGGCGCGCACCCGGCCGCCGGTCAGCCGCATGCCGCCCGCGCGGCTGCCGCCGTCGCCTGAACTGCTCGCGGAGTGCCGGAGCAACTGCCGGTGGGCTCAAGGGCCCGCAGGTTGGATGACGTACGTCCGGACCACCCGCCCCCCTCCGGCCTCCCCACCCCGGACACTCCGTCCGACGCCTCGCACCTCGCACCTCACGTCCGACATACCGCACCTCACGTCCGACACCTCGCACCTGACATCCGTACGTGACACCTGCCGGCCTCACACCCTTCCGAGGAGCCTCCGCATGTCCCCCAACGCGTCTGATCAGGACGGCACCGCACACGGGCCGGCCGCTGTGCGGCTGCCCCTGTCGACGGCGCAGCGCGGCATCTGGATGGCCCACGGGCTGGACCCCTCCGGGCTCCGTTACAACGTCGGCGAGTACCGGGAGATCCTGGGCGCGGTGGACCCCGGGCTGCTGGCCCGGTGCTGGTACCAGCTCGCCCGGGAGACGGACACGCTGCGCATCCGGGGCATCGGCCCGGACGAGGACGGCGACCTGTGGCAGTCGGTGCACCCCGAGCCGGGTGACCGGGCGCTGGAGCTGGTGGACGTCAGCGCGGAGAGCGACCCCGCCGGGGCGGGCCGCGCGTGGATGGCGGCGGAGCTGGCCCGGCCCTTCGACCTGGCGGACGGCTGGCTGACCCGGCACGCGCTCATCAGGGCGGGCACGACCGGCACGGGTGAGGAGCGGTGGTTCTACTTCCACGCCTTCCACCACCTGGCCATCGACGGCATGGGCCTCGCCCTGCTCGACCAGCGGCTCGTGGAGCTGTACGACCGGGCGTCGGCCGGGGAGCCCTGGGGGCCGAGCCCGTTCGGCTCGCTGGCCGGGGTGCTGGCCGAGGACGCGGCCTACCGGGAATCGGCGGCCGGGGCGGCGGACCGCGCGTACTGGAGCACGCACCTCGCCGGACTGCCGCAGCCCCCGCGCCTCGGCGAGGGCCGGACCGGCGGGACGGAGCCGGGCGCGCTGCCCTTCGTACGGCGCACCGTGGTCCTGCCGCCCGCCCGCGCGGCCCGGCTGCGGGAGGTGGCACGGGCGCACCGGGCGCCGTGGACGATGCTGATGATCGCCCTGTTCGGGGCCTATGTGCACCGGGCGAGCGGAAGCACCGAACTGGCGCTGGGCCTGCCGGTGACCAGCAGGCGGACGGAGCCGGCCCGGTCCACGCCCTGCATGGTGTCGAACATCATCCCGCTGCGGGTCCCGGTGGCGTCCGGCGGGAGCCTGGCGGAGCTGCTCGCCACGGTGGTCGCGGAGACCCGGCAGGGGTTGAAGCACCAGCGGACGCGGTACGAGGAGATCTGCCACGACCTGGGCGTCGGCGAGACGGAACGGCGGATCACGGCCCCGCTGATCAACATCATGGCGTTCACCCCGGGGATGCGGTTCTGCGGTTTCCCGACCACGCAGCACAACCTGAGCAACGGGCCGGTGGAGGACCTGGCGGTCGCCGTGTACGACCTCGGGCCGGAGGCCGGGCTGCGCATCGACTTCGACGCGGCGCCGGACGTCTGCGACATCGAGGCGGTCGCGGGACACCAGGACCGGTTCGTCCGGTTCGCAAAATCCGCCCTGGAGAACGTCGAACTCCCGCTGGCGGAGCTGGAGTTGTTGGGTGCGGTGGAGCGGCGTCAGGTCCTGGAGGAATGGACCGGCACCCGCACCGACATCGGTGCACCCACCCTCACCAGCCAGTTCGAGGAACAAGCACGGCTACGGCCCGATGCCCGCGCCCTCGCCTTCCACGACGAAACCCTCACCTACGGAGAACTGAACACCCGCGCCAACCAACTCGCCCACCACCTCGC
>NZ_JBITDK010000041.1:0-35022 GCF_044454165.1 Streptomyces sp. NPDC051567 | reverse complement strand
GGAGCTGCCCTGAAACAGGTAAAGGAAAACGGCATGATCCCGTAACAACACCCCAGGTCAGGAAGTGTCGTCCCCGCCCACGCGGGGGTGTTCCGCGGTGAGCGCCCCCGCCACCAGCATGGCGCCGGTCGTCCCCGCCCACGCGGGGGTGTTCCGAAACTGGCGCCCTCCGCGCGCAGCTTCGCGCGGTCGTCCCCGCCCACGCGGGGGTGTTCCTGGCTGCGGACGCCCTTTGCCGTGTCCGGCTGTGTCGTCCCCGCCCACGCGGGGGTGTTCCGAGGGTTCGCCGACGCCGCCTTCGGATTCGAGGGTCGTCCCCGCCCACGCGGGGGTGTTCCGGCGCATCCAGCGGAGGAAGGTCGAGCGGCCGAGTCGTCCCCGCCCACGCGGGGGTGTTCCGAGCGGCTCGCACTACGAGGTCATCCCCTCCGACGTCGTCCCCGCCCACGCGGGGGTGTTCCGCGGGTGACGGTGTCGGTGGTCTGCTGCGAGAAGGTCGTCCCCGCCCACGCGGGGGTGTTCCGCAGGCCGTCGCCGCCCAGCGCCCACACCGCGCGTCGTCCCCGCCCACGCGGGGGTGTTCCGGTGTACCCGGCGCCGATCCCCAGCAGGGCCGGGTCGTCCCCGCCCACGCGGGGGTGTTCCCCGGCCCAGGGGCCCGAATCCCGGGCCGGTAGGGTCGTCCCCGCCCACGCGGGGGTGTTCCGAGACCCTGGCTGTCGCGGTCTCCGTGATGCAGGTCGTCCCCGCCCACGCGGGGGTGTTCCGGGCAACCGGGAGTGGCGGACGCTGGTCCCCTTGTCGTCCCCGTCCACGCGGGGGTGTTCCGGCGGGGTGCCCGGCCGCCTGGATCTGCTGGTAGGTCGTCCCCGCCCACGCGGGGGTGTTCCGTGGCTCAAGCTCGATGCGGACCTGTCCGCGGAGTCGTCCCCGCCCACGCGGGGGTGTTCCGGTCGACGGCGTCTACCCCGACCTGATCGCCCTGGTCGTCCCCGCCCACGCGGGGGTGTTCCGCGCATGTGGGTGGGCACGTCGATGCGTATCTGGTCGTCCCCGCCCACGCGGGGGTGTTCCGGGAAGGGCCTCCTCGGGCACCCGGTCCGGGCTGTTCCGAAGGCCGATGCCGTTGTCGAGGTGCCCATTGTCCGTCTGTCCCCGTTCCGGTGAGCGAGTCCCGTCTCTGACTGCGCAGGTCGCGCGGGCGAGCAATCCGAGCGGTACGACGGCGATGTGGGTGAGAGAGCGTCTGGACGGGTTGTGGTGCGACGAGGACTTCGCCGACTGGTATCCGCGTGACGGGTGCCCGGGTCTCTCGCCCGCGTAGCCGGCCACTGTCTGTGTGCTGCAGTTCCTGCTCGGTCTGTCGGACCGGCAGGCCGCCGAGGCGGTCCGCTGCCGCATCGACTTCAAGTACGCGATGGTCATGGAGCTGGACGACCCCGGCTGCTCGGGGGCCCGCTCGTCGGCGGCCCGTTCGGCGGCGGTACGGCTGCGGGCGGTGTACACCGTCTGGTCGTCGCTGTGGGGGCTGGTCCGTGTCCGAGTGGGCGGCGTGTGGTCATGGGTCTGTTCACCGGTGGTGTTCGGGGTGGGTGCCGGGGGTGAAGGTGGTTGCGCCGGGGGTGTGGTGGTCGCGGAATGCGGTGATGACCTGGATGCCGTGGATGCCGTGGGGGCCGAGTTCGGCGTAGGTGGCCAGCCCGTTCCGGTCGAGGGCGTCGACCAGGGTGCGGCAGGTGGGGCAGGCGTAGAAGCGGTTACCGGACGCCCAGTCGTACGCCTTGGTGGGGACGAAGAACTCGGTGGTGTCGTAGAAGGCGATGGCTCCCTGGCGTCCGCAGAAGTCGCAGGCCGGGACGGGGGAGGGGTTGTTGTGCATGTCTCCTCCTGGCGGGGGTGTCCGGTCATGGCCGGCGACCGGCGCGAAGGCTACCGGGTGGTGGGGCGGGGGTGGGTCCAGTTGTCGGGTGCGGGCCGGTGGGGGATGAGGCGCATACCGCGATCGCGGTCAGCGCCTGCGAGCTCGGGCCGACACCCGCGTCCTCAGCCTGGCGGTGAGGGTTCACAAGCTGTGCTTCGCGTGCCGTTCCCGGTTTCCCTACGCCCCTGTCCGCTTCAGCGTGTACGCATCGGGGTGTAGCCGGGCTCCGCCCCGGTCAGCCGGTGAAGGACTCGGGGCCGAAGCGGCCCCACGCCACGAAACCTGCCAGGACGGTATAGACCAGGTCCACCACCATGAGCTTGGTCTCGTGTCGCCGGATTCGTGTGGCTGCCGCGCCGACCATGAGGGTCACCAGGCCGAGGGCCGCCAGCGGCACCAGTACCGGCGCGATGTCGAGCACGGCGGGCAGGATCAGACCCACCGCGGCCAGGACCTCAAGCGCCCCGATGGCCTTCACACCGCCGGCACTGAAGTCTTCGACCCATCTCGCACTGGGCCCAGCGGCGGTGATCTTCCCCTTCGGCGTGATCACCTTGTAGCCGCCGCCGAGCAGGTAGGCAGCGGCAAGCAGCCCGGCGACGATCCATAGAGCGAGGTTCATGAACTTTCTCCTTGCAGGGGTGCGCCGGTCTCCGGTGGTGCGGGCGGCGTGGCGATCGGGTGACGCCCCGACATCTCGCACCGCGGCGCGAGATGTCGGGGTGCCTGACTCATGGCGAAGGGAGGGAGCGGAAGATCTCCTGGCTATCCGTGCCGACCGGGCTGGTAGTCGCCGGCGGGCTGACGGACCATGACGTTCCCGCGGTTGAAGGCGTTGATGAGGGCGATGGTGCACACCAGGGCCGCGAGCTGCTCCTCGTCGTAGTACTTGGCGGCGTCCGCCCAGGCTTCGTCCGTTACCCCGCCCGCCGCGTCGGCGATGCGAGTGCCCTGCTCCGCCAGCTCCAGGGCGGCGCGCTCGGCATCGGTGAACACCGTGGCCTCCCGCCAGGCGGCGACCAGATTGACGCGCGTCGAGGTCTCCCCGGCGTGCGCGGCATCCTTGGTGTGCATGTCGACGCAGAATCCGCAGCCGTTGATCTGACTGGCGCGAAGCTTCACCAGTTCCTGCGTCGCGACCGGCAGAGTCGAGTCCGCAAGGACCTTGCCCGCCGTGACGAGGTGCTTGCCGAACCTGGCCGTGACCGGATTGGCGAAGACGTTCAACCGGGCTTCCATCGTGCACTCCTTGCCGTTGTCCGTTGTCGCCCTCTAGGACAGGGCACCCCAGCAGGCTGTGACAGAAATGAATGTGATGCGCGTCTCCCTGTCGGGGCGCCGGCAACCTTCTGACGGCCGCGGCACGGGCGGGCTCGCGCCTCGGCTAACCTGCTGGGCACCGTGCGGATCTTCAGATCTTCGGATGAGCTGGTGAGGACGGAGCTCGGCCGGAAGCCGCGGTACGTAGGCCGGAGAGAGGGGTTCCATGCCGGGATCAGCAGGTGCGGCGGACGCGGCCGGTTACCGGCCGCTGCTGTTCTCCATCGCCTATGGGATGACCGGATCCGTCGGCGACGCCGAGGACATCGTCCAGGACGCCTTCCTCGGCCTGACCCGGGCGCATCAGGCGGGAACCGCGATCGCCGACCTGAAGGCGTACCTCGCCACGACGGTCACGCGGCTGGGAATCAACCACTTGCGTTCGGCGCGAGTACGGCGGGAGACCTACGTGGGCGACTGGCTGCCCGAGCCGGTCGTCGTCTCCGCCGACCGGCCGGGACCGGCCGAGCACGCCGAGCTGGCCGACTCGCTGTCGATGGCGTTCCTCGTGCTGCTGGAGGCCCTCTCCCCGGTGGAGCGGGCGGTGTTCATGCTGCGCGAGGCTTTCGGGTACGGCTACCCGGACGTGGCGAGGATCACCGGCAAGTCCGAGGCGAACTGCCGGCAGATCTTCGCCCGCGCCAGAAAGCGCATCGCCCCCGGAGGGCAGCCGGCCGGCACCGTGCCGCCCCCGGCGCGGCGGGCGGAGGGCGAGGAGCTCGCCCGCAGGTTCTTCGAGGCATGCGGGGGCGGCGACATGGACGCGCTGCTCAACATGCTCGCACCCGACGTGGTGTTCCACGGGGACGGCGGCGGCAAGGCACGGGCGATCAGGATGGCGCTGACCGACCCGCGCCGCGTCGCACAGCTGCTCGTCGGCGGGTTCCGCCGGGTCCGGATGCTCGGCATCTCCTCCCGGCCCGCCTGGGTCAACGGCCGGCCGGGAGCCGTGATGCATGACGCCGAAGGGCGTGTGGTCAGCGTGGTCGAACTCGACACCGCTGACGGCGTGATCCGGGCGATCCGCTCCGTGTCCAACCCCGACAAGCTCGGCCACATCGGACCGGTGTCCGATGTCGCGAGGCTGCCGGAGAAGTGATCGATCTTCACCTCGCCGACAACGGCTCCATGGGGGATGACGACTTCCGGGGAGGTCAGGGGGACACCGGAGGGCTCACCCCTGTACGGATGGTTACGCCTCGCGGGCTTCCCCCACGGTGTCAGAGGGCGGTTGACGGCAGCGGGCCGGATACCTATGCCGGCGGCGCTGATGGCATTGGGTAGCTCGGCCACCCGTCACGCACCGCGACATTCGCGGCCAGATATCTCCCCGGCAGGTGGCCGCCAGTGGGGAATCTGAACTGGCCACCGACATCCAGGGCGGTCCCGGCGTCCAGGACGGTGCGCAGGGCCGTGCAGTGGCGTTGCCAGCCGACTGTCCATCCTCGCTCACGCGGGTGGTGGACCGGGGCTACCGCGCATATCTCGTCGACCACGCCGCCCGCCTCGGCGTCAAGCCCGCCTCCGCCCGGGGCCAGCTCAGCCGCTGGGGGGTCACCGCCCGCTTCTACGAGGGGACCAGCGGCCGGGTCACGGCACAGTTCGTCTCCACCGAGATCCGGGCCGCCGCCGCGATGTGCCCGGGGCGCGACGCGCGTACCGACCTCCGTCCGCAGACTCCGGCGGCCCCGCCCACGCAGGGCGCCCGGCCCCGGGGGTGGCGTGGTCGATGCCCGCGTGATAGCCGGGGGACGCCAGCACAGCGGCCGGCACACGGCGCCTGGGGATCGGGTCGGGGAAGGTCGTCATGCTCCCGCAACGAGCAGAGCAGCTCGCGGTTGCTCGGTATATGCCCGGCCGGGGTGATACGGCCTCGCACGGGGTGAGACCGGGCAGCGAGTCAGCCGGGCCTCGCTCAAGGCCGACCTCGCGGCCGCCAACGCCTGCTCCGCCCGCCTCGCTGCCGAGGTCCGTCACCTCGAAGCACGGCTGGGCGAAGTGCTCGGCGAGCAGGTCTGGCGCGAGGCGGGCATCGGCGGCCCCGATGACACCGAGCAGCTCAAGGCCCGGATCACCACCCTCACGTCGTTGAATCCGAGGTGCCGGTCGCCGTGCGGGTTGATCAGGTGGGTGGTGAAGGGCAGATCGTTCGGGCCCGGCTGCCAGGGCTGCTCCGGCTGGCTCAACATGTCCTCCGTCGGTACTCGGTGACCATAACGGTGTCGAGCGTGTCAGCGCCGGGCGGGGGTGGTCCGGGCTTCCGGCCACTTCGTCCGTCCTGGGGGCCGACGGGTACGCGGCGGGTCAACGGCGCCCGATGGTGCCGCGGACGAGGGCGTAGGGAGTCACGCAGAAGGCGGCGACGTTGCAGGCGACGATCAGGGTGAGGAACAGCCAGTAGGTGAAGCCGTGGCCGTCGGAAGCGGCGGCAAGGGACCCGTAGGTGAGGCTGACGAGGATGCCGGTGCTGGCGAGCCCGGCAGCCCAGCCCAGCCCGCTCATGCCGAAGCCGAGACCGATGAAGGCCCAGAACAGGGCGGGACCGGCAACGACCGCGATGGCCAGGAACAGCGGGGCGGTGATGTCCCGGTCGTCGATGAAGTCCATGAGCTGGGAGACAGAGATGAAGGTCCATACGCCGGTGAAGGCGACGCCGGTGACGACGGCGACGACGGCGACGATCGTGATTACACGGGCGGTACGGGTGGTGGAAGGGGTGTTCGCGGCGTCGGTCATGAGGCAGTGGGCTTTCTGCAACGGCGGACAAGGTGATCGGCTCCGCTCCGGTATGGCCGACGCAGACCACGGGGAGGCGCGCTTCCGGGCAAGGCACCCAGGACCGGCGAAGAACGCGCCACTCGAAGCGGTGACGCGACCGCGCCGCCGTTGGTCCCACGGGCCGGCCGTGGAGACCAGCGACTGCTGTCCTCTGCCGGTCGATCTTGGCTGTTTGCCAAGCGGCCTTGACCGCCGACTGGTGGGATCGGTCCTGGCATCCTGTGCGGGTGTCGAAGAAACGAGAGCGCGCCGTGACCCTCGCCGAGATGGTGGCGGCTATGCCACCACCGGTGGAGGAATCGGGTGGCCGGTACGTCCTCCCGCCGGTGACGGCCCGCGGCTTCACTGACGCCGACGGCTGCTACTGGCGACTCGCCCGGGGGCCTCTGGACCCTCGCCGGGCCAAGCGGCTCGCAGCCGACGCCGACGTGATGTCGATGGGCGAGTACTACGACGACCAGGCCGAGTGGTGGCTTCCCCGTTTCCTTGCGGACGCTGAACGCCCGGCGGCCTGGCTTGAAGCGCGGGCCCGGTCCGGCGCCGCCGACCTGCCGGTCCATGAGGCGTACGAGTTCACCGCGGACGACGGCCGCGTTCTCCTCTTCATCGAGACGTACTGCTGAGCCCGCATCTCACACGGTCAAGCTCATGTGGCAGAGGACATCCGAGCCCGACGTGACAGCGGGCCACCGCTTCGGCGAAGGTTCACGCGGCGCGCTGCCTGCGGCGGTTGGGTCAGATGCAGGTTCGGGTGACAGGTTCGGTCACGCGGCCTGAAGGGCCGGTGTCGTCATGACGGTCTCGAATTCGATGGGGGTCAGCCTGCCGAGCGAGGCTTGCCTGCGGCGGCGGTGGTAGGTCCTCTCGATCCAGGTGACGATCGCGATCCGCAGTTCCTGGCGGGTGGCCCACGTCCGGCGGTCGAGGACGTTCTTCTGCAGCAGGCTGAAGAAGGACTCCATGGCCGTGTTGTCACCGGCAGCCCCGGCTCTTCCTGTCGATCCGGCCATCCGGTGCCGGTCGAGCGCCCGGACGAATTTCCGGGACCGGAACTGCGATCCGCGGTCGCTGTGCAGGATGCATCCGGCGACGTGCTCGCGCCGGGCCACGGCGTTGTCCACGGCGTTGTCCACGGCGTTGTCCAGGGCGGTGACGGCCAGGCGGGACTTCATGCGCGTGTCGATGGAGTGGCCCACGATCCGCTTGCTGAAGGCGTCCTTGATCGCGCAGAGATACAGCTTCCCCTCGCCGGTGGTGTGTTCGGTGATGTCGGTGAGCCACAGCCGGTTCGGGCCGGTCGCGGTGAAGTCGCGGCGAACAAGATCGTCGTGCACCGGTGGGCCGGCCTTCTTGTTCCTGCCACGCTTCTTGCCGAACACGCTCCACCAGCGGTTGTCCCGGCAGATCCGCCACGCGGTCCGGTCGGCCATGGCGGATCCCGCGCTGCGGGCCTCGTCGGCCAGGAAACGGTAGCCGAACTCCGGGTCCTCCCGGTGGGCGTCGAACAACGCGTTCGCGCGAGCGGCCCGCTCGGCCTCGGCATCGGTCACCGGCCGCTCCAGCCACCGGTAGTAGGGCACTCTGGCGAGCTTGAGGACCCGGCACGTGACCGTCACGGGAATGCCGTCCGTGGCAGCTCTTTCACGAGCGGATAGATCCTTTTCCCGGGAGGTTCGCCTGGGACAGGTAGGCTGCGGCCCGGCGCAGGACCTCGTTCTCCTGCTCCAGCAGCTTGATGCGCCGACGCGCTTCGCGCAGCTCCGCGCTCTCCTGGCTGGAGGTTCCGGGCTTGGTCCCGTCGTCGATGTCCGCCCGGCGCATCCACTTCCAACAGCGTCATCGCGTGGGCTCCGAAGTCGGCGGCCACCTGCTCGACCGTCACGCCCGGGCCGCGGTTCCTCGCGACCCGCACGACGTCCTGGCGGAACTCTTCCGGATAAGGCTTGGGCACAGCGACATCCTTCCCACCCACCCCACAGGGCAGGCCAGATCAGATGTCACCCGATCGTGCGGCAGACCCCTTCGCCCGGGAAGAACATCGACTTCGGCCTGTTCGGAGCCTGCGGCATCAAGGGCGGTGACGCGGTCGCCGACCAGCTCGACAAGCTCGCCGGAGGCATCGCCATCCCCGTCACTTCCCAGCGCGGCTGGACGGCTCGCCTGAACTACCTCACCAGGGCCGGCCACGCCCGCCAGGCGGCGAAGGCCGCCGGTCTCACGGTCACCGACCGTATCCTCAAAGCCTGGCGCGAGGGCAAGCAGCAGCCCTCCCGGGCGAGCCTGGAGAAGATCGGACGCGCCTACCGGGCCGTGCGCAGGCGGAACGTGGCAGCGCATCTCCTCAAACGCCTCAACCGTGACGGCCGTGGTACCCGTATCGAGGTCCACCCGCTCGACCAGTCCCAGGTCCCCCAGCGCCACAAACGCGTCCTGCCGCACCGGGAGTTGAACGTCCGCCGCTGGGACCGGCTCGTCGGAGCGTGGGCGGCTGGCGACCACACCGGCCTGGAAGCCGCCTGGGGTGACGTGATCGGCGATCTCGGCTCGGACTGGGGCAGCTACGAGTACGTCACCAACGTCGGCTTCGCCGCGTAGAAGCACACAACCCCAGACCCCTCCCGGATACACATCACCGGGAAGCTTCTGGGGTTCTGCCCTGAGCACCGCCCTCTCCGGCTCCTGCGCTGAATCTCGCCCGTCCGGGAGCGCATCAGCAGTTCAGGGTCTGGACAGCGGTGGGCCGGTGGTGGACTCGCGCTCCTCGGCCACGTGCTCTGTCTTCCTCGGGAGCCACGTTCCGTCTGTCGATTCCGGACTTCTGTGTCGAAGGGTCCGGTTATGGGTGTTGGCGGTGTGGCGGTGTGGTGATGGCGCCGCGGGTGCGGAGGCGTGTGCCGGCCGGGCTGGTGGTTCCGGCCGGTAGCGCGGTGCGGGGGCGTCTTTCGTGGGGTGGTGGGGGCGTGGCCGCGGTCAGGGGCGGCCGTGGGTGGTGAGGCCGGGCAGGACGAGGGTGAGCCAGCGGGCGCCGGCCTGGGGTGTCCGGTCGGTGGGGGCGTTGTCCAGGAGCAGGCGGAAGTCGGCGAGTGTGACGTCCGGGTGTACGTCTCCTTCGGCCTGTCCGGCCCGGACGAGTGCGGTCAGTGCGGTGGCGGTGCGCTTGATGGCGGTGTCGGCGTCGGTGCTGGTGTCCGCGCCGATGGCGCGGGCGGCGGCTTTCACGGCCAGGTCGCCGGCGACGGTTTCCAGGAGGCGGCCGAGGAAGGCGGCGATCTCGTCCAGTGCGCGGGACCCGGCGGCGGTGCGTGCCGCGGCGGCCTCGGCGTCGTCGGCCACGCGGTTCAGCCAGTCGGCGACGACGGCGGCCACGAGGTCGGTCTTGGCGGGGAAGTGCCGGTACAGGGTGCCCACCGCTACTCCGGCGGCGGCGGCGATCTCGTCCATGCCGATGCCGGGACCGTGTGCGTCGATCAGCTCGCGGGCGGCTTCGAGGATCTTCTTCCGGTTGCGGACCGCGTCAGCGCGGGGACGTCGGGGCGAGGTCATGAAGTGCTCCGGGGTGGTCAGGCGTGCGCTTGCAAAAAGATGAACTGAGGTTCATGATAAATGGTGAACCACAGTTCATCTTTAGTTTAGCGGCCACGGAGGACCCGACCATGAGCAAGACCATGACGACCGGACGCTGGACGGCGGACGCCGTGCCGGACCAGCACGGCAGGGTCGCCGTGGTCACCGGCGGCAACACCGGCCTGGGCCTGGAGACCGCGCAGGTCCTGGCCCGGCACGGCGCACTCACCGTTCTGGCCTGCCGGGACCTCGCCAAGGCCGACGCCGCGGCGCGGCGCATCACCGACCTGGCACCCGGGGCGCGGGTGGACACGGTGCGTCTGGACCTGTCGTCGCTGGCCTCGGTGCGCGAGGCCGCCGCCGAGCTGCGCGAGCGGTACGACCGGCTCGATCTGCTGATCAACAACGCGGGCGTGATGTTCATCCCCTACCGGACCTCGGCCGACGGCTTCGAACAGAACCTGGCTGTCAACCACCTCGGCCACTTCGCCCTGACCGGCCTGCTCGCCGACCGGATCACCCGGACGCCCGGCGCCCGGGTCGTGACGGTCTCCAGCGCCGCGCACCGCCGGGGCCGGATCGATTTCGACGATCTGCAGTCCGAGCGCCGCTACCGCCAGTGGCCCGCCTACCGGCAGTCCAAACTCGCGAACCTGATGTTCACCTACGAACTCCAGCGCCGCCTGACCGGCGCCGGTCACGGCACCCTCTCGACGGCGGCCCACCCCGGCGGGGCGAACACCGAACTGGCCCGCGAGGCACCCGTGCCACTCCGGCTGGCCGCCCGCGTCCTGAGCGCCACCGGGCTGATGGTGCAGCCCGCGGCCATGGGCGCGCTGCCCACCCTGCGCGCCGCCACCGACCCCCACGCGCCCGCCGGCGCGTTCTACGGGCCCGACGGCCGCGCGGGCATGACCGGCCACCCCACGCTCACCGACTCCAGCCCGCGCTCGCACGACCGCGCCGCACAGGAACGGCTGTGGCGCACCTCCGAGCAGCTGACCGGCGTCACCTACCCCTTCTGAACCGGCACGCGGCTTCTGATCACACCGCACCGCCCCCGACCACCCGCACCGCCTGCCGCCTGCCGGGACACCGCACAAGAGAGCGAAGGAACACATCATCATGGCCACCACCCCCAAGCGCCGCGCGCTGATCCTGATCTCCTCGGCCCGGCAGCTGCCACTCGCCTCCCCGGTGAGCGTCCCCTCGGTCTCGACCGGCTTCTTCCTGGTCGAGCTCGCCCAGGTCCTCAAGGAGTTCGAGGACACCCACGAGTTCACCCTCGCCACCCCCGACGGCAACACCCCCCAGCTCGACATCAACGGCATGGGCCTGGCCTTCCACGCCATCGAGAAGCTCGGCACCGCCATGGTGGGCACCGGCCTGGAGCAGCGTCGCAGACACTTCACCGTCGATGCCTTCCGCCGCCGCCACGCGGACCTGGTGGAGCGCCGCGAGCAGGAACTCCAGCTGCTGGAACGCCACCTGGGACGGCTCCCGGTCTCCGAGATCCTGCCCAGGACCGACCCGGAAGCAGCCGCCTTCCGTCCCGAACTGGTCAAGCGCATGGAAACGCTCCCCGCCAAGGCGTACCACTCCGTCCAGGACCTCGTACGCCGCCACCGCGACCCCGGCGACGCCTTCGACTTCGCCGGCCTCGACTTCGTCCACCTGCCGGGCGGCCACGCCCCCATGGTCGATTTCCGCGACGATCCCTGGATCGGCGAAACCCTCCACCTCGCCCGCGAGAACGGCGCCGTCACCTCCCTCATCTGCCACGCTCCGGTCGCCCTGACCTCCACCTCGCAACGCATCGACGCCGAGAACCGCCCCTACCGCCTGGCCGACCGCGACAACCCCTTCCACGGCACCGGCATCACCGTGGCGACCAAGAACGGGGAGAAGATCGCCCTCAAGGCCGGATACGTCGCCGTCCCCGGCGAGAAGACCACCCTCACCTACTTCGTCGACGACGCGCTCAAAGAGGCCGGTTTCAAGATCGCAGGCAGCCTCAACCCCAGCGCCGTCAAACTGGCCCACCACCCCGGCCTGCGCCTGATCACCGGAAACGGCCCACAGACCATCGACCGCCAGGCCACCGAGATCCGCAACGCCCTTGCCACCGGCCCGGTCCGCACCCCCGCCTGAACCCACCCGGCGCGGGCATGGCGCGATGCACGACGCATTGCACCGCGAGGAAGCCGATGTGCCCCGATCGCGGCCGACGTGCACCTGGTGCCGGCCTGGTGATCCAGGCGGCTTCCGTGAGCCGGTCCGCGGCGGCCGACAGGCGGGTCAGGCCGTGTTCGGCAGGGCGTGCGCGAGGAGGGTCTTTGCTGCCGTCCGTGCGTGTCGGCCGTAGTCCGCTTCGCCGAGCACCATGGCACGGCTGGCCGCCCCGTCCGCGAGGGTGACCAGTTGTTCGGCGAGTGCGGCGGGTTCGCGGCAGCCCAGTTCCGTCACCAGTGTGGTGACCAGCCGTACCATCTGCATTTTCTGTTCACGGGCGTAGGAGTGGACCGCGCTCTGGGGATCGGGGAACTCCGCCGCGGCGTCGATGAAGGGGCATCCTCGTACCGGTGTTGTGTCCGGCATGGGCTCGAACAGCCCGAGGATCCGCTCCAGCGGGGGGATGTCCTCGCGGGTCAGCACGCCTTCCAGAGTGGCCCCCGACGAGGTGAGGTCCTGGAGGTGGGCGATCACCAGGTCGCTCTTGGTCCGGAAATGCGCGTAGAGCGTGCGCTTGGACACGGGTGCCGCCTCCGCGACCTGCTCCATACCGGTCGCGTTGATGCCGTGGGTCGCGAACAGCTGGGCGGCGGCGGCCAGGATGCGCTCCCGTCCGCCACGCCCCCGCCCCCGAGATTCCGTAGTCGTCGCACTCATACATCAAGTATACGGCTGCGTTTACTTCGAGAGATGACACCTGCTACGGTCGCGCAATGTAAACAGGTGCGTTTACATTGATTGCTGTCGAGGAGTGCCCCATGAGCCTGTTGGCCCCCGCCGAGCTGAGTGACTGCGCGGAGAAGCTGATACGTGGCCGTCACGCGACCCGTGCGTTCCGCCCGGAAGCCGTCCCCGAGGACACGATGCGTGCGATCTTCTCGCTGGCCGGCGCCGCGCCATCCAACTCCAACGGACAGCCCTGGCAGGTGGAGGTAGTGAGCGGTGCCGCCCGCGAACGTCTGGCCGGCGCCTTGCGGGCGGCCCACGCCGAGAAGCGCATCTCGGCCGATTTCCCGTATCCCGAGGACATGTACTCACCGGTGCTCCAGGCACGCCGGGCAGCGTTCGGTGCCCAGCTGTACGAAGCGCTGGGCATCGGTGCTGACGATCACAAGGCGCGGGCGGCTTACGACGCGGAGAGCCTGCGCTTCTACGGCGCGCCGCACGCTGCGTTCCTGTTCGTCACCGGGGACGGCGGGCCCCGGCTGGCTGCTGACGTCGGTGCCTACATGCAGACCCTGCTCCTGGCGATGACCGCCTACGGCGTGGCGAGTTGTCCGCAGGGGCTGCTGAGCTTCTATGCCGACACGGTCCGCACCGAACTCGCAGTCAGCGAAGGGCAACTGCTCGTCGGCGTCTCCTTCGGCCACGCCGACGAAGCGGCACCGGTCAACCACGTCACGACCGGGCGGGCTGCGCTCGAAGCAGTCACGACCTTCCACCGCTAGTCAGTTCACCCGCGCGCACCACTCCTGGCACCGCGGCACCCCGGTGGGCTGCCGCAGCTACTTGGGCGACACCCCTTCTCGGTTCTGGCACAGATCCTGGGGATTCGTCGCGGAGCGTCACCTCGATGTTCGATTGCGAGGAGCCTGAATCGCGTGGGACGGCGTACGCCTTGTCGTCTGACAGCCGGAACTGACGCTCTCTCAGGTGTCTGCCTGGCTCTGCTGGTGCTGACTCTTGCTTCACTGCCGGGGGGTGGCTCCCTCCGAGATGCCGATCCGCGGAACGGTGAACCGCTTGGGGTAGAGACCGGCCTGTGCGCAGTGTTCGGACAACTGGCGAGAAGAAGTGTGTGCCTTCTGTCGAGAAGTTCCCGTTCGGCCGCGCGAGACTCTCCGATGGCCTGCTCGACGCGTCGGAACGCATGCGTAGCATCGGGCCCGCGCGGCCTCACACCCGGGATCTCAGCACGTCGACCTCGCAGCCCGGTGCGAAGGGGTCGAAGCCGTGCTCGATCAGCCAGCGAACCGCCAGCAGGCTTCGCAACGACCACCAAGCGTGGATCACGTCGAGGTCGATGTCGGTGCCATAGCCGGCGACGACGTCGTCGAGGCGCTCCTCGTGTCCGAGCGTGAAGGTGGCGAGGTCGTACAGGGCATCACCCTGGCCCGCCTCGGACCAGTCGATGATGCCCGTGACCTCGTCGCCGTCGACGAAGACGTGCGCGACCTGCAGGTCGCCGTGCGTGAACGCCGGAGTCCACGGCCGGAGCGCGGCCTCGGCGACCTGGCGATTGTGGGTGACCAGGTCGGCGGGCAGGAGGCCGTTCGTCACGAGCAACTCGCACTCGTCGTCGAGTTCCGCCGCCAGCGCGACGATGCTCCGGCCGGCCCGGCCGGGCCGGGGCGGCAGCGGCGCGCCGTGCAGCTTCCGGATGGCGGCGCCCGCCGCGGCCCACGCCGCCGACGAGCCGGTCGACGGCCCGCCGAGGCGCCCGAGCGCCGTCCCCGGGAGCGCGGCGATCGCGAGCACGGGCGGCTTGCGCCACAGGACCTCCGGGGTCGGGACCGGCGCGAGGGACATTGCCTCGACCTCGACATCGATGCGCGCCTGATCGGCGTCCACCTTCAGGAACACGTCGCCGACGCGCAGGGTCGCGCGCTCGGAATGGGCGACAACGACTTTGACCTCATCCACAGGCGACCAGTATCCCGGAGGTGATCGCCGACGTCGCCGTGGCTTTGTTCACGGGTTGCGGCTCTGGCTCAGGTTCTGTGATCCGAGCACTGTGAGTGACGGGTGGAGGTGATTGGGTGGCTCCGGAAGTTGCCTGAAAATGAGCGGTGTCCTGTGCGGTGCGGCTGACAGTTCGGGGCTGTGGAAGAACTTGCGCTCCGGGTGAAGGAGCTGCTGCTGCCCTCCGTCGGCGACGTCGTGGTGCTGTCGGTGGACGTGAACATGGCGATAGTGCGTGTTGACGTCTGCAGCACTGCAGCGGGCGCCGTGTGCCCGGGGTGTGAGACGTGGTCGAGCCGTGTTCATGGTTCCTGCCTACGGTTCCCTGCTGATGTGGCCAGCGCCGGGCGAAGTGTCGTACTGCGGTTGAGGGTCCACCGGTTCACCTGCCAGGACGCTACGTGCGGGCGGCGGACCTTCGTGGAGCAGATGGCCGGGTTGACGCGTCGACACGGTCAGCGGACCGAACGGCTGCGGCCGACGCCGGCCGCGGTAGGTCTCGCCCTCGCGGGCCGGGCTGGTGCTCGCCTGACCGGCATCCTCGGGGGTACAGGTCGGTCGCAGCACGGTCTTACGGCTGGTCGACGCGTTGTTCGAGCCAGAAGTACCGGCGCCGAGAGTGGTCGGCGTCGATGAGTACGCCACCCGCAAGGGCCGCCACTACGGCACCGTCCTCGTGGACGTCGAGACCCGCCGCCCGGTCGACCTGCTGCCTGACCGGGAGGCACCGAGCCTGGCCGCGTGGTTGTCCCAGCGGCCTGGAATCGAGGTCGTATGCCGGGACCGGGCCCCGTTCTTCGCCGAAGACACCACCGCCGGGGCGCCCCAGGCCGTCCAGGTCGCTGACCGGTGGCACGGACGACGAGACGTCCCGGACCCTGTTCTACGCCCGCCACGACACCCTGGAAGGGCTGCTGCAACGCGGCCGGGGGGCTGGGTGCGGAGCGGGCACGACGTTCCCCCGCGGACCACTGCCGCGTACGTGTACGACGGGATTCGGCGGGACTGGACATGGGACAACCAGTGCGACACCCGTTTCCTCTGCCAGGCGCGGCTGATCCGCAGTACGCGGACCGAGTACTCGCCCTCCCGGATGTAGGCCCGGAGCCCCTCCCGGACCTCGTCCGAACCAGCGAGGGCGAGCCGCTCCAGTACGTCCGCGGCCCGCGAGCACTACTCCTCGTCGCCCGCCAGCTGGCCGACAACCGGGGGCGGCGACAGGCCCAGATCCCGAGTCGGTCGCGGATTGCTGGCCGGCCCAGTGGTGGGAGGACCTGGGCGACGTCGCGCGTTGCCCGGATCGGTGCGGAGGAGGAACCTCGGTGGTCTCCCGAGCCGTGCGCCCGGTTCGGGATCGAGGTGCTGGCTCCCCGGTTCGCCCCGGGGCCGTTCCTGAACGGGCTCGGCGACGGGGCGCTGCTCGCCCTGCTGGCCGCTGCCGACACGGAGTTCAACACGAAGGTCGACACGTTGCGCGTGCTGGCCGGCCGGGAGCCGTCCGCAGGGCTGATCCCGCTCGTGCCCTCACTCGGAACCTTGGACGGCCGCCGCTCACTGCCTCAGCTCCGGCGGGCGGGCGGTCGATCGACCCGAGCGGACTGGACGATGTGTACACCGAGTCGCTCTGGGACTGCCAGGAGCGGACACGGCTGCTGGGCATCGCCTCAGCACCCCCCAACCGCAGACCATGGAACGAACTGCCGTGCTGCGCGAGGACCCGATGGAGATCCCCGAGGTGCGGGCCGCCGCCGGAGCACGGCTTGCCACCACGACCAGTCCTGGCTTCCCCTGACCCACCCCGGACAGGGCAAAGGCGGCCACAGTGTCTCCAGTTCTCCGCTTCTGGCACGCATTTCGTGAGCACTGCTGCCGACGGCTCGGGTCAGGCGACCAGTGCATCAGGTGCCGCAGGGCACCCGACCCCACGCTCAAGATCGCTCACGGAATGTGTGCCAGAAGCGGAGAACTGAGAGCGCCATGGCGGGTCGGGCGCGGTGGGGATGGTGAGGTGGGCCGTGCCTGCGGGTCTGACCGCGTTGGACGGTGCGCTCCGTGGGCCGGGTGGCGCAGGCGGGGTTGCGGGCCGGTACTCCAGGTGACTATCTGTGTGCATGCGTACCTCTTCGAGTGTTCCGCCGGGCCGTCGCAAGCGGCTGGCGTGTGCTGTGGTGATGGCGGTCGTCGGGACCGCCTGTGCGGGGGCGGCACCGGCTCTGGGAGCCGTCCGTTCCCCGGTGATGCCGGCGGCTGCGCCGAGCGGCCAGATGGGCTTCGCGCCCGGTCCGTACTACGAAGTCTTCACGGTGCCGGAAGGCGTGACACGGCTGACGTTCTATGTGTGGGGTCCGGGTGGTGCCGGTGGCGGGGGCGCCGGTGGTGGGGGCGGTGGCGGGGGTGGCGGTGGCGGAGAGAAGACGGCGGCGTCGACCTCGCCGAAGTACGGCGGCAGCGGCGGGGCCGGGGCGGGCGGCAGCGGGGGCTCGGGCGGCGGAGGTGGGGCCAGCGGCACTCTGGTCGTGTGCACCGTCCCCGCCACGGCGGGCGAGAAATTCGCGATCAAGGTCGGCATCGCCGCCAACCCGGCCGGGGCGGTCGGCGGACCGGCAGGCGGCGGTGGGAGCGGCGGCGCCGAAGGCAGCCTGCTCGTCAGCGGTCAAGCCGGGCGCGCGGGCGGTGGCGGCGGCAACGGCGGGACCGCGTATCAGAACCCGTCGGTGAGCACGGCCTTCAGCGACGGCGACAGTACCCAGATCAGGGCCGCGGAGGGGAACCAGGGGTCCGGTGGCGGCGGCGGTGGGGGCGGGGGAGCCGGTGGGGGCGGGGAGAACGGCAAGGTCGGTGGATCCGGCGGTTCGGGCGGGGGCGCCGGCGAGCCGGGCGGGCTGGGGAGCCCCGGCTCCGGCGGCGCGGCGGTCTCGGGCACCTGCAATGTGGACTACGACGAACCCGTTCCCGCTACCGTCCTGAGCAACGCAGGTACCGCGGGCACCGTCGGCACCGCAGGCGGGGCGGGCGCTGCCGGAGCGGGCGGCACGGCCAACAACGTCGGCAATACCGCCAGGGGCGGCTCCGGCGGGGCAGCGGGCTCCGGTGGCTCCGGTGGCGCCAGCCCCCTGGGTTCCATCCCCGCCGCCGTCAGCGCAGCCCTGCCCCCCGGAACCGCGGCCGGCGGAAGCGGCGCCACCGGCGGAAACGGAGGGACCGGAGGCAACGGCGGCCTCGGCGAGGACAGCGCCGGCAACGAGACCGACGGGAGCCCCGGCTCCGGCGGTGCCGCCGGAGGCGGCGGGTCCAAGGCCGGCGACGGGTACATCATCGTCACCTGGTAGCCACCCGGGCCGGCGCCCTGGCAGCTACCCCGGCCCCGCCACAGTGGGGCCGGGGTCCGGGGCGAACCGCGCTCTGTGCGCTCGGCCTGTCCAGCGGCAGCGGCCCGGCCCCCGGCCCGGGTCCGTGCCGACGCCTCTGGAACGTGTCGAGCTGGCGGGCGAAACCCCGTTCGTGGTCGGTCGGGCCGATGCCCGAGATCAGCTGGACGCAGGGCCCTGGCACGTGCGGCTGACGTGGCCGGTCGGCACCCCCATCCCCGTGCCCGAGCCCGTCTCCGGTCCCACACCCGCCTCCACGCCCGTCTCCGGTCTTGTGCCGGTGGAGGCGGCCGGAGCCACGAAGGGGTAGGAGCAGCGCGTGCTCCTGGTCCTCGTTGCTGGGCCGGGGGAAGTCCCCGCGTTCGGGAGAGATCTCGTCCCACCTGTCCCACCCGTCTCGGAACTGTGGGTCCTTCCATGGCGGGCCGGTTGTTGCCCCGGTACTGGGGTGGGCGGGTTATCAGGTGGGGACGGCCGTACGGCCGGACCACGCCACGAAGAAGGAGAGTCATGGCCTACGGGGAAGCGGTTACCACTACGAGCAGTGCGGCGCGCGCTGGCGGCAAGGGGGGCCGGTGCGGGACGGTCGACCGGGAGAGCCGGCCACGGCTATCCCGGCCCCGCCCGCTCCCTCCTCAACCGGATGGCGATGCGCCAGAACTACTGGTCACTCGGTGCCTTCTGCGCGACCTGCTGCCGACTGCTCGCCACCCATCACCTCCTTGAGGACGAGGCGATGTTCCGGAAGCTTCGCACCGCTGACCGGGACCTGTCACCCATCCTGCAACGACTCGAAGAGGAACACGAGCTGATCGTCGGCCTGATCACCTGCCTCGACCAGAAACTGGTACGCATGATCGAATTCAACGTTCACAAGGCCGCCGACCTGTGAACTTCGCCGAAGCCCGGGACTGACTGACCATCTACTCGAAGGGATCTGGTCCCTCCTGCGACGCGGCTGGCTCTCCAATGTCGCCTTCAGCACCCCCGAACACCTCATCCGCCGCGGCCTACGACACATCCAGTACCGCAGCGACCTCATAGGCGGCTGCCTCGCCGAGACCGGCCTGACCGTAAGACCCACTTGAGCAACGGCACGACATCACGAGTTCAACCTCAGTGACGGGTTCACGTTCCGGCGCGGCAACGACGGAAACCTGCACTCGTCCCGGTCGGCCCACACGGATCAGAAGCGCCGCTCCCCTGACAGTGAGACACCCGGGAACACGCCAGCCCATGAAAGTGACAGCCAGGCCCGACACCACCCACATGTCAGTGACACCCCACCCCTCCCTCCCACACCACCGCCAACCCGCCAACCCGACAAGTCGCCACTGACACCACCCCACTGGCGCAGAACCGGCACATCGCACCTGGGAGAGTTGCATGGTGGCCCGCTCCGCGGGCAGGGAGCAGAGCCCAGCTGAGGCGTACGCCTCAGCCGTGATCGCCTACACCACTCCACAGAACACCATCCCAGCTCGTCCAGCCAGCCGGTGAACTGCGCCTGCAAGGTGTCCTTGCTCGCGGGCTGCCGGGTGGCTCGGCTACCAGGTGATGAGGACGTAGCCCGAGGTGCCGGCGGTGCCGGCGGTGCCGGCGGCGCCTGGATTTCCTGGGACTCCGGGGGTGTTGTCGTCCATGGTGGTGTCCCCGTTTCCTCCGTAGCCGCCCGTGCGGCTGCCCGCGCCGAGTCCGCCGGAGCCCCCGGCTCCGGTGCCCGGGGGCGGTGCGGGGGTGGTCGGGAGAGTAGGCGCCCCGGTACCGCCGGAGCCGCCGAACGACCCGCCGAGACCGCCCGCTCCGCCGTTACCGCCGCGTCCGGTTCCGCCGTTATCCCCGTCGAAGCCCGTGCTGCCGGCGGAGCCTGGGCCACCGGCGGTACCCGCGGCACCGGGAGTGGCGGCTGTGGTGATGCTGGCGAAACAGAGACCGCGCGTGGCGGATCCGGGCTCGCCTCCGGCGCCTCCCGGCCGGGCCAGGCCTCCGGCACCGCCACGGCCGGGAGTGCCGCCGCCGGGAGTGGACGTACCGGTGGTGCCGCCGGCCCCGCCTCCGCCGCGGGGCCCGCCCACACTGCCGCGGCCCCCGGTGCCGCCGGCCGCTACGGCGACACCGAACAGGCCAACGCCGCCGGAATCCACGAACAGGCCGCTGGCTTCGCCGTTGGTGCCGCCAGCCCCGGTACCGCCGGACTCACCCGCACTGCCCGCACTGCCGTTCTCGGTGGCCGCTCCGCCATCGCCGCCGGCTCCGCCGCTGCCCGCTGTGCCGCCCTGGCCGCCCGCGCCGACCACCACGGCCAACTCCTCGTCCAGGATGGCCGAGACGGGAACGGTGCATGCCTGGTAGGAGCCGCTGCTGCCGCCCGCACCCCCGCCGGACCCGCTGCCTCCGGCCCCGCCGCCTCCTCCTCCGCCGCCTACGGGCTGGACGTTCGCGCGCTCGCCGCCGCCGCCTCCTCCGCCACCTCCCCCGCCGCCACCACTCCCTCCTCCGCCACCGCCCGCGCTCCAGGCATAGACGGTGATCTCGGTCACCCCCGAGGGCAGGGAGAATCTGTAGTCGCCCGGCGTAGTGAACGCCTGCTGGCCGGCCGGCCGCACTCCCTGACGCGCGGTGAAGAACGGTCCGGGCGAGAGGGGGGCCGGGTGGGCGACGGGAGCTGCCGCGAGGAGCAGACCGCCCGCCAGGGGCAGAGCCAACAGGCGTCCGTGACGGCGGCGCGGCGCGGCGTTCTCTGTGGTGGTGATCATGAGGTCAGTTTCAGCAGCCCGTGCCACAGCCGCCACCGCTGTACAGCCGAACGGCACACCGCCGGCGGCCGGAGGGCTTTCTGGCCGCCCGGCCGAACTGACCTCGGCCACCCGTCCGCCGGCCCGGCAGAGCGACTGGGTCGTCAGTCGCCGGAGTCTCTTCAGCCTCAGCGTCTTGCGCGGGTTGAGCGCTGCCCCACACGCGTTCGAAGGTCAGGGTGCGTCGATTGGGAAAGAGCTGTCCGACCGAGATGGCTGTGTCAACGGCCATTGAGATGCCCAGGTGGGTGGCCGTTGGGTGTCCAGGCTGGTGGCCATCAGAAACCCAGGAGTGTGGCCAGTTGTCCTCTGACACGTGATCTTGACCGATTGCCAGGTGATCTTGACCGACGCGATCGAAACGCCAAATTGGTACGGTCGGCCCATGGAAAATCCGCCAGAGAGCGTGGACCGCGAGATCCTGGGCGGCCGGATCATCCGTGCGATCAAGGCGTTCCGGGACGCGTCAGGCTGCACGATCCACGAAGCGATGGATTTCGTCGAGGAGCGTCGAGCGGAGCTTCGCCGCGATCGGCCGAGTGACTTCGGCTGAGCCGTGACGAGGATGGCAGGGACGTCCGCACCTGACCTGCCAGCTCCTCCGACTGGCCAAGCTAGCCTGGCAAACGGTCAAGATCACTGGTCGGAGGAAGGTATTCCTGGGGTGAGGGTCAGTTCAAGGGGATGACTCCCTTCCCGGCGAGGGTCCCGGCGAGGGTCTCGGCGAGGCGGTGTGAGTCGCCGGTGGTGGTCACGAGGTGAGCGTGGGGCATGAGGCGGTCGGCGCTCGCGCCCGCGAGGGTCTTGGGCATGATCGTGTCGAAGCCCGAGGGGTGAATGTTGCTGGTCACGGCGATGGACCGGCGCTCGTAGGCGGCGTCGATGATCCGGTAGAACGCCTCGGCGGCGTCTTCCCCGACGGGCAGCAGGCCGGTGTCGTCGATGACGATGAGGTCCGCGCGACAGATTCGGGCGACGGTCCGTGCGGTGGACCCGTCGACCTTCGACTTCCCGATCGCGGCGCTCAGCGTCTCCAGGGTGAACCAGGACACCCGCAGGTCTTACTCGATCGCGGCCTGGGCCAAGCCTTCGGTGAAGTGGCTCTTGCCCGTCCCCGACGGGCCGGCGATCAACAGGTTCTCGGCGCGGCCGATCCACTCCAGGGTGATCAGGAAGTTCTGGGTGGGCTCGGGGATGGTGGAGTCCTCGGCCCGCCAGGAGCCCAGGGTCTTGCCGGTGGGGAAGTCGCCGAGTGGCGGCGAAGACGCCGGGTGGCCGCGTCCACCGCCGCCGTCCAGCTGCCCGGAGGACGCCACACCGGCTCCCGCCTGCTTCGGCAGGACGTCTTTGCGCAGGGCTTGGAGCGTGCGTGTCGTGGCGGTGATCCGGTCGTTGCCGGGGCCCGCGCTCACCGTCCCGGCGGCGCCGCTGCCGCCGACTGCGCGCCCGCCGCCGCCCGCCACTTCGATGATGTCGTCGTCCGCGCCTCCGGTGACGGTGCTCGCTGCTCCGACCCCGTCCCCTCCCACGCCGCCCGTCGCGGGGATCAGCAACCCGCGGTAGTTCCCCACACCGCCGCTGCCGCCCGCCACGGTGATGTGTCCGCGCCGTCACCGCCGTCGACGACCGCCCCCGTCCTAGGGCGTGTATTGGGTCGTGATCAATCTGCGGGATTTGCTCTCGTTCCGGGGGTGGATCCGGTAATCAGGGGTGCATGACGCGGAGACAGCTGACCGACGAGGAGTGGGAGTGCGTGGGGCCGTACTTGCCCGTCGGTGAGTACGGGCCGTACCCCGCAGGGCTGCGCGAGCAGTTCGAGGGCGTGATCTGGAAGTTCCGTTCGGGTGCGCAGCGGCGGGAGATGCCGGCGGAGTTCGGCGCCTGGTCCACCGTGCACAACCGGTTCAGGCAGTGGCGGGACGTCGGCGTCCTCGAAGCCTTGCTGGAGGGGCTGATCGCCAAGGCCGCGGAGCGGGGTGGGGTGGGGTGGGGTGGGGTGGGGTGGATCTTTCGCTGGTCAGCGTGGATTCCACCACTGCTCGGGCCCACCATGACGCCGCCGGGATGCACCTCGATCCGGGAACGCTGGATGCCCTGGAGAAGGCCGCCGGGGAGGAGTGGGAGGCCCGGCCAAAGGGGGCTGCGGCGAGGAACAAGTCGGGCGGGACGCCGACGTCGAAGCTGAGGGGGCCGAACGCCGACGCGTCCGACGGCGCCACAAGCTCCGCCTGAAAGCGGCCCTGCTCGGGCGCTCGCGAGGCGGTCAGACCAGCAAGGTCCACGTCGCGGCCGACCGCAAGTGCCGACCGCTCGTACTGACCCTGACCGTCGGACAGGCCGCCGACAGCCCGCAGTTCATCCCCGTGCTGGACAAGGTGCGGGTCCGGCTCCCGGTCGGCCGTCCCCGCACCCGGCCCGACGCGGTCGCCGCAGACAAGGCGTACTCCTCCCGAGGCAACCGTGCCTACCTGCGTAGACGTGGCATCAAGGCGGTCATCCCGGAGAAGAAGGACCAGGCCGCCAACCGGAAGAAGAAGGGCCGCCGGGGCGGCCGGCCCCTCACCCACGACGCCGGGCTCTACAAGGACCGCAACACCGTCGAGCGCCTGATCAACAAACTGAAGGCGTGGCGCGGCATCGCCACCCGCTACGACAAGACCCCCGAGAGCTACCTCGCCGGACTGCATCTCCGCGCCTCCATGATCTGGATCAAGGAACTCGCAGCAAGCAACCATTGATCACGACCCAATACACACCCTGGTGCCGCATCAGGCAACGTTTGCCCTGGTGACGACTTTGCGTAGGCGGTGGTCGGTGGCGGGCTTGTTCCGCCAGATGGTGTAGCGGCGGATCATGCTGCCCTGGGCCTTGTGGCTGGGGTGGTCGGTGCCGTCGAGGGCGAAGTAGCGCAGGGCAGTGAACTGGGCCTTGACGCGGTTGAGCCAGGAGCTGTTGGTCGGGGTGTAGGCGATCTCCACGTTGTTCGCCGCAGCCCACGTCCCGACCCGCTGGATCCGATGCGACCGTACCCGTTCATCCGTACGATTCGCCCATGTCCGCAGCCCACCGGTGACCCGCCGGATGCGTCGCCCGGGAGGCCGGCATCAGCCGCGGTACGACTGGAGAGCCACCGCCGGGCCCTGCTCCTCCGCCTCCGCCTGCTCCTCCGCCTGCTCCTCCGCCTCCGCGTCCGCCTCCGCGTCCGTCAGCGCGGTGAGCGAATGTCCTTCCGTTGCACGGACCCGCCGGACGATGCACGGTGAGTGCATGAGAGATGGGCAGAGTGTGCAGACAGGGCTGGGTGTGGTGGCGGTACGGTCCCGTACGGTGCGGGCCGCTGTGTGTGCGGCGGGTATGGCGGGTTCGCTCGCGCTGACGGTCGCACTCGCTGCTCCCGCGTCCGCCGCGACGACGACCCAGACGTTCACCACGAGCAGCACGTTCACCGTCCCGGCCGGGATCACCAGCATCACCACCACCCTCGTCGCGGGAGGCTCTGGTGGAGGCGGAGGCGGAGGCGGAGGCGCCGGAGGTCTTGGCGCCACGTTCCGAGGCGGCGGTGGCGGAGGCGCGGGCGGTGGCGGCGGCGCGGGCGGAGCCCGGGTCACCTGCACCTTGGCGGTCACCCCCGGCCAGGTCCTGACCCTCACCGTCGCCACCGGCGGGGCGGGAGGGGCGGGAGGGGCGGGAGGCAGGCCCGGTGCCGGGGGAGGGTCGCCCCTCGGCAACAGCGTCGGTAACGGCGACAGCGGCACCCGCGGAAGCAGCGGCGGCAAGTCCGTCCTCACCGTCGGCGGAACCGTCCGGGCGTCCGTCTTCGGCGGGAACAGAGCGAACGGCGGCACAAGGGGCGACGGCGGCGTCGGCGGCCTGCTCGGAAACGCCCGGGGTCGCGGGGGCAGTTCCGCCTCCGGCGGCCTGGGCGGAGGCGGCGTTCTCGGGCAGGTCTCCGTCTGCCAGGGTACCCAGTCAAGCAACACCAACGGCGCAGACGGTGCTCGCAGTACGGACGGCACAGACGGTGCCGTCGTGTACGGCACCGGCGACGCCGCGGGCGGCACCGGCAGCATGGGTGGTGCGGCCGGTCCGGCAGGTATCCCGGTACCGGCCGACTGCCCGTCGGGCACCGGCAACGGCGGAACAGGCGGCAACGGCGGAACAGGCAGCAGCAGCACTCAGGCAACAACATCCCCCCCGGGGGACAGCGGTACCGCGGGCACCACCGGCGGCAGCGGCTGCATCACCCTGGCCTTCTGACGCTCCCAGAACCGGTCCACCATCAGTAGGTCAGCGTGATGCAGCCGCTGCCGGTGCCCGCAACTCCTGCGGCACCGGGTCCGCGGGCGAAGCCTTCGGCAGGGAGGGCGCTGGTGCCCCCGTTACCGCCGGTACCAGTACCCGCCGGGCAGCCGACCGGTACCGGGGCACCCGGCGGGCCGCCCGCCCCACCCGCAGAACCAGTACCGCCCGCGGCAGTTCCGGTGCGGGGTGCGTCGCCACCGTTGCCGCCGGGCACAGACGCCTGGACGGTTCCGCCGATGGTGAGGGCCGACGTGTCACCGCCTCCGCCGTTCCCACCGAAGCCGCCGTCGCTGCGTGGCCTGGGAGCGGCGCCGGTACCGGCGTTGCCGCCATTACCCACGGTGAGGGTCAGGACCTGGCCCGGGGTGACCTCCAGGGTGCAGGTGTCCCGGGCTCCGCCCGCGCCTCCGCCACGACCACCGCCCACCAGAGGAGTCCCGGACAGCGACAAGCTGCCGCCGCCGGAGCCTCCCGCGACGAGGGTGGTGGTGGTGATGCTGGTGATCCCGGCCGGGACGGTGAACGTGCTGCTCGTGGTGAACGTCTGGGCCGTCGCGGCGGACGCGGGAGCGGCCAGACCCACTGTCAGCGCCAGAGAGCCCGCCATACCCACCACGCCGACAACAGCACGCACCGCACGGGACCGGCAGGCCCTCCGCTTCTTGACACACCGATTCTCATTCATACATGAACCGTGATGGATGGAACGTTCCTCCGCAATCACCCGGCCACAACGCAGTGCGGTGTGAACAGGGCGCACGGGCACGCCATTTCTCAGAAATCTTCCTTCCCCGGAGCAGGATCGGAAACATGCCACCAGGGCGGCGTCGATCCCGGACCGTCGGGCGCTGCCACCCCACTGGACAGGCGATCCTCACTCGGTGACCAGACGGCCGGTGAAGCACCCGGGTAGGGAGGTCCGTACCACCGGATGGTCCGGACCTCCTCGTTACGACCAGGTGATCAGGGCGTAGCCGGCACCTCCGGGCAGGCCGGCCTGCCCGGAGGTGCCTGGGGAGCCGGCCGTACCGGGGGTGTCGTCGCTTCCGGCGGGGGTGTCACCGTTGCCGCCCTGGCCGCCCGTACCGCCAGGGCCACCGACACCGCCCGTGCCGCCCACGGCGACGCCGGGAGGCAGGGTGACCGTGCCGGCAGGCGGGGCGCCGCCCGCCCCGCCTGCACCACCCGTACCACCGGCACCGCCTGCCTCGCCTTTGCCGCCCTGGCCGACGGTTCCCCGGCCACCGGTCACACCGGCCGAGCCCTCACGGCCACTGCTGCCGACGGCGGCAGCGGTGCCTCTGGCCGTCACGGTGCCGGTTCCGCCCGGGCAGCTGCCCCCGGGCCTGATGCCACTGGGACCGGCGTGGCCGCCGGTACCGCCCGCGCTCGCCGCACCACCCGCTCCGCCGGCGCCACCGCTCTGGCTGATCTTGCCGTTCTCGCCGCCGCCTCCTCCACCACCGGCGGCACCGCCCCTCGACTCCGAGAACCCCACGAGGTTTCCGCCGGGCGATCCACCGAGGGCCAGCGCGTATGTACGGCCTACGCGCACACTGGTTGTCCCGCCACTGGTGGACGACGTACCGGCGTTGCCGCCCCCACCGCCGGGGCCACCGGCCGACCCGCTCGTGAGCAGAGTGCCGGCCGCGCCGCCGACGCCGCCACCGCCGGCGCTCCCGGGTGCGCCCTGACCCGCCGACGTGGCGATCCTGACCCTGAGTACGGCTCCCGGCGTCACAGGGAGCGTGCATGCCACATAGCTTCCCGCAGTGCCGCCCCCGCCTCCTCCGCCACCGGCGCCCCCCGCACCGCCACCGCCGCCACCGCCACCGACCCGCGACGACGAGAGCGGCTCGCTCTCCCCGCCTCCTCCACCACCGGCTCCGCCGGCACCGCCCGCGCCCGGACCACCACGCCCGCCACCGCCCCAGGCATACACCTGCACCCGCGTGACTCCAGCGGGCACCTTGAACGACCCCGACGCCGTGAACCCCTGCTCGCCCAAGACACGTACCCGCGCACTCCCCACGGCAGGCCCGGCGGCCGACGCCGAACCACACAGGCAGGCGCAGCCGAGCACCAGGGCCCCACTCACCACTACACGCGTACCGGTCCGGACTCGGCGAGCCGACCACAGACCTCGCACCCGGAAACCTGCTGCTCCACGCACAGGACAGCCCTTTCCTGTCTCACACGAACGGCCGGGCTCCACAGGCCCTTCCTCCCACCATGTTCACCACCCACCACCCGTCCGGCGCCCCGGACTACGCCACACGGCCCCGGCCCACAGCGGTCGCGGGCCGGATACGGACTACCAGGTACCGGGCAGGGCGAGTCCGACCACATGGCGTGCCTCGGGTGGATCACCTCTCCGCAGCCGATCGAAGTCGACTTCCGCACCTCCCGGACCAGGGCCGTCGACGTCACGCTCTGCCAGAACACCGACGTGACCGATCACCCGGACCAAGACCGGACCGGGAACAGGCGCCCGTACGACATGAGGAAGGCACTCCTTCACCCGCCGCCGGCCAAAGCGGGTGATACAGCGTCGCAGGCCCTGCGAGGCCGTATCACCTGGGGCGCCCGCCGAGCAACCGCGAGCTGCTCCGCTCGCCGGGCATCCCAGGCTCCGGTCCCGCCCTGACCGCGCGGAGCGGCGGACCCGGACACGGTCATCAGCCCGACCCCCGGTGGATGACCGGCCCGCACAGAAGTGGCCGTCCGGGCTGTGTGCGTGATGCGGGCAGCACCGGCCGGGTACCGCCGGTCCCGTCTCCGTCCCGGCTATACCGCCGGCTTCCCCGCAGAACACCACCGGGCACGGTGCGCCGCGGCGCGGTGTACTGCCGGGTGTTTGGTCTGGTCGGGCTCCCCACAAGTGATCGTCAGGGGGTGGTCTGCCGGTGAGGTCCGTGTCGGTGAGGACGGTGTCTGCGGGGTGGTGTAGACGGTGTTCCTGACAGCAGCCACGAACCCGGGAGTGGAAGGTCTGTCCGGTCTCCGCGGAGGTGGTGGCCGCCGTCCCGCCCACGGTTGCCGCTCTCGTTTCTGTCTCAGGAGGTCCTGTCATGCGGGTTCGCTCTCATCCACGAGGGTACGGCCGGCTGTGGCCGGCGGCGGCCGTCGTCGTCATCGGCTCCGCCCTGGCCCAGATCCCCCTCGCGCTCCCCGCCCACGCCGCTGTCCCGGCCGGCTGCACCGTGGCACCGGTAGCCGGCGGCAACAGCATCACCTGTCTCCTGGGCATCCCCGCCGGGCAGACCCTTGACGCAGGCCCCGGCAACGACACCATCACCATCACCGGAGCGGTCCTGGGAACCGTCAACGGCCAGGAAGGCGAAGACACGATCACCGTCACCGGCACCACCGGCACCCCGGGTACCTCCGGCGGTATCGGGGTAGGTACGGGCGGGGTTGTCGACGGTGGCGACGGCAACGACAAGATCACCGTCACCGCCGGCTCCGCCGACGTCGGGACCGCGGAGGACGACGACGCCGGCGGGACCGGCGCCCTGGGAACCGTACGCGGCGGGCCCGGCACCGACACCCTCCAGGTCACCGGCGGCGACGGCGGCACCATCGGCGCGGACAGCACCGGTCCCGGCGGTCCCGGCGTGGGAGCCGGCGGCAGCGTGGACGGCGGCACCGAAGCCGACTCCATCACCGTCACCGGCGGATCCGGTGCACTGCTCGACATCATCGGAGTGCAGCTTCCGGCCGCCGATGGCCGGGGCGGCGACGGTATCGCCGCCTCGGGCACCGTGACCGGTGGCGACGGCGACGACAACATCGACGCCGTCGGCGGCCACGGGCGCACTGCCAGCGGCTCCGGCACGGCCGGCAGGCTCTCCGGTGGAGCCGGCAACGACCGCATCACCACCGCGCCCCGCACCCTCGTCATCGAGAGGGCCGCCTACGGGGCGCTCCGGGCCGGGGCCGGTATCGCGTCCACGGGGTCCGTGGACGCCGGTGACGGCGACGACACCCTCGCAGCCACCGGCGGACCCACTTCTGTGAACGACGGTGTCGGCGGGCCCGGGGTCGCGGGGACCGCCACCGGCGGGACCGGGAACGACACGATCACCGCCACCGGGGGCGTAGCCCTCGCCAATCTTCCCGGGATCTCCGGAGGGTCCGGTATCTCCTCCTCCGGGACCGTGAGCGGCGGCACCGGCGACGACACCCTCACCGCCACCGGCCACAACGGAGCCCCCGGCAACGCGGGCACCGTCAACGGCGACGCCGGCACCGACACCCTCCGCGCGACCACCCCCGACCCCGCCGGCCTCGGTGCCACGGGGAACACCGGCACCCTCGACGGCGGGGACGACGCCGACACCATCACCGCCACCGGCGGCCCAGGCGGCAACGGAGGGGACGGGTTCACCGACTTCAGAGACCTCACCCGCTCCACCCCGGGCGGGCCCGGAGCCGCGGGCGGCACCGGCAACAGCGGCACCGTCCAAGGCGGCGGGGGCATCGACACCATCACCGCCACCGGAGGCAATGCCGGCAACGGCGGCATGGGCGGAGCCAGGACAACCGGCGGAACCGGCGGAACCGGCGGAACCGGCGGCGCGGGCAGCACCGGCCTGATCGACGGCGGAAACGACGGCGACAACATCACCACCACCGGCGGTGACGCCGGAAACGGGGGACCAGGCGGTTACGCGTACGGCCTCACCGGAGGCAACGGCGGCACCGGCGGCACCGGCGGAAACGGTGGCACCGGCAACGCCACCGGTGCCACCCTGAGCGGCGGCACCGGCGACGACACCCTCACCGCCACCCCCGGACCCGGAGGCCCAGGCGGACCCGGCGGAACCGCCCCCAACGGCACCGGCCAAGGCGGCGGCACGCCCGGCAACCCCGGCCTCGTCGGCACCAGCAACGCCGGTACTGTCGAAGGCAACACCGGCACCAACACCTGCCACGCCACCGGCGGCACCCTCCACAACTGCCAGAACTGACCCCGACAACCTCCACCACCGCCGGGGTGCGCGACAGCACACCCCGGCACCCCTGGGCACCAGGTACGGACAGACGATCCCGGGAAACTGGCCGGCACCAACCCCCGGACCCGACGAACTCGCCCACCTTGCCACCCGGACCTGACCCGCTCCCCGCCCTTACGGGAGGTGCTGGGTGATACGGCGCATCCGTCCGTCATCGGTGGTACCAGGGAGTCACGGTAGACGAGTTCTGGGCGCGGGGTCCGGATCTGGTCGCGCACGTACCACTCGACCGTACGCCGCGAGACGCCCAGCATGACGGCGGCCTGCTGGGCGGAGCCCTGATCTGTCGGTGGACCAGCCGGGCGGGTCGATGTCGAAGGGGAACGGTTCGGTGAGTGCGGTGGTGTCGCCGGCCTGGACCAGGCGGTCGGTGCAGCCGCCGTGTTCCAGGCGGCCGAGGCAGAGCCGGGGCGCCGGGTCGAGTTCCAGGCGCCAGTAGTGTGCGGTTCCCGCCGCCGCGTACAGGGCCGGTTTCATCTTGCGGTCGGTGACCCGGGTCGGCGGGGAGCGATCTCGATGACGATCAGGACGTCCTGGGCGTCGACGGTCAGGACGGCCTTGGCCGCGGCGTCCGCGTCGATGTCGCGGCCAGGGCACAACGGCCTGCACCACCAGTGCATCCGGGCAGTCCGGAACCTGGTCACCGTGCGGCTCCTCCCCCTATGGCCGGCTGTCGGGGGGCCAGACGGTGACCAGGCGAGGGTGGAGGCGGGGTGTTCCGGCAGGCGCGGGGAGAGGGGTGCGCCTGCCGGAACGGCTGGGGGTGGGTTCCCGTCCCGGGCGGACAGGGGGCCCAGGACGGGCGTGCGCCCGGACGTCCCAGGGCACCGGTCGGGAGCCGGTGCTGCGGGCCGTGTGCCCGGGGCCGGATGCCGGTCCCGGCGGGAGCTCTCTCCGGAACGGTGGTGGCCCGCTTCTCGGGGAGGGGGACGTCGGTCGGTGTGGTCAGGGTGGCGGGACGAGCCGGACGGCGGTGACGGTGAGGGCGGCCTGGGCGACGTAGTAGACGACGAATACGCCCCGGACCGTCGCGGTACGCCGGTCCCGCTCGCCCTTCATCGCTTCCGATCCGTGCCCGTACGGGTCCCGGCCCAGGGTCTGTTCCATCCGGGACCGGAACCCGGCCACGTCGTCGGCCTTCTTCAGTGTCTCCTCGGCGACGGGGGCGTACACGATCCTGTACCGGCTCACGCGGCTCCCTGCTCCCGCAGCTGCGCGAAGATCTCCTCGTCCTCAGGGAACGAGGCCAGCTCGACGATCCACCGGCGCACCACGTTGTAGAGGTCGTCGACGTTCGCCGCGTCGATCTCCGCGTCGAACTGCGCCCGCCGCTCCCCGGACAGCGCGGCGCGGATACCGCCGATCGTGGCCGGCACCTCGACCCGCTCGCCGTCGTGCATCGTCCAGCGCACATCGCCCTCGGCCATCACCGAACACCCCTCGTCTGCAGAGAGCCTGCCGTCCCGGCCACGCTAGCGGGAACGCCCGGCCAAAGGCAGCCGAACCACGGTGACTTCACCCCGAAGAATGGGCCTGGCCGATGCCAGAACAGGCCACCCGCTCCTGGTCTTCCTGTCGCGGAGCAGCCAGCAGACCGGGGCGGCTCGTTCGGCGGCAGTCTGCTGCAAGTCCGGGGGCAACTTCCGGAGGTGCCCCCCCCGGAGTGTGGACACAGGTGTGAATGGGTGTGGTGGTGGCATTGGTTGGGTGTCAGCTGGGTTTGTGGGGTTGTCCCTGCTCTCACTTCGCAGTGGTTCTGATCTTGGCTGTCATGGGGTGACCGTGTTGCTGTCATGGGCTGCATAGCAGCTGGGTGGTTGGCTGTCGTGGGGTTGCCTATTTCTGTGCGTGGCCTGCCGGGGTGGGGGTGTGCTGGCGTGTATGGGTGGGGGTGTGGGGCTGGCGTGGGGTGTGGTGGTGCGTCGTCTGTTGGCGGTGGCTGAGGTGTCGGGTTCGGTGTCTGTGCTGTATGTGCGGGTGGCCGCTGAGGCGTGGGGTGTGTCGCCGTGGACGGTGTGGCATTGGCTTGCTGCGGGGCGCGCGGGCCGGTTGGAGCGGATACCGAAGTCGTCGTTTTCGTTGTCGGATGTGTGGTGGACACGGCTGGCCGGGGTGGGTGGGAACGTTGCGGCGGTGTACCGGTGGTTTGCGGCCGACGGTTCGCTATCGCCTGGGAGTGTGCCGTCCCTGGGAACGCTTCATCGTGTGGTGCGCCGGGATTTGCAAGCGGGTCGGGTGTTGGTGGTGGCGCGGGCGTCCCGGGGCCGGGTGGAGGCTGGTGGTTATGACCGGGTCCTGGCTGAGTTGAAGCTGGAGCGGCCGGGTGAGGGCCTGGCGGTGGTGGACGCCGAGCCGGGGGCTCCTGCCGTGGTTGAGGCGGATGAGGAAGACGTCGTGCCGTCGCGGGGTGGGGTGCGGTTGTTTGTGCCGGGTGCGCGTGTGGTGTCGACGGCCCCGGTGGCTGCTGTGGTGGAGGCGGTGGGGCGCACTGTCGCGGCCAGGGGGATTGGGTGTGTGTTCGGGGAGCCGGGGGTGGGGAAGGCGGTGGCGGTGCGGCAGGCGCTGTATCTGCTGCCTGATCGGGTGCCGGTGTGGCGGGTGGTGGTGGGGGTGAAGCCGGGCCTGCCGCAGATGCGTGCTTCGCTGCTGGACGCGCTGGGGCTGTCGGCGGGTTCTCTCTCGCACCGTGGACAGCCGGCGGACCGGGCTCTCGGGGAGGCGCTGCGCCGGGGGTGATGTTCCTTGATGATGCGCAGCGTTTGTCTCCGCCGTTGCTGGATTACCTGCGCCTGTTGTGGGACGAGCCGGGTACGGCAGCGGCGCTGGTGCTGTGTGGGGCGGGCGCGGAGCGGGTGATTGCTCGGGCGCCGGCGCTGCGGTCGCGGGTGCTGACCTGGCACCAGGTCCCCGGCCTGGACCAGGAACGGCTCGCCGAGATGCTGGCGATGTTCCATGACGTGTGGGAGGGCGTGGATCCGGCGGACGTGGCGTGGGCGGATGCCACGGTGGCGCGGGGCAACTTCCGTACCTGGGCGAAGATCACTTCCCATGTCTGCGTGCGATCTCTCGGGTTGGGGACAGTGGTGTGAGAGACAGTGAGTCCCTGATGTGTTGTTGCTGGTCAGTGACTGTTTTGGGCTGTGGGGCCACTGTCTTGGATGTGAGAGATCGGTGGGGGATCGCTGTCCTGGGTCTTTATCGGTCCTGGTGTGACGCTGTCTCAGTTTCGTGAGTTCTGATCCATCGGCTGGTCGGGGTCGGTGTGATGGGCGCGTGGATGAGGAAGCGCAGTTCCCGGGCTCGGAGGGTTCGGACGCGGTGTTGCCGGCTGTGTCGGTGCGGGCGTTGCGGGGGCCGGCGGTGCGTCGGTTGCTGGCTTTGCGCCGGGAGGGGAAGCTCGCCACCCGGGATGTGAGGGCGATGGCTGAGACGTTGGGTGTGCGGGAGCGTGCGGTGTGGAAGTGGGTGGCTGCCGCCGAGCAGGACGAGGCCGTGGCCCGGGCGCCGGGGGAGCGGACCCGGTACTACGGGAGGTTTACGGTCACCGCGGAGGTCCGGGCTCTGCTGGGGCTGTGGCGAGGCAACGTCGCTGCCGTCCACCGTGAACTGACGGCGCGCGCGGCCCGGGGCGAGGGTGAACCGCCTCCGTCGATTCCGACGTTGCATCGTGCGATCCGGCGGGATCTGACAGCGGGGGAGCGGGCGGGACTTGCCGGTGGTGAGGGCGAGGCCCGTAAACATGATGTGTTTCTGGCCCGGCCGCGGGGCTGGCGGAATCAGGTGTGGGAGACCGACCATGTTCAGGCCCCGGTGCTGGTCGATGTCGAGGGCACCGCGCTGAGGCCCTGGATCACCTGGTTCGTGGACTGCGCCACGAACACGATCATGGGTGTTGCGGTGACGCCGGGGTATCCGTCGCGGGAGTCGGTGTTGGCCGCGCTGCGCGCGGCGGTGTTGCGCGGGGAGCCGTTCGGGCCGCAGGGCGGGCTGCCGGAGAAGGTGCGTGTGGACCGGGGCAGGGACTTTCTGTCGAAGGCGGTAGCGGCCGCGTTCGGAGCTCTGGTGGTTCAGGTGGAGGACCTGCCCGCTTGTGGGGGAGCACCAACCCCGCACCTGCCCGCACCCAGGACTACTCCGACGAACCACCTTTCTGACGCCAGCGCCCATGCTCCTGCCCCTGGACTGCGCAGGTTGACTGAGTGCTGCACAGATTCACTGAAGGGCCCTGAGGCTGCTTCAGTGCAGGTACGCACTGCGCGGTTCTGCTGCTTCTCGACCTTCTGGCGGCGGGGTGGCCTCGCTGCGAGGGCCTGATTCCCGTCTCTATCCGAGAAACCACTTTGAATCACCCTCTTCGTGTCTTGAGTGGTCCCTTTACTGTCAGTGGCCCGTGTAGCGGACTGGTCCTGGAGGCGGAGCCGGAAGGCCCTCTGGGTGGGGGAGCGGAGCGGACCCACCTGACAGGCCGGCCCCGTGAGGCTGGGCGACCTCCCGCGCGGAGCGCGGGGCTCTGAGACCAGCGGGGTTGGCCTGCTCCGGTGGAAGCGCAGCGGAACAGGAGTAGCGTCGAGCGGGATCTGGAGCGATCACCATTCTGGAGGGGCTGATGGAGGCGAAGAGTGAGTGGCCGGAGTTGATGGGGAAGCCGGCGGATGTGGCCCGCCGACAGATCGGGGCGGAGTTCCCGGAGATTGCGGTCCATGTGGTGCCTGAGGGCAGCGTGGTGACGATGGACTTCAATGAGCAGCGGGTGAGGCTGTTCGTGAAGGACGGCAAGGTGGTCCGGGAGCCCCGGCGAGGGTAGTTTCTGCTGGCAGCTTGGCCTGCGGAGCAGGCCTGGGGTCCTGGAGGCGGAGCCGGAAGGGCCTTGGGGTGGGGGAGCGGACCCGCCCAACGGGCCGGAGGCCCGGGCCCCGTGAAACGGGGTCACCTCCCGCGCGGAGCGCGGGAGGCCTTGGGCCTGTGGAGCAGGCCCGCTCTGGTGGAGCGCAGCGGAACCAGAGCCAGTCCGGAGCGAAGCGCAGAGCCGGGTGCCGAAGGCA
>NZ_JBITDK010000040.1:26812-35994 GCF_044454165.1 Streptomyces sp. NPDC051567 | reverse complement strand
GCCGCCTACGGCCACTTCGGCCGCGAACTCCCCGACTTCACCTGGGAACGCACCGACCGCGTGGACGCCCTGCGCCAGGCCGCCGGCCTGTAACCGGGAGCGGTTGCACCCCGTCCGTTCCCGTCACCGAGGAAGAGCCACATGACCTCCACCACCACGCAGTCCACCTCCTCCCGCCAGGAGCAGGCGTCCGCCGACCAGGCCCGCCGCCGGGCGGAATCCCTCGTCACCGACCTGCGTCAGGGCACCTGGACGGCGACACCGCTCGAACAGCGCGTCGCCGCCGTCCTGGTGACCGCGACCGCGGCGGACGGGCTGCTCACCGCGGGCCGCGTCCGCGCCGCCCTGTGGGAGGGCGACCTGACGATGACCTACGAGAACGGGGGCCGCTTCGCCCACGCCCTCGCGGACCTGGTCCCGATCCTGGACGACCCCACCCTGAGCGTGCCCGACGTGATCGCCCTGACCGAGATGGCCGCCGAGCTCGTCGCCGCCGTGGCCGGCCTGGGCTGACCGGGTACGGACGGTACGGACCTGCACCCACGGGCCCACGGCCGTACGGGCCCACGGCCGTACGGGAGAGGGCCCGGGAGCCGCGCCTCGCGCGACCCCCGGGCCCTCTCCCGGCCCGGGGGGAGCCGGAGGGGAGAACGGGTCCCGCTACCAGGGCCCGTGGGCGGCGTAGCGCGCGTACCCCTCGGACTCGGCGGCAGCCCCTGCGCCTGCCCCGGCCGCGGAGGCCGTGCGCCGCACCGCCGGTACGCCGTCCTTCTGCCGGGCCGCCCCGCCGGCCTCCGGCAGTGCCATGTCGAAGTCGCGCCAGAGCCAGGCCCACGCGGCGACCGGCGCCCACCGGCCGCCGCGGCCACCGGCCTCCACCCGCTCACCGGCCCCGTGCTCGGGCACGCGCCCGGCGCTCACCGTCCGGCCTCCACGGCCGCGGCGGCCGACGCGTCCGCGCCCCCGTACCGCACCCCGGTCAGCTCCTGCGACAGCTCCCACAGCCGGGCCTGCGCCGAAAGGTCCTGCGCGGCCCTGCTGGAGCCCACCCGCACCGGTGCGCCCCGGCACTCCTGGAAACCGCCGGGACCCAGGTACGAGCCACCCGGCACCAGGGGATCGGCCGCCGCCCGCAGTACGGGCAACGCGGCCTGCGCGGGAGGCTGCCCCAGCCACCGCAGAGCGGCCCCGCTCACCAGCCGCAGCCAGCCGGGCGCGTCACCGCTCCAGAGGGCCGTCGCCGACAGGCCCGGATGCGCCGCCACCGACACGGCCGCGGAACCCGAGGCGGCCAGCCGCCGCTGCAACTCCCGGGCGAAGAGCAGGTTGGCCAGCTTGGACCGCCCGTACGCCACGACCGAACGGCGGTCCGTACCCGCACGCGCGCGGTCCAGGCCGCCACCGCCCACCGCCGCCTTGTGGGCCAGGCTCGCCATGGTGACGACACGCGACCCCGGAACCTCCTGGAGCAGCCCCAGCAGCAGGCCGGTCAGCGCGAAATGCCCCAGGTGGTTGACCCCGAAGTGCGCCTCGTAGCCGTCCTTCGTCCGCCGGTAGGCGGGGAACATGACCCCCGCGTTGTTGACGAGCAGGTCCAGCCGGTCGTGACGCCGCCGGACCTCGGCCGCGGCCTCCCGCACCGACTCCAGGGACGCGAGGTCGAGCCGCACCACCTGCGCCCGCCCGCCGAGGCCGTCCGCGACGGCCCGGCCGCGCGCCGTGTCACGACAGGCGATCACCACGCGCGCGCCCCGCGCGGCGAGCACCCGGGCCGTCTCCAGCCCGAGACCGGCGGAACCGCCGGTGATCAGCGCCGTCCGACCACGCAGGTCGGGAATGTCCTCTGCGGACCAGCCCATGTCGTGTCTCCTCGCTCTGGAAGGCTCGGCCGTACTCGTGTGCGGTCGGGGTGTGTCCGGTTGCCGACCGGTCGGTCGTGGAGACGGACCCGGAGGCGGAGCCGGAGACGGGCGGTGCGTCAGCGCCCGGCCCCGTAACCGCGGCCGACGATCCTTTCGGCGGAGGCGGCGTAGTACGGGGCCGGGTCGGCCGGTACCTCGGTGGCCAGCCCGCTGACATACCGGTTGAACATCGCGAACGACGCCGCGATCAGCACGGTGTCGTGCAGGTGGGCGTCGGTCGCGCCCTCCGCGCGGGCCGCGGCGACCGCCTCGTCGGAGACGGGCTCCGCCGCCGCCCGCACCTCGGCGGCGATCCGCAGCAGAGCCTTCAGCAGCGCCGGGACCGGCGCGGACCCCGGGTCGGCGAGGACCGCCGCGACCAGCTCGGCGCCCCCCTCCAACTGGGCCGCGGCGAAGGCGCTGTGCGAGTCGGCGCAGAACCGGGTGCGGTTGAGCTCCGAGACGTACGCGGCGATCAGCTCGCGTTCACCCCGGCTCAGCGGGGAGTCGGTGGTGCGCAGCAGCGTCTCGGCGAGCCGCGAGAGCACGGCCCCGGTGTCGGGGCGCTGCGCCATCAGGCCGCTGATGCCGGGAAGGCCGTTGGTGATCTCGATGTGCGGCACTGGTCTGCCCTCCGTTCCGTGGGACGGTCCGCGGTCGGTTTCTCATCATCGTCGGCACGTTCGCCGGACCGGCCAACTCGCAGAATGCGCAGTCACCCGCCCGCAGCGTGTCCGGCCGGCCGTCCTCCTCACCGGATGCGCCGGACGATCCCGGGGCCGTCCGAACGTCACAGCGCACGCAGGGAGTTGGTGCCTTTTCCCCGACTGCCAAGATGAGGCGAGGACACGTCCCCCAGCCCTTCAGCAAAGGATTCACCCGTGCCTCACATCGCACTCACCAGCGGCCTTCCCGGGATCAGGGGGCTGATGGCCGACCGCCCCGACACCGCCGCCCCACTGAACGACCTCGCCGACGTCCTGCTGCGCGGGGAGTCACCGCTCTCCCGGGGCGAGCGCGAACTGATCGCCGCGTACGTCTCGGAGCTCAACCGCACCCCGTTCTGCGCCGGCACCCACGGCGCGGCAGCAGCCGCACAGCTCGAAGGCGGACGGGAACTCGTCAGGGCCGTCCGCGACGACCTCGCGTCCGCGCCGGTGACCCCGTTGCTCCGCGCCCTGCTGCGGGTGGCCGCCGAGGTGCAGGCACAGGCCCGGCCCGTCTCCGAGGAGACGGTCGCCGCCGCCCGCGCCGAGGGCGCCACCGACACGCACCTCCACGACACCGTTCTCATCGCCGCCGCCTTCTGCATGTACAACCGCTACGTCAGCGGCCTCGCCACCGCGGTGCCCACCGACCCCGGCTACTACGACGAGGCGGGCCGCCGGATCACCGCCCACGGCTATGCCCGTGCGGTCTGACCGGGCCGCCGGTGTGCCCGTACCGTCGAAGGACACCACCGGTACGCCCGCACCGTCCGCCGGGAAGGCACACGGGACACAGGACAACGGGCCGGACGGCGGGCCGGGCCGGAAGGCAGGCCCGAAGGCGGACCTGAAGGCGGACCGCAGGGCGCACCGCCGGTCGGTCACCGCGACGGTCGTCGGCAACTTCGTGGAGTCCTTCGACTGGCTCGCCTACGGCCTCTTCGCCCCCCTGCTCGCCACCCACTTCTTCCCTTCGTCGAACCCGGTCACCTCCCTGATCGGGGCGTTCGCCGTCCTCGGCATCGGCGTCCTGGTCCGCCCGCTCGGCGGTGTCCTGCTGGGCCGCCTCGCCGACCGGCGTGGACGCAGGCCCGCCCTGATGCTCGCCATCAGCCTGATGACGGCCGGCTCGGTCCTGATCGCCGTCACCCCCACCTACGGGACGATCGGCATCCTCGCGCCCCTCGTCCTGCTCCTGGCCCGCGTCGCCCAGGGAGTGGCGGCGGGCGGCGAGTGGCCCGCCGCCACCGCGTACCTCATGGAGGTCGCCCCGCCGAAACGCAAGTGCCTCTACGGAAGCTTCTTCTCGCTGACCACCGCCGCGGGCGCCTTCGCCGCCTCGCTCCTCGGCGGCAGCCTCACCGCGCTCCTGGGCCCGGACGCCATGGCCGCCTGGGGCTGGCGGGTGCCGTTCCTCGTCGGCGGTCTCTTCGGCGCCGTCCTGCTGGTCATGCGCCGTCAGCTGACCGAGACCGAGGTCTTCCGGCGCGAAGCCGGCGGGAGCGCCGCCCGCGGATCGGTCCGCCACGTCCTCACCGCCCACCGGCGCCAGGTCGTGATCTCCGTCCTGTTCATCTCCGGCATGGCCACCGTCGGCGGCACCTGGACCTCGGTGGTCCCGGCCATGGGCCAGCGCCTGGCCGAGCCCGGCGTGATGTTCTGGGCCGTCGTCTGCGCCACCTCCGTCATGATGGCCCTCAACGTTCCGATCGGCCTGCTCGCCGACAGGCTGGGGCCCCGCCGCTTCCTGCTCGGCGCGAGCGCGGTCTTCGCGGTCGTCGGTTCGTACACCTTCCTGACCGTGCAGGGCACGTTCACCAGCCTCCTGCTCGCCTACGGCAGCGGCGTCTTCTTCCTGGTCTCCGCGACCACCACGCTCCCGTCGATCCTCTCGGACCTCTTCCCGGCCGAGAACCGGGCCCTGGGCATGGGGCTGCCGAACGCGGTCACCTCGGCCCTCCTCGGCGGTGTCGCACCGGGTCTCGCCACCTACCTCGGCGACCGGGGAGCGTCGGGCTGGTTCATCGGGGGTGTCATGACGGCCGTGCTCCTGACCTGGCCCGCCGCACTCCTCCTCTCCCGCACACCCGCGCCCGCACCGGCCGTTCTCGGCCGCTCGTCCCTGGACCTGACCAAGTGACCTGCCCGGCCCGCACCGCCGCCCCGCCCGCCCGGGGCCGCCCGGCGCAGGACAGCAAGTCCGGAGATGTGCGGGCGCCCGGCCGACGCCGACGATGTGCCCATGGATGACGTACTGACCGGCCCCGCGGACATCGGCAGGCACTACGACGAGCGCACGCCCATCGGCGAGGAGTTCCGGGGCGGGCAGCTGCACATGTGGTACTGGTACGACCGTGACGACGAGGCCTCGCTGCCACAGGCCGTGCACCGCACCACCCGCAAGGTCACCGGGACCCTCGGGCTGCGTCCGGGCGAGCACGTCCTGGACGCCGGTTGCGGACCGGGCGAGACCGCGGTGTACCTCGCCAAGGAGTACGGGGTCGGTGTCACCGGCGTCACCGTCAGCGGTTTCGAGCTGGACACGGCCCGGCTGCGGGCCGGGGCGGCATCGGTCGGTGACCGGGTCGGCTTCCGTTACGGCGACTACATGGACCTGCCCTTCGCGGACGCGACGTTCGACGCCGTACTGGCCCTGGAGTCCCTGCAGAACGCCCCTGACCTGCCGCAGGTGCTGGGCGAGCTGTACCGGGTACTGCGGCCCGGCGGCCGGATCTCCTTCTCGGACTTCAGCCTGGAGTCGGACGCGGAGCCCGAACGGGTGAAGCAGTTCATGACGACGCTGAAGCTGCCCGTGCTGCCGACCCTGCCGGAATGGCTCGCGCACACCAGGGACGCCGGATTCGAGATCGAGGAGTACACCCAGTGCGGCCCCCGGGTGTTCGGCATGAAATCCAAATACCTCGCCACGGCCATGGGCCGACGCGACGAGATCGCCGAGAAGTTCGGTGAGAGCGAGCTGACCGAATTCTCCCGCCTGCACCGCGGCTTCTTCGCCCCGAGGAAGGACCAGATCGGATACGTCATCGTGTCCGCGCGAAAGCCGCGTTCCTGAGCCGCCCGTGCGGCGACCCGCCGGCCGCTCCGGGACAGGGCCGGACCGGCGGGAACTGAGCACGACGAAAGTTGTTGCCCTCCTTCCCGCCAGCGAGCATGGCCGACGGTGAACCCGCCTGACACGTATGAGGAGACCGAATGAAGCAGCAGACCGTCATCGACGTCTGGGTTCCCGACCTCGGTTTTCCGGGGGTGACCGAGAGGTGGATGAGGATGGGCTCGGAATTCGAGAGCGCCCATCCCGAATACCGCGTCAACATAGTGAAGCGGGACTTCTGGTCCTTCCCCGCGAAGGTCGCCGAGGGAGCTGCTCAAGGGGACGTCCCGGCCATCGCGGAATACTACTTCTACGTGGGCGAAGCGGCTCGTGACGCGCGTGCGCAGGACGGCACCCCGCTCTTCACCTCCCTGGAGAAGGCCATCGCGGGCCGCACGGAGATCCTCGGTCAGCCGGTCGTCACCGGCGACCTCCTCCCCGCCTTCCGCGACTACTACACCATCGACGGCGAGCTGGCCTCCATGCCGTCCGTCGGCACCACGATGTTCCTCTACGCCAACACCGATCTGCTGCGCGCGGCGGGCGTGCACGAGATGCCCCAGACCTGGGACGAGGTCACGGCGGCCTGTGCGAAGGTCGCGCTGCTGGAGGACGGACCGGAGCACGCCATCACCTGGTCCAACCACGGGCTCTTCTTCCAGCAGGCGATCGCCAACCAGGGCGGGACCCTCGTGGACCAGGACAACGGACGCTCCGGCCGGGCCACCACCGTGGACCTCGCGTCGAAGGAGATACTCGCCTGGGTCGAATGGTGGCGCGGGCTCCACCGCGACGGCCACTACCTCTACACCGGCGTCATCCCGGACTGGGCGGGCACCCTGAGGGCCTTCGCCGAGCAGCGGGTGGCGTTCAGGATCTCGTCGTCCAACGACGTCAACTACATGGTCCAGGCGGCCGAGAACGGCGGATTCGGCATCGAGGTGGGCCGCTTCCCGTACAACGACCACGTGCCGTACGTCGGCAACGCGGTCGCGGGCAGCTCCCTGTGGATAGCGGAAGGACTCGACGAGGCCACCCGGGACGGCGCGCTGGCGTTCACCCAGTTCCTCACCACCGCGCGCAACGCCGCCGACCGGCACAAGGAGAACAGCTTCGTCCCCCTCACCCACGCCTCGTACGCACTCCTGGAATCGGAGGGCTGGTTCGCGAAGTACCCGTACCACGCGGTCGCTTCCGAGCAGGTCAGCTCCTACCCGGAGCGGGTGGCGGAGGCCCGGGGCGGCGAGCTGCCCACCGTGCCGCCGGTACGCGGAGCGCTGTTCGGCAACTTCGCCGGCATCCAGGACGTGATGACCCGGGCCATGCACGACGTGCTGGCCGAGGACGCCGACCCCGCGGAGCGGTTCGCCGCCGCCACGGTCGAGGCGCAGCAGCTCCTCGACGCCTACGAGGCCGACTGCAAGGACAACGGGCCGAGCGACCCGGACCTCCTGCGGGTCGAGTTCTTCGCCGAGCGGGCCGCCGGACGGGACTACACCGCCGCGGACATGGAGGACGTGGTGCGGCTCAACCGCTGAGCCCACGACCGCACCTGCCGCCCCGCGGGCGGCCCGAAGGGGACGGTGCGGTCCTCCCGGTCACGGACCGGGGGGACCGTGCCGTCCCCTTCGGCGCGGGAGAGGCCGGGCCGAAGGCGATCCGGGCAATCCACGAGATGCGGCGGCGGCCGTCGTGCCGGGAAGCTGGGGGGAGCGTCTCAGCCGATGGACCGATCCCCTGAGACATCTCCTTTCCTTCCGTCCAGGTTCCTCAGAAAGGTCGCGCGCATGACTGTTCAGACCACCCACCCCACAGTGGCCGACCTCTTGGACCGCTTCCTCGACGGGGCGGCGGCCGATCAGCTGGAGGACCGCTTCGTCGCTCTGGTCGGCGCGGTGTGGAGTCCGGACGGCGGCGCGAACGACCTCGCCGTCGCGGCGGTGACCGAGCTGGTGGCCGCGTTCGGCGAGGCGGACGACGAACGCAAGGGCTACCTCGCCGTGCTGCTCGCCCTGCTCGTGGAGAGCGAGTACCCGGCCGAGGAGGGTCCGCTCACGTCCGCGGCGCGGGCGGGTCTCGACCGCTACCTGGAGGCGCTCGCCACCGGCGACGCGGACCGGCCGTTCACGCTCGCACTGCTCTACCTGGTCTCGCACTTCCCCGGCGACCGGGACCGCGTCCTCGCCTCGGTCCAGGACCTCGCGCTCGACGAGCACGACCTCTCCCGGCTGGACCGCGGACTGCAGAGGCTGGACCTCTCCCGCCCCGACGTGGGCCGGGTATGGCCCTCCCCGGCGATCTGGAAGCTGGGCGACGAGGAACGCGGCTTCGACCAGGAGGCCGTCAACGCCCTCACCCCCGAGCAGGTAAAGACCAACTGGGACAACGACACGCGCACCGTCTGGGCCTACTGGGGCATGCGCGCGTACTGGGCGGTGCGCAACCACACCGTTCCCCAGGAGGTCGCCTACCCGATGCCCGCCGAGGCCGCCGACCCGCCGGCCCCCTCGGAGCTGCCCGCCGAAGCCTTCCTGCGCCACACCGAGGCACTGCGCTGCGCCTCCTGCCGTAGCCGCCTCGACATCCGCGAGGGCAGCGCACGGTGCGGCCGGTGCGCCACGACGTACCCCATCACCCACGGCCTGCTCGACCTGTCCGCGGGCCAGAGCGACGAGGCGTGGCGGGAGAGCGCGGCGGAGAAGAGCGACGACTCCACCGCCAACCTGCTGTCCAAGCTGGCCGCCATGCCGAGCATGGGCTACTACTACGAGGCGGTGCTGCGCCCGGCCTTCCTGCGGATCTCCGGACTGAACTGGGGACTCGCGGTCACCCCGGCCGACGAGGACGCGTACCTCGCCGCCCACACCGCCCCGGTCGACGGCCCGGTGCTGGACCTGGCGGCCGGCGCCGGCCGCTGGACGGAGGTGGTGGCGCAGGCCGTCGGCACCGAGCGGCTCATCGCCCAGGACATGGGGCTTCCCATGCTGACCGCGCTGCGCAACCGGCTCCCCGAGGTTCCGGCCGTCGTGGCCAGTGCCCTGGAGATCCCCTTCGACGACGCCTCCCTGGGCGGCGTGAACTGCTGGAACGCCCTGCAGGCGTTCCCCGAGCAGGCGGACCTCGCCCTGCGGGAGATCGGCCGCGTCCTCAAGCCGGGCGGTACGTTCACCATGCTGACCTTCCGGTGGGCCGACGACCCGCTGGACCGTTACTTCCAGGCGTCCCACTTCTTCCCGAGCCGTCCTGCGGGGATGCTGCTCTTCGAACTCGACGACATCAAGAAGTGGCTCGCCGACGCGGGACTGGACATCCGCCACGAGTCCGGTACCGGCACCTTCGTCTTCATCACGGCCGAGCGCCGCGCCTGACGCGTCCGCGCGGCCGTGACCGGCCGCGGGGGGGGGGGGGGGTGGGGGGGGGGGGGGGGGGGGGGGGGGGGGGGGGGGGGGGGGGGGGGCACGG
>NZ_JBITDK010000040.1:0-26806 GCF_044454165.1 Streptomyces sp. NPDC051567 | reverse complement strand
CGCGCGCCGCCCGTCCCCCGCCCGCGCGCCGGGGCCCGCCCGCCCGGCCCGTACCTGCGCCCCGGGGCCCGGGGGGGTCACCCCCCCGGGCCACCGGGCCGAAGTACGTGCCGGCCGGTGGCGACAGGTGTGCTCAGCCGCCGGCCGGCGCCGCCGCGGGCCCGACGACGACCGGCACGCCGTTGAACACCGCGTTGCCCGACAGCGCGTCGATGACCGTCTCGTCGGTCAGGGCGTTGGCGTTGAAGCCGGCGTGTCGGGCGGCGACCCGCTGGGACGAACCCTGGTGCCCCCAGCCGTGCGGCAGGCTCACCACCCCCGGCATGATCGAATCGGTGGCCTGCACCGGTACGACGAGTTCGCCGGCGGCCGACGTGACCTCGGCCCACTCGCCGAGCCCGAGCCGTGCGACGTCGTCGGGGTGGACGTGCAGCGTGCACTGGTTGCTGCCGCCGACCAGACCTCGCACATTGTGCAGCCAGCTGTTGTTGGAACGCAGCTGGCGCCGCCCGATCAGGACGGTGTCCGGAGCGGACCGGTCCAGCCGTTCGCCCAGCCGCCCTATCTCGGCGTCGAGCCCGGGGTGGGCCAGCCGTACCCGCGCGTCCTCGGTGTGCAGCACCTCGGCCAGCCTGGGCAGCAGAGGACCGAGGTCCATGCCGTGCGGATGCTCGCGCAGCGTGTCCAGGGAGAGTCCGTAGGGGCCGCACTTGAGCAGGGCGTCCAGAATCAGTTCCGGACCGCTCTCGCCGGTGAGGCCCGCCCGCAGCGCGGCCACGTCCTGGCCCTCGACGGGTGAACCGGGGATCTGCACCCCGCCGCCGAGGATCTGCCCCAGGATCATCTCCTCCAGCTGCGCCGGATCGGCGTCCGCGCCCTGCCCGGCGGCGATCAGGGCGAGCCTGGCCATGATCTCGGCCTCGGACACCTGACCCGGCTCCAGGGGAAGGGCAGGCGGCGAGAACCGGGTGTAATTGCGCACCGTGACCGTGAGCAGCAGCAGGTCGTAGTGCGGCATCTGCAGGATGCGCGGCGGCGGCAGGATCACGTGCGCGTGCCGGGTCGTCTCGTTCAGATAGGGGTCGACGGACACCATGAAGTCGAGGCCGCCGAGCGCGTCGCCCAGCCGGGGACCGTTCGGCGCGGACAGGACGGGGTTCCCGGCCACCGTCACCAGCGCCCGCACCTGGCCCTCGCCCGGGGTGGTGATCTCGTCGGCGAGGGTGGCGAGCGGGAGTTCACCGAGCGCCTCGGGGAGTTCGCGCACCCTGCTGTGCCAGCGGCCCATGGTGAACGGCCGCGGCCCCCAGGGCACCTCCATCGTGGCGGGCTTGGGGAACATGACCCCGCCCGGCCGGTCGAGGTTTCCGGTCAGGACGTTGAGCACGTCCACGAGCCACTGGGTCAGGGTGCCGAAGTCGGCGGTGCAGGTGCCCATGCGGGTGTACACGGCCGCGGTCGGCGCGGCGGCCAGCTCGCGGGCCAGCGCCACGATGCGCTCGGCGCCGATCCCGCACACCGGCGCCACCGCGTCCGGGGTGAAGGCGGCGGCGTACTCGCGCAGCCGTGCCAGCCCCTCGACCGGGACCCGCACGTCGGTGAGGCCCTCCACGAGCAGCGTCCGCACCAGGGCGAACAGCAGCAGGGCATCGGTGCCCGGCCGGACGAACAGGTGGTCGTCGGCGATGGCGGCCGTGCGGGTGCGGCGCGGATCGACCACGACGATACGGCCGCCTCGGCGGCGCAGCGCGCGCAGCCTTCCGGGGAAGTCGGGGGCGGCGCACAGCGAACCGTGCGACTCCATCGGATTGGCGCCGAGCACGAGCAGGAAGTCGGTACGGTCCAGGTCGGGCACCCCGATCGCGGTGGCGCTGCCGAACATCAGGCCGCTCGCGACGTGCTTGGGGATCTGGTCGATGGAGCTCGCGCTGAACAGGTTGGTGGTGCCGAGCGACTGCGCCAGCGGCCCGCGGTAGAGGATTCCGGCCATGGTGTGGAAGGTGGGGTTGCCGAAGTACGAGGCGAGCGCCTGCCGGCCGTGGGCCTCGACGACCCCCATGAGGCCGCGCTCCACCGCCGCGAACGCCTCGTCCCAGCCGACCTCGCGCCAGGTGTCGCCCGTACGGATCATCGGCCGGCTCAGCCGGTCGGGATCTTCGTCGATCTGCCCCAGGCTCGCGCCCTTGGGGCAGATGTAGCCCTTGGACAGGGGATCTTCGGTGTCACCCCTGACGCTCAGCACCCGGTCGTCGTCGGCGAGTTCGAGCCGCAGCCCGCAAACGGCGTCACAGATGGGGCAGGTGCGGTGCACGGTGCGCAACTCGACTCCAGGGATCGTGGACGGGAGGCACGCCGGGCAGGCGCCGACGGACCGGGCCGGGATCATGAGACGGTCTCACCACCGCGACCCGCCCCGCATCTCCACGTGTGCGCAGCTCAGACGGATACAGACCGCAATCCGGGAGATGCGGGACGCGCGCGCCGGACCCGAATCTGGCCGCATGACTGACTTCGACGGCAAGACCGTACTGATCACCGGTGGCGGCAGCGGCATCGGACTGGCCACGGCCAGGCGACTCGTGGCCGAGGGCGCGAACGTGGTGCTCGTGGGACGCGACGCCGAGCGGCTCGACACCGCGGCCAAGGAACTGGACGCGGGCGACCGGGTCCTCACCGTGGCGGCCGACGTGTCACGCCTCGCCGACCTCGACGCGGTGTACGCACAGGTGAAGGAGAGGTTCGGCAGCCTGGACGGGATCTTCGCCAACGCCGGCATCGGGTACAACGCCCGGACCGCCGACGTGACCGAAGAGGCCTTCGACCAGGTCGTCTCCGTCAACTTCAAGGGCGCGTTCTTCACCGTGCAGAAGGCGCTGCCGCTGCTCGCCGAAGGCGCTTCGGTGGTCCTCAACGCCTCCTGGCTGGTGCACCGCGGCATGGGCGCCGGCTCGGTGTACGCGGCCAGCAAGGCCGCGCTCCTCAACCTGCCCCGCACGCTCGCCCCGGACCTGGCCGACCGGGGCATCCGCGTCAACGCCGTCACGCCCGGTCACATCGCCACGGAGATGTTCCACGCGGTGGCCCCGGTGGAGCCGGTGCGGGAGTACTTCCGCGGCCAGGTGGCCCTGGGGCGTTTCGGCGCCGCCGACGAGGTCGCCGACGCCGTGGCCTTCCTGCTCTCGCCCAGGTCCTCGTACATCACGGGCCAGGAGATCGTGGTCGACGGCGGCCTGGCCGCATCCGTGCCCAGCTGACCCGTCCGGACCGCTCCAGGACGGACCGGCCCCGCGCGGGCCGACGGGCCGCTCCGCAATCGAGGAGATGCGCGACGGCGGGGCCGCTGTGACGCTCCTGCCAGGCAGGTCGCCGGAAACGCGCGACCGGACCGCGGGAGAGGAACCGCCGGCCCGCGCGGACCGGCGGAACGACGCAGTGACATGACGGGACGACGTGGCCCGACGGTGGAGCCCCGTCCTCAGAAAGGGATGCGCGAAGCAATGACAGTGACCGCCCACGTTCTTGGACAGGACCTTCGTACTCCGCCCGAACCCGGTATCACCCCGGACGAGATCGTCGCCCGCGCCGAGGCCGTCGCGGCATCCCTGATCGCCCGCCAGGCCGAGACGGAGGAACGGACCTTCTACGCCCAGGACACCCACGAGGAGTTCACGGCGGCGGGCTTCTACCGCATCCTCGTACCCCGCCGGTACGGCGGCTACGAGTTCGGCATCGACACCTTCATGCGGGTGGTCATGGCACTCACCCGGGGGTGCCCCTCCACGGGCTGGATGTTCTGTCTGGGCGCCGCCCACGCGCACGCGGTGGCGACGCTCTTCGACGAGGAGACCCAGGACGAGGTCTTCGCCGGCGGCGACTTCATCTGTCCCGCGACCGTCGCACCCAGCGGTACCGCGGAGCGGTCGCCCGACGGGGGCTGGGTGATCAGCGGCACCTGGAACTACTCCTCCGGCGCGCCCTACGCCACCCACTTCGTCGGCCACACCCTGGTCTTCCCCGAGGACGGGGCCGACCCGTACCCGATGATGTTCATCGCACCGCGCAGCCAGTTCCGGGTCCTGGACGACTGGGGACAGCAACTCGGCCTCAAGGGCAGCGGATCGCACAGCATCACCATCGAGGGCGCCCACGTCCCCGACCGGTGCACACTGCCCCTGCACATGAGCCAGGTCACGGTCACCGCAGGCACCCCGGGCCTGGCCCTGCACGGCAACCCGATGTACGGCGGTGGACCGCTGAGCGTCATGGTCCTGGAGGACGCCGCACTCGCCATCGGCATGGCGCAGGGCGCGCTGGACACCTACGAGGAGCTGATGCGCTCCCGCCGGACCATCTTCCCGCCCGTCGTCAGCCGTACCGAGGACCCGGACTTCCAGTTCTGGTACGGCGAGGCCGCCGGGCTCATCGCCACCGCCGAGGCCGCCTTCCTCCAGGCGATCCGCCAGTGGCACGAGGCCGCGGACGAAGGCCCGCAGGCGTTCACGGCCGAACGCGAACTGCGCATCGTCACGATCTGCCGCGAAGTGGTCCGCATGAGCCGCCGCGCCGTGGAAGCACACCTCTACCCGACCGCCGGATCGAGCGCGATCCGCAGTGGCGAGCGCATGGAACGCATCTGGCGGGACCTCTCCATGCAGCACAGCCACGCCGGCATCGCCGTGTTCCTGAACGCCCACGCGAACCGGGAGTACGCCAAGGCCCGGTTCTCCGGTGCCTGACCGCCGCTTTCCCTGACCCATCCGAACGTTCTCAGGAGGTACCCGTGACGGGTGACAAGACCGGCACTCGTGCGGTGGTACTCGGCGGCAGCATTGCCGGCCTGTTCGCCGCCAGAGTGCTCGCCGATGCCTACGACGAAGTGCTCATAGTCGACCGTGATGTGCTCGTGGGGGTGGACGGCCACCGGCGCAGCGCCCCCCAGGGCCGGCACATCAACGGCCTGCTGGCCCGCGGCCAGGAGGTCATGGAGGAGCTGTACCCGGGCATCACCGAGGAACTCTTCGCGGACGGCGTGCCCACGGGTGACCTGGCGGGCAACGTCCGCTGGTACTTCAACGGCAAGCAGCTCAAGCAGCAGAGCGCCGGCCTGGTCTGCGTGGCCGCCAGCCGTCCCATGCTGGAGCGCCACATACGCGAGCGTACCGCTGCCCTGGCCAACGTCTCCTTCGCCGAGGAGCACGACATCCTCGGCCTGGAGACCACCCCCGACCGAGGCCGGATCACCGGCGCCCGCGTTCAGCGGGTCGGTACCGACACCGAGGAGGTCATCGCCGCCGACCTGGTCGTCGACGCCACGGGCCGCGGCTCACGCACCCCCGTCTGGCTGGAGGAACTGGGCTACGCCCGGGTCGAGGAGGAGCGCAAGAAGATCGGCCTGGGCTATGTGACCCAGCACTACCGGCTGCTCGCCGACCCCTACGACGGCGACCTCTCCATCAACCCGGCCGCCTCACCCGAGGTACCGCGCGGCGCCATCTTCACCAAGACCGACGGCGACCGCGTCGAGCTGACCACGTACGGGCTGCTCGGCGACCACCCGCCGATCGACCAGCAGGGCCTGTACGACTGGACCGGCACGCTGGCCGTCCCGGACATCCACCAGGCACTCCAGCACGCCGAACCGCTGGACGAGCCCGTCGCGTTCCGCTTCCCGACCACGCTGCGCCGCCACTACGAGAAGCTCGACCGCTTCCCGGACGGTCTGCTCGTCACCGGTGACGCGGTCACCTGCTTCAACCCGATCTACGCCCAGGGCATGACGGTCGCCGCGCTGTGCGCCCTGACCATCCGCGACCACCTGCACACCGGTGCCTCCCCGCAGCCGATGCAGTACTTCCGTGACCTCTCCCACGACGTCATCGACCCGCCGTGGGAGATGACCAACATGGTCGACCTCGGCTTCGCCGGGGTACAGGGCGAGCGCACGGCACAGGTCCGCGTCGGGCAGATCTACCTGAAGCTCGTGCAGAAGGCCGCCGTCCTGGACGGCGAGGTCACCGCCGCCTACATGAAGGCCGCCGGTCTGGTCGAGCGCCCCGACTCGCTGATGAAGCCCGCACTGGTGGCACGGGTCCTGTGGAACACCGCCCGCGGCCTGGTGGGCACCCTGACGGGGCAGCAGCCCCCTCAGCGGCCCCGTCCCGTCCCGGTACGTCCGGGAGCGGACGGCGACCGGTCCCGCAAGGACCTCGTCGCGAGCTGACCACCCCCACCGGGACGACGAAGGGAGCAGGCGTGACCGGGACAACCGTGGTACCCGTGGCCGTCGTCGGGGCGGCGCCACCGCCCCGCGACGGGGGCACCCGGGCCGCCGCCCCGCCCCGCGCCTCCCGCGGCCGGCCCCTCACCACCCGCGGACCGGTCCACGAGGCGGTGCGCGCGGTGGCCCGCACCGCCCCGGGCACGGTGGCCGTCGCCACCGACGACACCTCCCTCGACTACGCGGGGCTCCAGGCCCGGGCAGCGGCCGTCACCAGGGAACTGCGGGCGAGGGGCGTCGGCCCGGGCGCCCCCGTCGCGGTGCGGATGGCGAACGGACCGGACCGGGCCGCCGCCCTCCTCGGCACCTTCGCCGCGGGCGCGTACGCCGTCTGCCTGAACCCGGGCAGGGCGGGCGACCGCGACCGGGAGGCCCTGACCGCCGCCGCACCCCTGTGCCTGCTCACCGATCCCGTCGGCGCGGACGACACCCTGCCCGCCTGGTACCGGGAGCAGTGCGGCGGCCAGGTCCTCGAACCCGCCGCCCTCACCCCCGTACCGGGTACGGGGGAGGAGCCGCCGCACCCCGGCGGGCCGGGCGACCCGTGGGCCTACCTGACCCACACCTCGGGCTCCACCGGAACGCCCAAGGGCATCCCGCAGACCCACCGGACCCTCGCCCAGTTCGTCGGCTGGTTCGCCCGGGAGTTCCGCATCGGCCCGGGGTCACGGGTCGCGCAGTGGGCCTCGCCCGGCTACGACGCGAGTCTCGTGGAGATGTTCGCGGCCCTCGCCTCCGGCGCCACCCTGTGCCCGGTGCCCGACCGGATCAGGGCCCACCCGGAGAAGCTGGCCGCCTGGCTGGTCGCGCGGCGCATCACCCACTTCCAGACCGTCCCGAGCTTCGGCCGGGCCCTGCTGGGCGCGATCGGCACCACAGGGCTCCGCCCCACCGCGCTCGGCCACCTCCTGCTGGCCGGCGAACCCCTCCACGGCGAACTGGCCAACGGGCTGCGCACGGCCCTCCCCGGCGTCCGGATGGTCAACCTGTACGGTGCCACCGAGACGATCCTGGCGACCTGGCACGAGATCAGCGGCCCGCAGCCGCAGACGGTCCCGGCCGGGCTGCCCGTTCCCGGCCGCCGGATTCTGGTCCTGGACGAGCACGATCGCCCATGTCCACCCGGAACCACGGGCAGTATCGTGGTGCACAGCCCCTACATCACCCCCGGCTACACCGGTGGCAAGGGGCAGCACGACGACGCGTTCCGCCCGGTGGACGAGCCCTTCGGCGCCGGCCCGGCGGACGGCCGCTACTACCGCTCCGGGGACCTCGGCCGACTGCGCCGGGACGGGGTACTGGAGTTCGCCGGCCGCGGCGACTCCCGGATCAAGTTCTACGGCGTGCGCATGGAGCTGACCGACATCGAAGCGGCCCTGGCCGCCGACGAGTCGGTGACCGACTGCGCCGTCGTCGCCCACACCGGTCCGGACGCACTGGTGTCGCGCCTGATCGCGTACGTGGTGCCCGCACCCTCCCGGGAGGGGCTGCCCGCCGGCACCTCCGCCCTGTGGCGGGCCGTACTGCGCCGCAGGTTCGGAAAATCCATGCTTCCCGTCGCCTTCAGAACGCTGACCGCGCTGCCGCGAAACGTCGGAGGGAAGGTCGACCGCCGCTCACTGGTGGCCCTGGACCAGGCCCCGGGGTGAACGGCTCCCTGTGCTCCGCCCCCTGAATTACCCAAGTGCTACCGAACCAATGATGAGGTGAGAATCGTGACCATTGTCGAGGCCGAACTCTCGGTCGATTCCGACGGGGCAACTGTCCAATTCGACGGAGAGAACCTGGACATCCCCGCGGTACGGCGGGTTGCGGAGCACCAGGCACCCGTCACGGTGGCCCCGGAGGCGCTGGCCAAGGCCGCGAACAGCCGCCGGGTGTTCGAGGACATCGTCCGCACCGGCGAGCCCGTCTACGGGGTCACCACCGGCTACGGCGAGATGATCTACATGCTCGTGCCCACCTCCAAGGAGGTGGAGCTACAGACCAACCTGGTGCGCAGCCACAGCGCCGGTGTCGGACCGCTGTTCGCCGAGGACGAGGCGCGCGCGGTCCTGGCCGCCCGCCTCAACGCCCTCGCCCGCGGCTACTCCGCCGTCCGCCCCGAACTGCTGGAACGCCTCGCCCTCTACCTCAACCTGGGCATCACCCCGGCGATCCCGGAGATCGGCTCGCTCGGCGCGAGCGGCGACCTGGCACCGCTCTCCCACATCGCCACCTCGCTCATCGGCGAGGGCTACGTCCTCCAGGACGGCGTCCGCACCGAGACCGGCGCGGTGCTCCGCCGGCACGGCATCGAGCCGCTCCAGCTGCGTTTCAAGGAGGGCCTGGCGCTGATCAACGGCACCTCCGCGATGACCGGCGTCGGCTCCCTCGTCGTGGGCCGGGCCTTCGAGCAGGTGCAGCAGGCCGAGATCATCACCGCCCTCGTCCTCGAAGCCCTCCAGGGCTCCACCAGCCCCTTCCAGGCGGAGGGCCACGACCTGGCCCGCCCGCACCAGGGCCAGATCGACACCGCGGCCAACATGCGCGCCCTGCTCAAGGGCAGCGGCCTGGCCCTGGAACACGCCGAGCTGCGCCGCCAGGCCCAGGAGCAGAAGACCGGCGAGGGCGTGGACCGCACGGAGGTCTACCTCCAGAAGGCCTACACCCTGCGGGCGATCCCGCAGGTCGTCGGCGCGGTCCGCGACACCCTCTACCACGCCCGGCAGAAGCTGGAGATCGAGCTCAACTCCTCCAACGACAACCCGCTGTTCTTCGAGGGCAAGGAGATCTTCCACGGGGCGAACTTCCACGGCCAGCCGATCGCGTTCGCCATGGACTACGCCATGATCGCCCTGACCCAGCTGGGCGTCTTCTCCGAGCGCCGCACCAACCGGCTGCTCAACCGGCACCTCAGCGACGGGCTGCCCGAGTTCCTCGTCAAGGGCGACCCGGGCCTCAACAGCGGCTTCGCCGGAGCGCAGTACCCGGCGACCGCCCTGGTCGCGGAGAACCGCACCATCGGCCCGGCCAGCACCCAGAGCGTGCCCTCCAACGGCGACAACCAGGACGTCGTCAGCATGGGCCTGATCGCCACCCGCAACGCCCGCCGGGTCCTGCAGAACAACAGCTACATCCTCGCGGTGGAGAGCCTCGCCGCCGCCCAGGCGATCGACCTGTCCGGCCGCTACGACCGGCTCAGCCCGGCCGGCAAGGCCGCGTACGACAAGATCCGCTCCCTGGTCCCCACCCTGGACCGCGACCGCTTCATGTCCGACGACATCGAGCTGATGGCAGCCGCGCTGTCCCGGGGCGAGCTGCTCGAAGCCGCCACGCAGAGCGGCACCGAGCTGCGCTGACAGCCGTCGCCGGCCCGCCCACGAAACCACCGCACAGCGGCCCGGATCAGCTCCGGGCCGCTGTGCGGCCCCCTTTTCCCGTATCCCGCCGCAGACCTTCTTTGGGGACCCCATGAGCATTCCGCTCTCGTTCAATCAGGAATTCCTGTGCATGTTCGACCAGGGCGACGAGGAGGGGCCGTTCGGCCCCCGGTACAACATCGTCGGAGGCTGGCGGCTGTACGGAAAGATCGACACGGACGCCCTCCAGGAAGCCCTGGACGACGTCGTCGTGCGCCACGAAGGACTGCGCACCTCCATCGTGCGCAGCCCCGACGGCCAGCGCCAGGACATCCGGCCGCCCGGCCCGGTGAGCCTGGAGATACGCGAGCTGCCGCTGCCGGACGCCGACGGCCGCGACCGCCGTGCCGAGGAGCTGATCATCGAGGTCGAGGGCGGGCTCTACGGGGTCACCCAGCTGCCGCTGCTGCGGGCGGTCCTCGGCCGGTTCGACGAACAGGACGCCGTGCTCGTCCTCACCGCCCACCACACGGCGGCCGACGAGATCTCCATGCAGCTGATCATGCGTGACCTCGCCGCCCGCTACGCGCTGCGCAGCGGACGCCCGGCGCCCGCGCTTCCCGAGCCGGCGCAGTTCCAGGAGTTCGCCGTCTGGGAGCGGGAGCGGTTCGCCCCCGACACCCCGGCCGCGGTCAAGGCACGTGCGTACTGGCGTGAGAAGCTCGCGGGCGGACAGATCACCGGCATCCCCACGGACCACCCCAAGTCCGCGGGACTGCCCAAGACGACCGCCGTGCACCGCTTCCTCATCGACGCCGAGCTGACCACCGCCACCCTGGAGCTCGCCAGATCCACCCGGAGCACGGCCTTCATGGTCCTGCTCTCCGCCTACCAGCTCCTCCTGCGCGAGCGGACCGGCGTCAGCGACGTCACCGTGCCCACCATGGTGTCCGGCCGCGGACCGGCCCGCTTCCAGGACACGGTGGGCGCGTTCTTCAACTTCGTGCCGCTGCGGACCGGCATCGCCGACTGCGCGACGTTCCGCGAGGTGATCGAGCGGACCCGCGCGACCTGCTTCAAGGCGTACGCCAACGAACTGCCGTTCGGCCAGATGGTCGCCGAAGCACCCGAGGTGGCCGCCTCGTTCGCCGCGGACGACCTCGGCGTCTTCGCCTTCCAGGTGTTCCAGTTCGCCGCGGCGCAGCGCGAGCCCGCCGGCAACCTGGAGTACTCCGAGATCCGCAGCCGGGTGCTGTCCCAGCCCGTGAGCACCGACATCCCGGACGGCGCGATGATCCAGCTCGCCGTCGATCCCACGACCGGCGAGATGGCCGGGTACCTGGGCTACAACACCAACATCTACCGCGACGAGACGATGCGACGCCTCGCCGAGGACTTCCGCGACCAGCTCCGCGAGGCCGTCGGCGCCCCCGACGCCCCGCTCCGGAGCGCCGGCCCCCGGGCCGCCTGACACCCGGGAGCACCCGGCACACGGAAGCGCCGGCCGGGACATTCCGGCCGGCGCTTCCGTCTGTCAGGTGCTCGGGTGCTCAGGTGTGTCAGGTGCTCAGATGCCGAACAGGCCGTTCCTGGTCTCGCGCAGCTCGTCGAACGAGGACAGGTCCGGTACGGTCCAGCCGTCCAGGTCGTACTCGCCCAGGCACTCGTCGACGAACGCCTTGTAGTTGTCGACCTGCCCGTTGGCCATCTGCGAGAACAGCAGCTCGACCCGGGTGTTCTCGTGGTTGCCCGCGTAGTTGCGCTCGTAGAGCTCGTGCCGGCCACCGAACTCGGTGCCGGTCGCGTCCCACAGCAGCTTCATCAGCTTCACCCGGTCGACGGCCTCCGTGCCCTGCGAACCGCGCAGGTACTTGTCCAGGTACGGCCGGACCTCGGGATTCTTGAAGTCCTCCGCGCTGGAGTTCACGTAGATCAGCCCGCTCGCGACGTCCTGCTGGATGATCTCCTTGATCCGCGGGTAGCCGATCTGCATGAACCACCGGTAGGCCATGCCGTACTGCGGATTGGGCAGCACCGCACCGTTCCTCCACTCCACCGGGTTCCGGGCAGCCGCGTCGGAGAAGGCCCAGAAGAGATTCCGCCAGGCCAGCACCTCGCCGACCCGGCTCTGCACCCCGCGGAAATCATTCGTCCCGGTGATTTCCAGTGCCTTGATCAGCAGACCCGCGATGAATTCCAGCTTCACGGCCAGCCGGGTACATCCGTGGAAGGTGAAACGCTCCACAAAACCGGAACGGGCCGCGAAGGTCTGTATCTTTCCCAGATGGCCGTAGATGAACACGTTCTCCCAGGGAATGAGAACCTTGTCCAGGACCAGGATCGTGTCGTTCTCGTCCAGCCGTGAGGAGAGCGGGTAGTCGAACGGGCTGCCCATGACCGTCGCCGTCGCGCTGTAGGAGGGACGGCAGATCAGCTTCATCCCCGGCGCGTCCATCGGCACCGTAGCCACCAGCGCGAACTCGCGCTTCTTGACGGGCAGCCCGAAGTGCGCGATGAAGTTGTAGTGGGCCAGCGCGCTGCCGGTGGCGACCACCTTGGCCCCGCTGACGACGAGACCCGCGTCGGTCTCCTTCTCGACGTGGATGAAGACGTCCTTCACCTCGTCGGGCGACCGGTTGCGGTCGACCGGGGGATGCACGATCGCGTGGTTCCAGAACAGGACCTTCTCCTGCGACTCCTGGTACCAGCGCCGCGCGTTGTCCCCGTAAGGGTCGTAGTAGTCGGAGTTCGCCCCCAGCGTCCCGAGGAACGAGGCCTTGTAGTCCGGGCTGCGCCCCATCCATCCGTAACTCATCCGCGCCCAGCCGGCGATCGCCTGCTGGTCGGCGACGAGGTCCTCGGCGCTGCGCGGGGTCCTGAAGAAGCTGTGGGTCCAGCCGTCGCTCCCGGTGTCGGTGGGCCGGGTCAGGACGCCCCGCCGGGCCGGGTCGTGGAGAGCGTCGTACAGCCGCGCCGTCATCCGGATCGGATTGCGGAACGCCGGATGCGTGGTGACGTCCTTGACGCGCTCGCCGTACAGATAGATCTCACGGTCGTCGCGCAGGCTCTCGATGTACTCGTCCCCTGTCAACGGACGGGTTTTCCGCCGCTCCTCAGCAGGGCCTGCGGGCATATCCTGACGCTCGGTCATCAGTTTTCGTCCCGTTTCCTTGTCGGCAAGGGCAATACGGCCTCCATGGTCGCAGCCACCACCCCGGCGGGCGTCTTTGATATTGCGGGGTCACCGGACACACCGGCCGACCGCCCACAACCGCCCACAAGGCGCAATCCAGAAGATGCAGGTGCTCCGAGAGGACTGCGACGGTCGGTCGTGAGTACTACGGTCCGCCCATTTCCGGGCCGGTCGTGGTGGTGCGTATTTCCAGGAGGACATGGTGTTGACAACCGACGTGCCGACGCGGGAACAGCTCGTTCACCGCGCAGCCGAACTGCGCCCGCTGTTGCGGAAGCACGCGGCCTGGGCGGAGGAGAACCGGCGCATTCACGACGAGTCGATCGAGGCCCTGGCCGACGCAGGCATCTTCCGGATGAGGCTGCCGGCCCGGCACGGCGGCTTCGAGAGCGACGCCCGCACCATGGTCGAGGTGGCTTCCGAGCTCGGCCGCGCCGACGGGTCCACGGCGTGGACCGCCTCCGTCTACTGGATTCCGGGCTGGATGGCCGGGCTCTTCCCCGACCCGGTCCAGGACGAGGTGTTCGCCACCCCGGGCGTACGGATCTGCGGAACGCTGAGCCCGGGCGGCATGGCCGCCCCCGTCGACGGCGGTGTCGTCGTCAACGGTCAGTGGAAGTTCATCAGCGGCGCGCTGCACGCCCACTGGCAGGTCGTCGTCGCCATCCAGCCCACGCCCGGGGGCGCGATGCCGGTGATGGCCCTCGTGCCCATGGCCGACCTCACCGTCGTCGACGACTGGCACACCGCGGGCCTCAAGGGCACCGGCAGCGTCACCACCGTCGCGCAGAACGTCTTCGTGCCCGCCGAGCGGGTCCTGCCCCTGCCCGTCGTCGTACAGGGCCAGGGCGGCGCCTCGCAGGCCGCCGCCGGCTCACCGCTGCACCGGCCGCCGCTGCTGCCCGTAGCCTCCGCCTCCTCCGTCGGAGCCGTCCTCGGCCTCGCCAGGGCCGCCGGCGAGGCGTTCTTCGAGCGGCTGCCCGACCGCAAGATCACCTACACCGACTACGCCTCCCAGCGCGAGGCCCCGCTGACGCACCTTCAGGTCGCCGAGGCCACCCTCAAGACCGACCAGGCCGAGTTCCACGCCCTGCGTCTGGCCGACCTGGTCGACTCCAAGGCCGCCGGCGAAGCGCCGTGGACGCTCCAGGAGCGGGTCCGGGCCCGCGCCGACCTCGGCGCCGTCTGCCGCCTCGCCAAGGAGGCCGTGGACATCTTCCAGACGGCCAGCGGCGGCTCGTCGATCTACCTGGACGTACCGATCCAGCGGATCTCCCGCGATGTCCAGGCGGTCAACCTGCACGCGCTGATGCACCCCGACACCAACACCGAGCTGTACGGCCGGGTGCTGTGCGGGCTCGAACCCAACACGCTCTACATCTGATTCCCCGGTGCGCCCCCACCGGGGCGCACCGCCCGCCATCAGCCCAGCCCACGGACAAGGGAGCACCATGACCGCCGCAACCACCACGACCGTCACCGACGCCACCGTCACCGACGCCACCGTCACCGACGCCGACAGGGCGGCCGTCGCCGCCGTTCCGGGGCGTATCGTCGCGGCCTGGGCCTCGTACGACGCCACCGCCTTCGCGCAGGTCTTCACCCCCGGGGGCAGCATGATCCTGCCGGGCACCTACCGCAGCGGCCGGGACACGATCGAGGAGTTCATGACCGCCGCCTTCCAGGGCCCCTTCAAGGGCACCCAGGTCGTCGGCCAGCCCCTCGCCCTGAACTTCATCCGCCCCGACGTGGCCCTGGTCATCACCCAGGGCGGCATCCTCGGCCCCGGGGAGACCGAGGTCTCCGACGCCCGCGCCGTCCGGTCCACCTGGGTCATCAGCAAGCAGGACGGCGAATGGCTGCTCGCCGCCTACCAGAACAGCCCCCGCGACGCCGCCTGACGACGAGGAGACGCACCCGAGAGCCCGCGTACCTCCCGGCCGGGAGGTACGCGGGCTCTCACGGGTTCCGGCCGGTGCTCCCCCCCCGGTGCTCCCCTGTCGGCCGGAACGCCAGGACGGGGCCTCCCGGCGGCTCGTGGGCGCGCATCCCGTCCGGGCCGTACCGGGGAGGCCCCGTCGCCGTGCTCCCGCGCGGGAGCACGGGCACACCGACCGCGCCCCCGGCTTCCTGGGAAGCCGGGGGCGCGGTGTCGTACGTACGGGGCCGGTCAGACGGTGACGGCGACCGCGACCGCGGGCACCGGGGCCGTCAACCGCACCGGGAGCGACCGGTGACCGTTCATGATGAAGGTCGGGAGCGGCTGCAGCTCCCCCTTCTCCACGGCCAGCGACAGGTCGGGGAACCGCTCGAACAGGGTCGACAGGCCGATCTTCGCCACCAGCCGGGCCACGCCCGCGCCCAGGCAGTAGTGCGGGCCGACACCGAACGACAGGTGCTCCTTGTCGGCACGCGTGACATCGAAGGCGCAGGCGCTCTCACCGTGCACCGCGGGGTCACGGCCCACCGCACTGTAGTTGACGAGGATCGGGTCGCCCTGCGGGATCGTCACCCCGTCCAGCTCGATGTCCTCCACGGCGTAGCGCAGCGGCAGGTGCGCCAGCGGCGACTCGACGCGCAGCGTCTCGTCGATCACGTCGTCCCAGGAAGCCGCCCCGGAGGTGACCAGGGCACGCTGCTCGGGATGGGTGAGCAACGCCGTGATGGCGTTGTCGAAGAAGTTGATCGTGGTCTCCGAGCCCGCACCGAGGATCGCGAAGATGGTGTCCGTCAGCTCCGCCTCGGACAGCCGCGAACCGTCCTCGTCGCGCGCGGCGATCAGGTCGCTGGTGATGTCCTCGCCCGGCGTCGCCCGCTTCTCGGCGACCAGTTCCTCCATCGCCCCGCGCCAGTCCTGCAGCACCGACTGGGCCTGCTCGGGCGTGACGGTGGTGTCCACCATCATGTCGATGACCTTCGCCGTCTTGGCGCGGGCGTTCTCGGACATCCCGATGAGGTCGGCGACCAGCATCGCCGGCAGCGGATAGGCGAACCGCTCCCGCAGGTCCACCACTTCGCCCGGTTCCACGCTCTCCAGCGCGCCCACCAACTGCTCGGTGAGCTCGACGATGCGCGGCCGGATGGCCTCGGTGCGCCGCGGCGAGAACGCCTTGCCGACCAGCCTGCGCAGCCGCAGGTGGTTCTTGCCGTACGCGGTGACCATGTTGTCCATGGCGATCCAGCTGATCATCTCCCAGTTGGGAGGTATCTCGCCGTTGATGAACTTGGGCCAGTGGTTGCGGGCGCTCTTGGTGACCTTCGGGTCGGTCAGTACCTTCCGCACGCCCGCGTAGTCGTTGATCGACCAGGCGACGACACCGCCGGGGAGTTCCACCTGGACGGCGCGGCCCTGAGCGCGCAGCCCGGCGGCCTCGGCGTGCAGGTCCCGGCCGGTGGGGTCGAGGGCGACGGGGCAGCGTTGTTCCACGGAGTACTCCCGGGAGTCATGGATCGACAGTGGGTCGTGCATCGGCCCGACAGCGCGGAGCGGAGGGCTGTCGGCGTACGCGGGCGCCGGGCCTGGACCTTGGGTCCTGCTTCTTGCGGACCTCGACGGTCCTGGGCCTGTGCCGAACGGACCGGCCACAGAACCGGCCACAGAGCCGGTGCTGTCACAGCACTAGACGGTGACGCCGGCCTTCCCGGCGACGGTGCGGATGAACGACGACAGGGTCGGGTCCTCCTCGAAGATGTCGCCGATGTCGACGAGGACGTCCAGCTCCTCCTCGACCCGCGCCACCATGCGGACCGCCGCGATCGACTCCCCTCCCGCCTCGAAGAACGTGACATCCGCGTCCGCGGAGCCCCCCTGACCGAGCACATCGGCCCAGATCCCGGCCACTTTCTCCTCGATCAGCGAGAGGCTCACGGGCTCCACAAGATTGCCGTTCATGGGGGAAGGCTCCTTCGCCAGTATCGGTCCGCCGACGTTCATCGCCTCAGCGTCACACCCGGCCCGGCGGGGGGCATCTCCTGGATTGCGGGCCGCCGCACGGCTTCGCCCCCCTCGCTCCGCCCGGTTCTTCCCCGTTGCTCAGTTCCCCCGGGACGGCGGCCCGCAACGCTACCTCGCCATGTCGGCCGGGCCCGCGCCGGGCGCACCACGCACTCTTGGCACACGCGGGACGACCCGGAGACGAGACGGAACGAGGCGAGACACATGGCACGCGTGGAAGTGAACATCTCGATGTCGGTGGACGGATTCATCACCGGCCCGCACCTCGACCAGTACCCGGGGCTGGGGGAGGGCGGTGAGATCCTGCACGGCTGGCTGTCGGAGGGCGACCGCGGAAAGATCCTCGACGACGTCCTGTTCGGCCCGGCCGGAGCCGTCGTCACCAGCCGCACGGTGTACGAGGACACCGACGGCTGGGGGGACGACGGCTTCTACGGGATGCCGGTCTTCGTCCTCACCCACCGCCCGCACCCGACGGTCACCAAGGGCGCGACGGTCTTCACCTTCGTCACCGGCGGCATCGAGGAGGCGATCAGCCGGGCGGTGGCCGCCGCGGGCCCCAAGAAGGTCCATGTGATGGGCGGCGCCGGCGTGATCCAGCAGGCCCTGAACGCCGGCCTGGTGGACGAACTCTCCCTGCACGTCGCGCCGGTGCTCCTCGGCAGCGGCACCCCGCTCTTCGCGCACCTCGGCGGTCCGGTCCGGCTCGAACGTACGGAGACCCTGGACACCGCCACCGCCACCCACCTCCGGTTCCGTGTCCTGAAACGGTCCTGAAACGGTCCTGACGCGGCCGGGCCGCAGCCCCCGGACCGCCTGGAGCCCTTGCGGCCCTTGCGGCCGGACAGCACACTGCCGGAAACCGGGAACCGGTTTCCGGCAGTGTGCTGTCCGGCACCCCGCAAGGTCTCATGCGGCCTTGCGCGCGACCGCGATCAGATAGCCCATCTCCGGCAGCACCCCCACCGGGGCGCGGAAGACCTCCAGCATCGGGGCGATCCCCTCACCGTAGCGGCCCACCAGCTCGTCGAACCGCCGGTCGACGGCCTCGGTCACCCGCACGGCCGTCCGGCCGGTGTGGAGGCTGATGTCGGTCAGTTCGTCCAGCTCGAAACCGGCGTCGAGGATCAGGCGGCGGTGCTCGTCGAGCGGCAGCCGCGGAGTGGCCTGCATCTCCTCCGTGAAGCGGTCCACCATCTCCTTGTGCTTCCCGGTGAGCGGAGCGGCCAGCAGGTGGTCGGTGACGACCACCCGCCCGCCGGGGCGCAGCACCCGGAGCATCTCGGCGTAGGCGGCCGGACGGTCCAGGTGGGGCAGCGTCTCGAAGGACCAGACGACGTCGAAGGAGTCGTCCGCGTAGGGCAGCGCCAGCGCGTCGGCGTACGCGAACGTGACCCGGTCGGCGAGCCCCAGCTCGGCGGACCGGCGGCCGGCCTCGTCGATCTGGGCCATGTTGTTGGACACACCGACGATCTCGGCCGGCGTGACCGCGGCGGCCCGGAAGGCCGGCAGCCCGATGCCGCACCCGATGTCCAGCATCCGGCCACCGCCGCCGAGTCCGGACCTCTCGATCACCAGGTCCGTCATCCGGTCGGCGGCGACCCGGTTGGAACTGTCGTCCTCCTCCGAGTGCCAGTAACCCATGTGGAAGTTCTCGTCCCACAACTCGACGACGAGCTGGTTGGCGATCTCGTAGTAGTTGTTGGTGTCCTCGACCGTCGGAACGGCCTGGTCCGTGCTCATGAATCCTCGATTCACCTTGGCTGGACAGCGCTGAGCCCGGACACGGGCCCAGCACGGGGATGTCGTACGGCGGGGACGCACCTTCGACGGGACGCCCGCCCGCCGGGTCACACGATGTGGACGTCGGGTACGTAGAGGATCCAGCGCCCCCCCTGCTCGGTGAAGCGGCGTTCCTTGGCCATGATCTCCTCGGCGTGGTTCCACGCGAACAGCAGCGCGTAGTCGGGATAGGGCTCCGCGAAGGTCTCGGACGGCACCACGGGGATGTGCGTCCCGGGAGTGAGCAGCCAGTGCTTCTCGGGCGTGGAGTCGCACACGTACGACACCAGATCGGGGCCGATGCCGCAGTAGTTGTTCACCGTCGCGCTCTTGGCCGTGGCTCCGTACGCCGCGACGGTACGGCCCTGCGCCCGCAGCCGGTACAGCAGTTCCGTCAGATCGGTACGGGTGCGCTCGGCGGCGGCGGCGAAGCGCAGCAGCGGCTCGGGCCCGTCCAGCCCGGCCTTCCGCTCCTGGGCCACCAGCTCCTCCAGCGCGGCGGACGGGGAACGGACCCCGGGCCTGGCCACGGTGTACCGCACCGAGCCACCGTGCATCGGCAACCGCTGCGCGTCGACCAGCTCCAGGCCGAAGCGGGCCGCCAGGTTCCGCACCGAGTGGGCCGAGAACAGGTAGAAGTGCTCGTCGTAGACCTGGTCGAAGTAGGTGTGCTCGACGATGTCACCGAGATAGCGGTCCTCGAAGACGAACACACCGGTGTCGGACAGGAGCGTCTCCACCCCGCGGAAAACCGAGCCCAGGGCGGCGATGTGGCTCGTGGTGTTGGCGGAGAAGATGAGATCGGCCGGCCCGTCGGAGGCGCGCACGGCAGCCGCCGACGCCTCCTCGAAGAAGGCGACGTGGACGCGCACCCCCTTCGCGGCGGCGGCCTCGGCGGCACCCCGCGACGGGTCCACACCCAGGTGCCGGACCCCCTGCCCGCTGACGGTCTCCAGCATGACGCCGTCGTTGCTCCCGATCTCCACGACGAACGGGTCGTCACGTCCGGCGAGCTCGGTCTCCAGGTAGTACCGGGCCGTCCGCGCGAAGTGGTCGCGGACGAAGGACGAGCCGGAGGCCCGGTACGGGTAGTCCGCGTGGAACATCCGCTCCCGGTCCACCTCCTCCACCTGCTGCACCATGGAACAGTCGTCACAGATCCCGACGGCGAGCCGGAAGAAGTGTTCGACACCGGTACTGCCGGGTCTCACGAACGCCTGGGACACGGGCTGTCGCCCGAAGTCCAGGCACACCCGCACTCCGCCGCCGCAGATGCGGCAGGGGGACGTCGCGCGTCGTACGGCGGAATCGGTCACCTCGGTCACCTCTCTGAAACACGCAATGCCAGAAAGCGAGCGTGTGTCATCGCCCCGGCGCTGTCATCTCTGAGGGTGCTGTGACCACTTCGGGCCTCGTCGGGCGCCGTGCTCCCCACGCACGGCAGGAGATGCGCCACGAACCGTCCGGCCACCACAATCGGACGCATCCGATGACAGGGGAGCGTCCACATGGGACCAGCGATCACACTCGGCGCCCGCGAGGACAGCGCGGTGGCCGGGCGGTGCGCGAGATCCGCGGAGGCCGTGCACGGCGGCGCTCCCCTGTCCACGGACCGCTTCCCCCGGTGGTACGCCCACCGCCGCCGCGCCCACCGCTTCCACGTCGGCCGCATCCCGTTCGACGCGCTCGACGGCTGGACGTTCGAACCCGGCACGGGAAACCTGGCCCACCGCAGCGGCGGGTTCTTCAGGGTCGAAGGGCTGCACGTCACCGGCGCCCCCGGGCCCGTACCGCACTGGCAGCAGCCCGTCATCGTGCAGCCCGACGCCGGCATCCTCGGCATCCTGGCCAAAGAGTTCGACGGGGTGCTCCACTTCCTGCTGCAGGCCAAGATGGAACCGGGAAACCCACGCCTGGTGCAGCTGTCACCGACCGTCCAGGCCACGCGCAGCAACTACACCGGCATGCACCGGGGAGCGGCCGTCCCGTACCTCGACCACTTCACCGGGCGGCGGCCCGGCCGGGTCCTCACCGACTCCCTGCAGTCCGAACACGGTTCCTGGTTCCTGCGCAAGGCCAACCGCAACACCGTCGTGGAGACCGACGAGGACATCCCCGTGCACCAGGACTTCCGCTGGTTCACCCTCGCCCAGATCGGCGCCCTGCTCCGCCTGGACAACCTGGTGAACATGGACACGCGCAGCGTCCTGGCCTGCCTGCCCACCGGCGACCCGGACCATGGCGCACTCCACTCCGACATGCGGCTGCTGTCCTGGCTCACCGATGAGCGGGCGGCCCGCCACACCCTGCGCGCCGAACGGACACCGCTGGCCCGGGTGGCGCGGTGGACCGGCGGCGAGTACGCGATCGACCACGCCGAAGGCCGCTACTTCCGTGTGGTGGCCGTGCAGGTGGAGGCCGGCAACCGGGAGGTCGGCCGGTGGTCCCAACCGCTCTTCGAGCCGATCGGGCAAGGGGTGACGGCGTTCCTCGTGCGCCGCTTCGGAGGCGTCCCCCACCTGCTCGTACGCGCCCGGGACGGCGAGGGCGGAGCGGCGTCGGTGGAGCTCGGCCCCACCGTCCAGGCGACGCCGGGCAACTACGCCCATCTGCCGGAGGCCGCCCGGCCCCCGTTCCTGCGCACCGTCCTCGACGCCGCCCCCGGCCGGGTGCTCTACGACGTGGTGCACTCCGAGGAAGGGGGCCGCTTCCTCGGCGCCCGGAGCCGCTGCCTCTTCGTGGAGGCCGGTGCGCACGAGGCCCCCGCCGAACCGCCGCCCGGTTTCTTCTGGGCCACCCCGAACCAGATCAACACGCTCCTGGGGCACAGCGGTTACGTCAACGTGCAGGCCCGCACCCTGCTCTCGGCACTCACCACGCGCGCGGTCGTCCTGTGACCCGACCCGTCCGGGTCGGCGTCATGGGCGCCGCGGGCATCGCCCGGCGCCGCCTGCTGCCCGCCCTCGCCTCCTGCCCCGGCACCGAAGTGGCCGCGGTCGCCAGCCGGTCCGCCCGGACGGCCGCCGACCTGGCCCGCACCTACGGATGCCGTGCCGTGCGGGGCTACGAGCCACTGCTGGACGACGACGACGTCGACGCGGTCTACATCCCCCTGCCGGCCGCCCTGCACGCCACCTGGGTGGAAGCGGCCCTGCGGGCGGGCAAACACGTCCTCGCGGAGAAACCACTGACCTCGTCCGCCCCGTCCACGGCCCGGCTGCTGGAGCTGGCCCGGTCACTGGGGCTGGTGCTCATGGAGAACGTGATGTTCGTCCACCACCCCCAGCACGCCGAGGTGCGCCGGCTGGTCACCGCGGGCGCGATCGGCGCACCACGCCTGTTCCACGCACGGTTCACGGTGCCCAGACTGCCGCCCGACGACATCCGCTACCGGTCCGACCTGGGTGGCGGAGCCCTGCTGGACACGGGGGTGTACCCGGTGCGGGCGGCCCTGCACCTCCTCGGCCCCGGCCTCACCGTGGTGGGCGCGGCCCTGACCCGGGCCGGGGGCTTCACCGTGGACACCTCCGGCGCGGCCCTCCTCACGACACCCGAGGGAGTCCTCGCACAACTGTCCTTCGGCCTGGACCACGGCTACGGCAGCTCCTACGAACTGGTCGGCTCCGAGGGCCGGATCGGCCTGGAGCACGCCTTCACCCCGCCCCGTGACCACCGTCCCGTCCTGCGGCTGTCCCGCGGCGCGGACACCGAGCAGATCCGGCTGCCCGCCGCCGACCAGGTGGCCCGTACGGTCGCCGCGTTCGCCCAGGAGGTCCGTTCAGGGCGCCGCGGCACCCTCACGGAGGCCAGGGACGAGGTCACCCTGCTCCAGGCCGGCCTGCTGGACCGCATCCGGAGCACCGGCGTGGTCCGCCCGCCCCGCGACCGGTCCGCCCTGACACCCGCCGAAGCGGGCGCGTCCGCCTCGCGTCAGGCGGCGTAGCCGGGCAGGAGGCCGCGGGCGGCGGCCTCGGCGAGCGTGGGCGCGCCGAGGTCGCGCCCGGACAGGACCGGATCGATACCGCCGGGCAGCGCCAGGCCGAGCCGGGGATCGAGCGCCGAGACCGCCAGCTCGTGCTCGGCCCGGTAGGGGGCGGACAGCAGATAGGCCACGGACGTGTCGTCCTCCAGCGCCAGGAAGGCATGGCCGAGACCGGCCGGAAGATACACGGCACGGAAGTCCACCGCGTCCAGGAGCACCGTGTCGACGACACCGAACGTGGGCGAGCCCACCCGCAGATCGACGACGAAGTCCAGCGCCGCGCCCCGTACGCAGTGCACGTACTTGGCACACCCGGGCGGCGTCGCGGTGAAGTGCACACCGCGCAGCACACCGCGCCGGGAGGTGCTCAGCAGCGTCTGGGCCGGCGGGAAGAGCGGGGCGCCGTGGGCGCCGAGGAACCGCTCCCCGTGGAAGGGCACGACCGTCAGCCCGCGCTCGTCGCGAAAGACCCGGGGGGTGAACTCCATGGCGCCCCGGACACCGAGCCGCCGCACGCCCGCGACCGCCGGCCCGCCCGAGGCGTCCGGCGGCCGGGGCGCCGGGGTCACTTGCGGATTCCGACGAACAGCCCGGGGCTGTTGGGACGGCCGTCCGCCAGGCTCAGCGGGGGAACGAACTCCACCGTGCAGCCGGCCCGCTCGAAGGCTTCCTCGTACGCGGCACGGGTGAAGAGGCCCACCATGAGCACATCGCTGAACTCCCTCATGCCCTCGGAGTCCGCCACCACGAAACGCACTTCGTGCCGGGTACGGTCGCCCACCCGGGTCGCCCGGGTGACCCGGGCGACGACCCGGCCCTCCTCACGGGCCACATGGCCGCCGACGTACCCGTCGATGAAGTTGTCCGGGAACCACCACGGCTCGACGACCAGCACCCCGCCGGGCACGAGATGCCGCGCCATGCAGCCGATCGCCTCGTCGAGCTCGGCGGCCGACTCCACGCAGGCCACCGAGTTGCCGAGACAGGTCACCGCGTCGAAACCGCCCTCCAGGGCGAAGCGGCGCATGTCCCCGGCGTGCACCGGTACCTCCGGCAGGCGCTCCAGCGCGGCCTGCCGCATGGCCTCGGCGTACTCCAGGCCCTCGGTGCGGGCGAAGTGGCCGCCGAACGCTTCCAGATGGGCGCCGGTCCCGCAGGCGACGTCGAGCAGAGATCCGGCCCCCGGGAACCGGGACCGGATCAGCTGTGTGAGCGCCTCGGTCTCGGCGGCGAAGTCCTTGCCGCGGCTGCGGAAGACGAGATCGTAGATCCCGGCGTGGTCCGGCCCGTATGCCATGAGGTTCAGCTCTCCCAGAGGTGTGACGCGTCCGGCTCAGGACGTCGGCACGGCCGCGGTGGGGCGGACCGGCCGGCGCGAGGCCATGGCGTCGATGAGTGAAGTGGTCACGTGCTCGACGTCGTCGTCGCTGAGGCCCTGGTGGAGCGGCAGGCACAAGGTCGCGGCCGACGCCCGCTCGGCGCCCGGCAGCCGCAGGTCCCCGGCGCCGTAGGCCGAGACCTGATGCAGCAGCGGATAACGGAAGGTGGTGTAGATCCCGCGCTCGTAGAGGTCCTTGGCGACCGCGTCCCGGATGGCCGGGTCCATCTGGACCCAGTACAGGTAGTACGACGAATGGTGCCCCGCGGGCAGCGCGGGCGGGAGAGCGAGGCCGGGCACCCCGTCGAGCAGGGTGTCGTAGGCCGCGGCCACCTCCCGGCGCCGCGCCACGAACCCGTCGAGACGGTCGAGCTGCACGGTGCCGATCGCGGCCAGCACGTCGTTGGTGACCGAGCGCCGGGAGAAGGAGGAGATCTCGAAGTCCCACCACCGGGTGTCGCGGCGCAGCGCCTCGGTGTACCCGCTGACCTGCTCCAGGCCGAAGTAGGCCAGCTTGCGGGCGCGCTCGGCGAGTTCGGGATCGGCGGCGCAGAGCATGCCGCCGTCCACCGACACGGCGATCTTGCCGTGGTCGAAGCTCCACACCCCGATGTCGCCGAAGGTTCCGCAGGCGCGGTCGCCGATGCGTGACGCCTGGGCGTTCGCGGCGTCCTCGACCAGACGGACACCACGCTCCCGGCACAGCTCGGCGATCTTGTCCACATCGCCGGGCGCCCCGCCGTAGTGCAGGACGACGACGGCCTTGGTGGCGGGCGTGAGGCACTCGCGGACCTGGTCCACCGTCGGATTCAGCGTCCGGGGGTCCACGTCGCAGAAGACGGGACGGGCACCCGTGGCGGCCACGGCGTTGCCGGCGCCCACGAAGCTCACCGTCGGCAGGACCACCTCACTGCCCGGACCGACGCCGAGCAGTTGCATGGCGATGAAGGTCGCCTCGGTACAGGAATTGGTGGACACCACACGTTCGGCGGGGACACCCAGGCGCGTGGCGAAGGTCTGCTCGAACGCGTCCACCCGCGAGCCGCGGCCGATCCAGTTGCTGTCGAACACCTTGCGGACCTCTGCCAGCTCCCGCTCTCCCAGGGAGGGCTGAAACACATTGATCATGACGGTCCTCCTCCAGACGGATGCGACGGGGCGCTCCTGCCGTCCACACGGGCGGTGTGACGCCGCTTCACCATGGCCGCCCTCGCCGTGCCCACGCATCTCCTGGTGTGCGGTGGGGGACGCGCGGACCGGCCCCACGAGCAGGCCACGAACATTGCGCATGTAGGGAGTTGTCCCGGCCACGGCCGGAAAACACGATGGTTCAGCCTCGGACTCCCGAGAGCGGCAGACGAGAATTCCTGGTGAGGGAGACCTCCATGCGCGTCATGCTGACCGCACTTCCACAGATTTGCCACCTCTACCCGATCATTCCCTACGCCCAGGCACTACAGGCCGCCGGGCACGAGGTCGTCATCGCCGCGCCACCCGGCGCCGCGGACGACATCATCGCCGCGGGGCTCACCGCGGTCTCCTGCGGAGAGGCCGTGCCCCCCTCCCTGCAGAACTGGGCCAAGCACGGGCTGCTGCCCGACGCCGAGGAGCGCGAGCGGCTCGCCTCGCTGCTCGCGATCCGCCCCGAGGACCGTGACCACTGGGACGTCTTCTACCAGTTCTACGTCTTCGCCTGCCGCTTCTACCTCCCGCGCGAGCCGCGCCAGGACATCGACAGCCTGGTGGAGTTCGCCCGCGCCTGGAAGCCCGACCTGGTGCTGTGGGAGTCCTGGTTCCCGGTGGGCGGTGTGGTGGCCCGCGCCTGCGGTGCCGCTCACGCGCGCATCCTCATCGGACCGGACTACGGCGCCTGGTCGATCGACCAGTACGCGGCGCACAAGGAGACGGCGGGAGCGGAGCTGGGCGAGAACCCGCTGCTCTCCGCCGTCCGGCCGGTGGCCGAGCAGTACGGTGTCGAGGTCGACGACGACCTCCTCCTCGGCGCACTGACCATCGACCCGTTGCCTGCGGAGATGCGGCTGTCCCGCTCCGTGGACTCCCTCCCGGTGCGATGGGTGCCCTACAACGGCGGCGGTGAACTGCCGTCCTGGCTGTACACCAAGCCGGAGCGGCCCCGGGTGGCGCTCACCCTGGGCGTCTCCAACCGGGCGTACAACAAGGGCGACAGCCGCGTCGCCGCGCTCATGGAGGCCGTCGGCGGCCTCGACATCGAGGTCGTGGCCACCCTCGACGCCGCCCAGCTCGACGGCGCCCCGCCGCTCCCCGACAACGTCCGCGTGGTCGACTACGTGCCGCTGGGGCAACTGCTGCCGACGTGCGATGCGGTCATCCACCACGGTTCCAGCGGGACGTTCTGGGCCGCGCACGCCGCGAACCTGCCGCAGCTGATCATGGACACGGACGAGCCGCAGCGGGTGTCCTTCACCGGGGAGGGCGAAAGCCTCGGCTTCACCGTCAGCGGCAGGCACCTGGACTCGTGGCTGTCGTCGAACTACATCGTCGCCCGCGGCGCCGGTGCGCGCCTCGACCACCAGAAGCAGTCCGTGGCCGAGATCCGCGAACAGCTCGTCAAGGTACTGACCGAGCCCGCCTGCAAGGAGGCCGCGGCGGTCCTGCACCGCGAGTGGCTGTCCAGGCCCGGCCCGGCCGACATCGTGGCGGACCTGGAGAAGCTGGCCGCGACACACCGGCCGGCGACCTGACCCGGCCCGCACGGCCCGCACGGCCCGCACGGCCCTCGTGGCCGGCAACCGGGCGCGGGGGCGCCCCCGGCCCCCCCCCCGGGGGGGGGGGGCCGGCGCCCCCCCCCGGGGGGGGGGCCCGGGGGGGGGCGCGGCCGCGCGCCGGGGGGCGGCGGCGCGGCGCGCGGGGGGACCC
>NZ_JBITDK010000039.1:0-40639 GCF_044454165.1 Streptomyces sp. NPDC051567 | reverse complement strand
CCGCCAGGTGCATGGCCACCAGCGAGGACGAGCAGGCCGTGTCGACGGTGACCGCCGGGCCCTCCAGACCGTACGTGTAGGAGAGCCGGCCCGAGATGACGCTGGAGAGGTTGCCCGCGAGCAGGAACCCCTCGAACTCCTCCGGGGTGGAGGGCAGCCGGGACGCGTAGTCGTCGTACATGGCGCCCGTGAAGACGCCCGTGTTGCTGCCCCGGACGAGGGCCGGGTCGATGCCCGCGCTCTCGAAGGTCTCCCAGGCGGTCTCCAGCAGCAGCCGCTGCTGCGGGTCGGTGGCGGTCGCCTCGCGCGGCGAGATCCCGAAGAACTCGCGGTCGAAGAGGTCCGCCTCGTGCAGGAACCCGCCCTCCCGGACGTAGGAGGTGCCCGTCCGCTCGGGGTCCGGGTCGTAGAGGCCCTCCAGGTCCCAGCCGCGGTTGACGGGGAACCCGCTGACCGCGTCGACGCCGTCGGCGACCAGCCGCCACAGCCCCTCCGGGGAGGAGACCCCGCCGGGGAAGCGGCAGGCCATGCCGACGATCGCGATCGGCTCGTCCGGGGCGCCCCGGCGGCGGGCCTTGACGGCCGTGGCCGGAGCCCCGTCGGCGGAGACCCGCGAGAGCAGGTGGACGGCGAGCGCGCCCGGGGTCGGGTGGTCGAAGACGGCCGTCGCCGGGAGCCGCAGACCGGTGACGGAACCGAGCCGGTTGCGCAGGTCCACCCCGGCCATCGAGTCGAAGCCGATGTCGCTGAAGGCCCGTTCGGGGTCGATGGAGGTGGCGCCCGCGTGCCCGAGGACCGAGGCGACCGTGGCCCGTACGAGGTCCAGTACGGCGTCCTTGCGCTTCTCCTCGGGGAGCGCGGCGGTCTGCCGGGCCCAGCCCGAGTCGCCGCCCGTGCCCGGTCCGGCCTGCGCGGTGCGACGGGTCCGGGTGCGGACCAGCCCCCGGTACAGGGCGGGCACCACGGGGCCGCCACGGAACGGGGCCAGGTCCAGTGCCACCGGCACCAGCAGCGGCTCGGCCGTGGTCAGCGCCGTGTCGAACAGGGCCAGGCCCTGGTCCGGGGTGAGCGGGGTCATGCCCGCGCGGGCCCAGCGGGCCAGATCGGCGTCGGTGAGGGTGGCGCCCATGCCGTGGCTGCTGTCCCACAGGCCCCAGGCCAGCGCGGTCGCGGCCAGGCCGTGGGCGCGGCGGTGCGCGGCGAGCGCGTCGAGATAGGTGTTGGCCGCCGCGTAGTTGGCCTGCCCGGCGGTGCCGGTGATCCCCGAGACGGAGGAGAAGAGGACGAAGGCGGACAGGTCCAGGTCCTTCGTCAGTTCGTGCAGGTTCCAGGCCGCGTCCACCTTGGGCCGCAGGACGGCCGACAGCTGCTCCGCGGTGAGTGACCCGATGGTGGCGTCGTCCAGCACACCGGCCGTGTGCACCACGGCGGTGAGCGGGTGCGCGGGGTCCACGGAGGCCAGCAGCCCCGCCACCGCGTCCCGGTCGGCGGCGTCGGCCGCGACCACGCGCACCTCGGCGCCGAGGGCGGCCAGTTCCGCGGCCAGCTCGTCGGCGCCCGGGGTGGCCGGGCCCCGGCGGCTGCTGAGCAGCAGGTGCCGGACGCCGTGCCCGGTGACCAGGTGGCGGGCGAAGAGCGCGCCGAGGCCGCCGGTGCCGCCGGTGACCAGGACGGTGCCCTGCGGGCCGAGGACGGGCACCGCCGGGCTGTCGGCCCCGGCCGCGCGGGGGGCGCGGGCCGGCCGGGGGGCGCGGGCCAGTCTGGGGGCGTAGGGGGCGCCCGCGCGGATCGCGAGTTGCGGCTCGCCCGTGGCGAGGGCGGCGGCCAGCAGGCCGTCGTCCGCCCCGGCGTCGGTGTCGGTGTCGACGAGGACGAGCCGGTCGGGGTGCTCGGACTGCACCGAGCGGACCAGGCCCCAGAGCGGGGCGGCCGCCAGGTCGGTGACGTCCTCGCCGGGCAGCGCGGCCACCGCGCCGGAGGTGACGAGGACGAGCCGGGAGTCCGCGGCCCCCTCGTCGGCCAGCCACTCCTTGACCAGCGCCAGCGCCCGTACCGTCGCCAGGTGCACGCCCTCGGCGCCACCGTCCGGGGTACCGGTGTGGCGGACGAGGACGGTCGCGGCGCCGGAGGCGGCGGCGAGTTCCTCGCCGGGCCCGGCGACCTCGGTCCAGCCGGCCGCCGCCACGGCACCGGAGGCGTCTGCGCCGGTGAGGTCGGCGGTGACGGCGGCCCACTCCACGGCGTACAGCGCGTCGAAGGCGGCGTCCGGGGCCGTGACCAGCTGCTCCTTGGCGACCGGCCGCAGCGTCAGCGACTCGACCTCCGCGACGGGCGCGCCCGCCCCGTCCGCCAGCGTCAGCCGGTAACGGTCGGTCCCGGCCGGGGAGATGCGCACCCGCAGCTCGGCGGCGCCCGCCGCGTGCAGGACCGTCCCCGACCAGGCGAACGGCAGCCGGATGCGGTCGCTCTCGCCGGGCACGGCCGCGTCCAGCACCAGCGGGTGCAGGACCGCGTCGAAGAGCGCGGGGTGCACACCGAAGCGGGCGGCGCTCTCCCGGTGTTCCTCGTCGAGGCGCACCTCGGCGTAGACGTCCTCGCCGTCGCGCCAGACGGCCCGCAGGCCCTGGAAGGCGGGCCCGTAGGTGTAGCCGAGCGCGGCGAGCCGGTCGTAGACGCCGTCCAGCGGCTCGGCCACGGCGCCCTCGGGCGGCCACTCGGTGAGCGCGGCGTCCTCGGCGGGGGCCCCGGCGGGCGCCAGCGCGCCCGTCGCGTGCCGGGTCCACGGCCGGGACTGGTCCTCACCCGTGTCGGGGCGGGCGTGAACGGAGAACGGGCGGATGCCCGACGCGTCCGGGGCGCCCACCGCGATCTGCACGCGGACGGGTTCGCGCCCGGTCAGCGGCAGCGGCGCCTCCAGGGTCAGTTCCTCGACCCGGGCCGCCCCGAGGTGGTCACCGGCGGCGACGGCCAGCTCCAGGAAGGCCGTCGCGGGCACCAGCACCGTGGAGCCGATGGCGTGGTCGGCCAGCCACGGGTGGCCGCCCACCGAGATCCGGCTGGTGAACAGGGCGTCCTCACGGTCCGCGAACTCCACGGTGGTGGAGAGCAACGGATGGTCGGAGCCGTCCAGGCCCAGGCTTCGGGCGTCGGCGGGAGCGGCGGGCGAGAGCCAGTAGTGGGTGCGCCGGAAGGCGTACGTCGGCAGCCCGGCCGCCACCGCGCCGGGGAAGAACGTCCCCGCGTCCAGGGGCGCCCCGGCGGTGTGGGCGCGGGCCAGGCCCGCGCTGAACGTCTCGGTCTCCGGGCGGCCCGCGCGCAGCAGCGCCGCGGCCACGACCGGGACGGCCGACTCCTCCAGGGCGCCCTGCGCCAGCGCGGTCAGGACGGCGTCCGGGCCGACCTCCACGAAGACGGTCGCGCCCTGCGCGGCCAGCTCCCGGGTGGCGTCCAGGAACCGGACGGTGGCGCGGATCTGCTCCGCCCAGTAGTCGGGGGAGGTCAGCTCGGCGTCGGTGGCGAGCTGACCGGTGACGGTGGAGACCACCGGGACGGAGGGTGCGGAGAAGGTGACGCCCGCGGCGATCTGGCGGAACTCGCCGAGGATCTCCGCCATGTGCGGGGAGTGGAAGGCGTGCGAGACGGTCAGCCGCTTCGTCTTGCGGCCCCGCTCCCGCCACTGGCCGGCGATCTCCTCGGCGACGTCCTCGTCACCGGAGATCACCACGGAGTCCGGGCCGTTGACAGCGGCCACGGAGACCGCGTCCTCGCGCCCGGCGAGGGAGGCGGCGATCTCCGCCTCCGTGCCCTGCACGGCGATCATGGCGCCGCCGGAGCGGGCCGACTGCATCAGCCGGCCGCGCGCGGCCACCAGCAGCGCGGCGTCGTCCAGGGTCAGCACCCCGGCCGCGTGCGCGGCGGACAGCTCGCCGATGGAGTGCCCGGCCAGCAGGGACGGGACCACGCCGTGGTGCTCCAGCAGCCGGAAGAGGGCCACCTCCACGGCGAACAGGGCGGGCTGGGTGTAGGTCGTCTCGTCCAGCAGGGCGGCCTGCGCACTGCCCTCCCGCGCGAACAGCACCTCGCGCAGGGGCAGCTCCAGGCGCCCCTGGAACGCGGTGAACACCGCGTCGAGCGCGGCGGCGAAGACCGGGTGGGCCCCGTACAGCTCGCGGCCCATGCCGAGCCGCTGGGCGCCCTGGCCGGTGAAGAGGAACGCGGTGCGCCCGGCGTTCGCGGCGCTGCCGGTGACGACGGCGGGCGAGGCGGAGCCTGCGGCCAGCGCGTCGAGCCCGGCCAGGAACTCCGTACGGTCCCGCCCGAGGACGACGGCGCGGTGCTCGAAGACGGTACGGGTGGTGGCGAGCGCCAGCCCGATGTCCGCCGGGTCCGGGGCGTCCGGGGCGTCCGGGGCGCCTCGGCCGTCCTGGCCGTTCTGGCCGTCCGCGTACGTGCGCAGCCGTGCGGCCTGGGCGCGCAGCGCCTCCGGGTCGCGGGCCGACAGCAGCCAGGGGGCGGGCAGTCCGGGCAGCGCGGCGGGCGCGGGCGCGGCGGCCGGCGCGGGCCGGACGGCTTCGGGGGCCTGCTCGACGATGACGTGCGCGTTGGTGCCGCTGATGCCGAAGGAGGAGACGGCGGCGCGGCGCGGACGCCCGGTCTCGGGCCAGGCCCGTTCCTCGGTGAGCAGCTCGACGCTCCCCGCCGACCAGTCCACGTGCGCGGAGGGCTCGTCCACGTGCAGGGTCCGGGGCAGGACACCGTGCCGGATCGCCTCCACCATCTTGATGACCCCGCCGACGCCCGCGGCGGCCTGGGCGTGACCGATGTTGGACTTCAGCGAGCCCAGGAAGACCGGCGCCAGACCGGCGCGGTCGCTGCCGTAGGTGGCCATGACGGCCTCGGCCTCGATCGGGTCGCCGAGCTTGGTGCCGGTGCCGTGCGCCTCGACGGCGTCGACCTCCGAGGAGCGCAGCCCGGAATCGGCGAGCGCCTGGCGGATGACGCGCTGCTGGGCGGCGCCGCTGGGCGCGGTCAGCCCGTTGGTGGCGCCGTCCTGGTTGATGGCGGAACCACGCAGCACGGCGAGGACGGTGTGCCCGTTGCGTTCGGCGTCGGAGAGCCGCTCCACGAGGAGCAGGCCGACGCCCTCGGCCCAGCCGGTGCCGTCGGCGCCCGCCGCGAAGGACTTGCAGCGGCCGTCGGGCGCCAGGCCGCGCTGGCGGGAGAACTCCACGAACATGCCGGGGGAGGACATGACCGTCGCCCCGCCCGCCAGCGCCAGGCTGGTCTCGCCCGAGCGCAGCGAACGGATCGCCAGGTGCAGGGCGACGAGCGAGGAGGAACAGGCCGTGTCGGTGGTGACGGCCGGGCCCAGCAGCCCCAGCTGGTAGGCGATCCTGCCGGACATCACACTGGTGGTGGAGCCGGTCAGGACACTGCCCTGGACGCTCTCGGGGGCCTCGGACATCCGCGGCCCGTACTCCAGCGCGGTGGCGCCGACGAAGACACCGGTACGGGAGCCGTGCAGCGACTCCGGGCGGATGCCGGACCGCTCGACGGCCTCCCACGCGGTCTCCAGCAGCAGCCGCTGCTGCGGGTCCATGGCGAGCGCCTCGCGCGGGGAGATCCCGAAGAAGGCGGCGTCGAACTCGCCCGCGCCGTGCAGGAAACCACCGTGACGGACCGCGCTCTTGCCGGGCCGGTCGGGGTCGGCGTCGTACAGGTCCTCGTCCCAGCCACGGTCGACGGGGAACCCGGAGACGGCGTCACCGCCCTCCGCGACCAGTTTCCACAGCTCGTCCGGGGAGGAGATCCCGCCGGGGAAACGGCAGGCCATGCCGACGATCGCGATGGGCTCGTCGGCGTCGACGGGCCGGGCGAACTCCTCCGCCGCGTCGGCCGCGCCGACGAGCCGCGCCTCCACGAAGGCGGTCAGCGCCTTCGGGGTCGGGTGGTCGAAGAGGAGACTGCCGGGCAGCCGCAGCCCGGTGGCCTCGGCCAGGGCCTTGCGCAGCTCGGTGGTCATCATCGAGCTGAACCCGAGCTGCTGGAAGGGGGTGCGCTGCTCCAGCGCCTCGCCCGCGCCGTACTCCAGGATCGCGGTGATGTGCGAGGTCACCAGCTCCGCGACGGCACGGCTCCGCTCGGCCCCGGGGAGCCGCGCGAGCCGCTCGCCCAGCTCACCGCGCGGCGCCGGGGCGACGGCGGCCTCCCCGTCCGCGCCGCCGGGGGCCAGGGCCGGGGCGGCCTTGCGGGCGGCGGCGTCGAACCAGTACCGGCGGCGCTGGAAGGCGTACGTGGGCAGCGCGGCGCGGTGCGCGCCGGTCCCGGCGTAGAACAGGTCCCACCGGACCCCGGCACCCCGGACGAAGGCGGTGGCGACGGCGGTGAGGAGCGACTGCGCCTCGGGCCGGCCCGCGCGCAGCGCCGGGACGCCCTCGGCCAGGGCGCTCAGGACGGCGTCGGGGCCGATCTCCAGGAAGGTGGTGGCGCCGAGTTCCCCGAGGGCGGTGACGGCGTCGGCGAACCGGACGGCGCCCCGGACCTGGTCGGTCCAGTAGCAGGGGGTGCGCAGGTCGTCCCCGTCGGCGAGCGCACCGGTGAGGGTGGAGACCACCGGGATCTGCGGCTCGTTGTAGGTCAGTTCCTTGGCGACCTTGTGGAACTCCTTGAGCATTCCGTCCATGTGGGGGGAGTGGAAGGCGTGGGAGACGGTGAGGCGCTTGGTCTTGCGGCCCTGGGTCTTGAACCGCTCGGCGATCTCCTGGGCGGCGTCCTCGTCGCCGGAGACGACCACCGAGTTCGGGCCGTTGACGGCGGCGATGGAGAGCCGTTCCCCCAGTTCTTCGAGGAGGGGGAGGAGTTCGGTTTCGGTGGCCTGGAGGGCGATCATGGCGCCGCCGGTGGGCAGTGCCTGCATGAGGCGTGCGCGGGCCGCGACGAGGGTGGCGGCGTCTTTCAGTGACAGGATTCCGGAGATGTGGGCGGCGGTGAGTTCGCCGATGGAGTGCCCGGCGAGGTAGTCGGGGGTGATGCCCCAGGATTCGACGAGGCGGTAGAGGGCGACCTCGACGGCGAAGAGGGCGGGCTGGGTGTTGCCGGTGTCGTCCAGACCTTCACCGGAGGCGATGACCTCACGGATCGGCCGGTCGAGATGCTGGTCGAGTTCGGCGGCGACGGCGTCGAAGGCTTCGGCGTAGGCGGGGAAGGCGGCGTACAGCTCCTCGCCCATGCCCGTGCGCTGCGCGCCCTGCCCGGTGAAGAGGAACGCGGTCGCGCCCGGGGCGGGTTCGCCGCGGACCACGCCCGCGCCCGGCCGGCCCTCGGCCAGCGCCCGCAGGCCCTCCAGCAGCGCCGCGCCGTCCGCGCCGGTCACCACCGCGCGGTGGTCGAAGACCGTACGGGTCGTCGCCAGCGAGAAACCGGTGTCCAGCGGCCCCGGCGCGCCCTCGGCCGCGACGAAGGCGGCCAGGCGTCCGGCCTGCCCGCGCAGCGCCTCCTCGGAGCGGGCGGAGAGCACCCAGGGCAGCGCGGCGGGCACGACGGCCCCGCCGTCCGCCTGCCCGTCGTCCACGGGTGCGTCGTTCACGGATGTGTCGTTCACGGGCGCGGCCACGGTGGTGGGCGCCTCGGTGACCACGACGTGGGCGTTGGTGCCGCCCATGCCGAAGGAGGAGACACCGGCGACGAGCGTGCGGTCCGGGTGGGGCCAGGCCGAGTGATCGCGCTGGACGGCGAGCCCCAGCTCGGCGAGGGGGATGGCCGGGTTCGGGGTCGCGTAGTTGAGGCTGGCGGGCAGCTCGCGGTGGACGAGGCCGAGGAGCGTCTTGATCAGCCCGGCGATGCCCGCCGCGCCCTCCAGGTGCCCGATGTTCGTCTTGACCGAGCCCACCCGCAGGGGATCGCCGGCCGGCCGGTCCGCGCCCAGCGCGGCGCCGAGCGCCGCCGCCTCGACCGGGTCGCCGACGGGCGTCCCCGTGCCGTGCAGTTCGACGTACTGCACCTGCTCGGCGGGGCCCAGCGCGGCCCGCTCGTGGGCCAGGCGCACCACCTGCTCCTGCGCCGCCGCACTGGGCACGGTCAGGCCCGCGGTGGTCCCGTCGTTGTTGACCGCGCTGCCCCGGATCACGCCGTAGACGCGGTCGCCGTCGGCGAGCGCCGCGGCGAGCGGCTTCAGGACGAGGACCCCGCCGCCCTCACCGGGCACGAACCCGTTGGCGCGGGCGTCGAAGGTGTAGGAGACGCCGTCGGGGGAGAGGGCGCCGAAACGCTCCTCCGTGGTGGCGTTCTCGGTCAGCAGGTTCAGGTTCACCCCGGCCGCGAGGGCGGTCGTCGACTCCCCGCTGCGCAGGCTCTCGCAGGCCAGGTGGACGGCGACGAGCGAGGAGGACTGGGCGGAGTCCACGGTCAGGCTGGGGCCGCGCAGACCCAGGTGGTAGGAGACGCGGTTGGCGATGACCCCGCGGCTCACCCCGGCCATGGTGTGCTGGGTGATGGCCTCGGTGCCGTACTGGTAGAGCAGGCTGGTCCAGTCGTCGCGCAGGGCGCCGACGAAGACCGCCGTCCGGCTGCCGCGCAGCGACGCGGGCACGATCCCGGCGTCCTCCAGCGCCTCCCAGGCCAGCTCCAGGACCAGCCGCTGCTGCGGGTCCATCGACCCCGCCTCGCGCGGGGAGATCCCGAAGAAGCGGGCGTCGAAGAGGTCCACCCCGTCCAGGAACGCCCCGCGCCCCGGGCCCGCGGCGCCGTCCCCTTCCCCGGCCCTTTCCCCGGCCGGTCCCCCGGTCGTGTCCCCGGCGCCCTCGGCCGGTACGCCCCAACGGCCCGGCGGCACCTCGGTGACGGCACTCGACCCGTTCCGCAGGAGCTCCCAGAAGGCAGCCGGGCTCCCGGCTCCAGGGAGCCGGCAGGACAGCCCCACGACAGCGATCTGCTCCACCTTCTCGGCGTGCGCCCCGGCTGCTACAGGATTGTTCTCACTGGTCACCACGCTCGGCTGCCCTTTCCTGGATCTACTGCGCCCTGGATTCACTGCTGGATTCACTGATCGGTTCACTGCGCCTGGATCTACTGCGCCCTTGATGTGTTGCACCTGGACGTGCTGTGCCTGGATTCGTCGGGGCCATGCGAAATCTGAGAAATCTACTCCTCAACAGGCTAGTAAAAACGGGTTCACCAACAGTCATGGTCTGGTAACTACCCCTGCGGGAACCGCTGATGACCGGGGCGTTGCCGCACAGTGAGCGCCCGGTGGAACACCTGCGGATACGGTTTGTGCGGGCTCACGCGATTCAATCCAAACCCTTTGTTCTGCGGGGCTCGTGGTGCGCTGGAGTGACGTACGAATTCAAGGAGAGCTGATCGCTGTGAGTGCTGCATCTTCCCAGGGGGCCACCCCCGAATCCGCCGGAAAAGCACGCGGAGGTCGTGCGGTCGTGCTCGGCGGGAGCATGGCGGGGCTCTTCTCCGCCCGCGTCCTCTCCGAGACGTTCGCGGAGGTCGTCGTCGTCGACCGCGACGAGCTGACCGGCCCGGGCGATCTCCGGCGCGGCCTGCCGCAGGGGCACCACCTGCACGGGCTGCTCTCCCGCGGCCAGCAGATCACCGAGGAGTACTTCCCGGGCATCACCGAGGACATGAAGGCCGCCGGCGCGCAGCTCGGCGACGTCGCCGGTGACGTCCGCTGGATCATCAACGGCAAGCGGCTCCAGAAGGTCGACTCGGGGCTGTTCGCCCTCACCTCCAGCCGCCCCTTCCTGGAGCGCCACGTCCGCGACCGCGTCCTCGCCCTCCCCGAGGTCTCCTTCCTGGAGCAGGCCGACATCCTGCGCCTGACCACCACCGAGGACAGCCGCGAGGTCACCGGGGTCGTCGTCCGCCGCCAGGGCGGCGCCGAGGCGACCGTCACGGCCGACCTGGTCGTGGACGCCACCGGCCGCGGCTCGCGCACCTCCGTCTGGCTCCAGCAGTTCGGCTTCGCCGCCGTCGAGGAGGAGAAGCACAAGATCGGCCTCGGCTACACCACCCGCTACTACCGGGTCCCGGAGGAGGCGTTCGAGGGCAACATCTCCATCAACACCGTGGCCTCCGCGGGCATACCGCGCGGCGCGATCTGCCAGAAGGTCGACGGCGACCGGTCGATCGTCACCGCGTACGGCATCCTCGGCGACCACCCGGCCACCACCCCCGACGGCTTCCTCGGCTTCATCAAGTCCCTCGCCGCGCCCGACATCTACGAGGTGCTCCAGGTCTCGGAGCCGCTGGACGAGCCGGTCGCGTACAAGTTCCCGACCAACCTGCGCCGCCACTACCAGCGCATGACCGACTTCCCGGCCGGGCTGCTCGTCATCGGCGACGCCGTGTGCAGCTTCAACCCGAGCTACGCCCAGGGCATGACCGTCGCGGCGCTCGGCTCGCTCGTCCTGCGCCGGCACACCGCCGACGGCCGCCGCCCCGACCCGGTCGCCTACTTCAAGGACCTCGCCGCCGACGCCGTCGACGGCTGCTGGGAGATGGCGGTCGGCGCCGACCTCAGCTTCCCCGAGGTCGAGGGCGAGCGCACCGAGGAGGTCCAGCAGGCGCACGCCTTCATCGCGCAGGTGCAGGAGGCCGCCTCGCGCGACGCCGCCGTGTCCCGCGCGTACTCCAGGGTGATCGGCCTCGTCGATCCCCCGGCGGTCCTGCACGGCCCGCAGATCGAGGCCGCCATCGCGGCGGCTCAGGAGTAGGACATGCAGATCACCCTGGGCGACCTGGTCTTCGACGTCGACGTGGCCGGACCGGCCGACGGCGAGCCGGTCCTGCTGCTCCACGGCTTCCCGCACAACAAGGAGTCCTGGACGGAGACCGCGCCCCTGCTGCACCGGGCCGGGCTCCGCACGATCGCCCCCGACCAGCGGGGCTACTCCGACGGCGCCCGCCCGCGCGAGGTGGACGCGTACCGGCTGGAACACCTCGCCGCCGACGCGCTCGGCGTCCTGGACGCCCTGGACGTCACCACCGCCCATGTCGTCGGCCACGACTGGGGCGCCGCGGTGGCCTGGTACCTGGCCGCCCGCCACCCCGGGCGGGTCCGCAGCCTGACCGCCCTGGCCATCCCCCACCTCGACGCCTACCAGCACGCCTACCGCGTGGACGAGGAGCAGCAGCACAGCTCCGCGTACGTGGAGTTCCTCGTCTCCGAGGGCGCCGCGGACCACTTCCTGGCCGACGCCGGCGCCGCACTCCACGCCTGGTTCACCCAGGCCGGCGAGGGGGTGCTGACCGACGCCCAGATCGCCCGGTACGTCGCCACGCACACCCGGCCGGGCGTCCTGGACGCCGCCCTGAACTGGTACCGGGCCAACAACCTGCTCGGCGAGGACCTCGGCTTCGGCCCGGTCCCCGTCCCGACGACCTTCGTCTACAGCCGGGCCGACACGGCCGTCAGCGAACTCGCCGTCGCCACGACCCGCGAGCACGTCACCGGGCCCTACCGCCTGGTGACGCTGGAGAAGACCTCGCACTGGCAGCCCCAGCAGGACCCGGACACGGTCGCCGCCGAGATCCTGCGGCGGGTCCGCCCGCTCTCCTGACACACCAACAGAACATTGATGAAGGGATAACCATGTCTTCGACCCCCGCACCCGCGGTGTCGTTGCGTGCCGGGCCGCGAGAGTGGTTCGGACTGCTCGTCCTGCTGCTGCCGGTGACGCTGATGACGGCCGACCTGGGCGTGCTGTGGCTGGCCACCCCGTACGTGACCGCCGACCTGCTGCCCACCAGCTCGCAGCTGCTGTGGACCACCGACATCTACGGCTTCCTCACCTGCGGGTTCCTCGTGGTCATGGGGACCCTGGGCGACCGCATCGGCCGCCGCAGGCTGCTGATCTTCGGCTCCGTCGGCGTGATCGGCGCCTCGCTGCTCGCCGCGTACTCGACCAGCCCCGAGATGCTGATCACGGCGCGCGCCCTGCTCGGCATCGCCGGGGCCGCGGTGCTCCCGTCGACGCTCTCGCTGATCATCCACATGTTCACCGACGCGCGGCAGCGGGCCACCGCCATCGCCACCTGGGTCACCGCCCTGTCGGTCGGCATCGCCATCGGCCCCGTCATCGGCGGTGTGCTGCTGGAGGTCTGGTGGTGGGGCTCGGTCTTCCTGATGGGCGTCCCCGTCATGCTGGTCCCGCTGCTGGCCGCGCCGTTCCTGCTGCCCGAGTACAAGGACCCGAAGGCGGGTCGCATCGACCTCGCGAGCGTGGTGCTCTTCCTGGCGGCGATCCTGCCGCTCGTCTACGCGGTCAAGAAGTTCGCGGAGCACGGCCTGAGCCTGGGCAACGTGGTCGCGCTGCTGCTCGGTGTCCTGTTCACCGTGCTGTTCGTGCGCAGGCAGAACTCCCTGGAGACGCCGCTGCTCGACATGCGGCTCTTCCGCAACCGCGTCTTCACGGGCGCGCTGCTGACCCTGCTGTTCGGCATGATGGCGCTCAACGGCGTCGAGTACCTCGTCCCGCAGTACCTGCTGGTCGCCGGTGAGCTGAGCCCGCTGGCCGCCGGTGTGTGGCTGCTGCCCGGAGCCGTCGGCCTGATCCTGGGCTCGCAGCTCACCCCGGTCTTCGCCAAGCGCATCCGTCCCGCGTACGTCATCACCGCGGGCCTGGTGATCACGCTGGCCGGGTTCTGGCTGACCGGCATCGCCGGGTCCGACAAGGACGGCATCGCGCCGGCCGCGCTGGGCCTCGCCGTGATCATGTTCGGCATCGCGCCGATCAGCGTCCTGGGCACCTCCATCGCCACCGGTGCCGCGCCGCCGGAGAAGGCCGGTTCCGCCGCCGCCACCGGGCAGACCGCCTACGACCTCGGACTCGCCCTGGGCATCGCGGTGACGGGCTCCGTCGCCGTCGCCGTCTACCGCGGCGAGGTCTCCGACAACGCCCCGGCCGGCATCCCGGCCGAGGCCGCCGCAGCCGCCCAGGACACCGTCGGCGGCGCCACCGACGCCGCCGCCTCGCTGCCGGCCGACGTCGGTGCGCAACTGGTGACCGTCGCGCGCGACGCGTTCACCTCGGGGTTCCAGGCCACCGCCTGGGTCAGCGCCGGCCTCGCCGTCCTGACCGGCATCATCGTCCTCACCCTGCTCCGCAAGATCCCCGTCATCGGGGCCCCGGCGGAGGCACCGGCCGAGGCACCCGTCGAGCCGCCCGTCACGGCCGCGTCCGCGGAGGCGCCGTCCGGGGCGGGCGCCGCGCCGGAGCCGCCCGCGGGGGCCGGGGGCGCCACGGGCGGGGCGCGCGCGGAGTCCGTCACCAGCGCGGCGAGGAGCTGACATGGCGACCGCGACCCGACCGACAGCGACCCGGCCGACCACGGCGGCGACGGAGCTCGCCGAGCCGTTCCTGCTGGGGGTGCTGGCCTCCGGCGGCCTGGACGTCGAGTACGTGCGGGCCGAGGGCAACACCCTCTACCGGCGCGGCGAGGACGGCGAGGAGATCCCGGTCCTCGACTACGTCGGCGGCTACGGATCGACGATGCTCGGGCACAACAACCCGCAGATCAACGCCTACGCCAAGGAGCTGCTGGACGGTGGGACCCCCGTCCACGCGCAGTTCTCCCGCCACCCGTACGCCAATGAGCTGGCCGAGGCCCTCAACCGGATCGTCCGGCGCGAGCGCGGCGACGAGGAGTCGTACTACGCGATCTTCGCCAACAGCGGGGCGGAGGCCGTCGAGGCCGCCATCAAGCACGCCGAACTCGACCGGGGCCTGCGGCTCGCGGCGCTCCGCGAGGAGATCGCCGTCCATGTCGAGGAGGTCCGCGCCCAGGTCGTGGCCGGGGCCGCCACGGTCCCGGCCGGGGTCGGCGACTCCATCGAGGAGCTCGTCACCGAGATCCTCGACCGCAACGCGACGCAGGCCGCCCGCCCGCCGCTGTTCCTCGTCCCCGAGGGCGGCTTCCACGGCAAGCTCGCCGGCAGCGTCCAGCTCACCCACAACGAGGGCTACCGGCTCCCGTTCAAGGCGCTGGCCGCGCAGTCCCGGTTCGTCCCGCGCGACCGGCCCGGGGCGCTGCGCAAGATCATCGACGAGGAGCGGGCCCAGCTGCTCGACCTCGTGGTCGAGGGCGGCCAGGTGCAGGTGGTGGAACGGGACTTCCCGCTCTTCGCCGCCTTCGTGCTGGAGCCCATCCTCGGCGAGGGCGGCATCCACGAGCTGACCCGGGAGTTCGCGGCGGAGATCCAGGAGGTCTGCGCGCAGAGCGGTGTCCCGGTCGTGGTGGACGAGATCCAGAGCGGCATGGGCCGGACCGGGGACTTCCTCGCCGCCACCGCGCTCGGGCTGCGCGGCGACTACTACACCCTGGCCAAGAGCCTCGGCGGGGGCATCGCCAAGACCGCGGTGATGCTCGTGCGCAAGCCGCTCTACCACGGGCAGTTCGAGCTGGCGCACAGCTCCACCTTCGCCAAGGACAGCTTCTCCTGCCTCATCGCCCTCAAGGTGCTGGAGCTGATGGAGGCCGACGACGGCGAGGTCTACCGGCAGGCCGCCGAGCGCGGGGAGAAGCTCCTCGCGATGCTCCGCTCGGTACGGGCCGACTTCCCCGGCACGGTCAAGGAGGTGCGCGGGCGGGGGCTGATGGCGGGTCTGGAGTTCCACGACCAGTCGGACGCCGACGCCGAGCCGCTCCGGCAGGTCGCCCGGAGCGGGTTCTTCGGCTACTTCGTGGCCGGGCACATCCTGCGGGCCCACCGGGTCCGTACGTTCCCGACCTCCAGCGCGGTGAACACGCTGCGGTTCGAGCCGTCGGTCCACCTGACGGACGAGGAGATCGACCGGCTGGAGGCGGCGCTGCGGGACGTGTGCGCGATCATCCGTGACACGGACGGCCAGAGCCTGGCGCCGATCGCCTAGACCGCACCACCGAAAACCAGACCGGACGCGCTGTTTGAGGGGCCGATCTTCCCCTCGATCGGTCAAGGAATCACCCCACCGTGTGGCGGCCTCTCCCGTCGTCGCCACACCGCCAGAGGGCCCGGGACTCCCCCTCCCGGGCCCTCTGGCCTTTGCTTTTACGGAAGATGACACCCTCCTCGACCCGCTGTCGAGCCCGCGGTGTCCATCATCTGGATGGCAGACCAAAGAAGACTTTTGACAAACCGGAGTGTTGGTTTGTAATCTTCCGATCGAGTAGGCATGCCGTACGCAGCCGAAGGACCGGGGGAGTTATGCGCTTTCGGATGTTGGGTCCACTGGAAGTGATGGCCGCTGAGCAGCCGGTACCGCTCGGAGGGACCAAACCGCGGGCGACACTGGGATACCTGCTGTTGCAGGCCAACCAGGTCGTCCCCACGAGTCAGCTGCTCGCCGCGCTCTGGAGCGCGGACAACGCGCCGGTGACGGCGCGCAAGATCCTCCAGAACGCCGTCTGGGGACTGCGCGGGACACTGAACCAGTTCGGCGCCGGGGCCGACGGCGCCCCGGCCGAACTCGTCACCCGGGCGCCCGGCTACATGATCCGCGTCGATCCCGACCACGTGGACCTGCACCTCTTCCGCCAGCGGGTCCGCCAGGGGCGGGCCCAACTGGCCGGCGGCGCCCCGCACGAGGCCGTCCGGCTGCTGTGCGAGGCACTGGAACTGTGGCGGGGCCCGGTCCTGTCGGACCTGGTCGAGACCGGCACGATGTGGCCCGAGCTGACCGCCGTGCAGAACACCCGGCTGGACGTCCTGGAGGACTACTTCGAGGCGAAGCTCCAGTGCGGGGAGCACTACGCCGTCCTGGGCGAGCTGGAGACGACCGTGGAGGCCGAGCCGCTGCGCGAACGCTCCTCGGGGCAGCTGATGCTCGCCCTGTACCGGTGCGGACGGCAGGCGGACGCGCTCAGCGTCTACAACCGCATCCGGGCCACGCTGGTCGAGGACCTCGGACTGGAGCCCGGACACGAACTGCGCAGGCTCCAGCAGGCGATACTCGCCCACGACCCGGCCCTGAACCTGGCCCCCGCCGCGGTGGTCCTCGGCGGCCCGGTCCCGGTCGGCGTGCCCGGCGGCCAGGTCCGCCGGCGCGAGGACCGGCGCCGGGTACTGGCCGCCGTCCCCACCCACCCGCAGGGCTTCCAGAGCGTCGAACGGCCCCCGGCCCCGGCCCGGTCCGCGCCCGTGCGCAGGCCGTCCGCGCCGGGCCCGGTGGTCACCGAACGCCAGCGCATCAGCGTGCTCCTCGTCCAGACCCGGATCGCCCCGGAACCGCCCGGCGCCGCACCCGACTTCATGGACGAGATGTTCGAGAGCGTCAACGCCATCGCCCGCAAGCGGATCGAACGGTTCGGCGGAGTCGCCGTCACCTCGATCGGCGCGGTCTCCCTCGGCCTGTTCCGGGCCGGCGGGGAGGAGAGCACCGCGGTCCGCGCGGTCCACGCGGCGGCGGCGATCCGCGACCGCCTCACCGACCCGGCCGCCGAGGCCGGGCTGAGCCTCTCCCCCTGGCGCGGGCTGACCCTGCACGCCTCCGTGGCGACCGGTCAGGCACTCGTCCGTTTCCGGCCGGACGACCCCTCCGTCCCGCCGTCCGTCAACGGCGCGCTCCTGGACACCTGCCAGTGCCTGCTGGCGCTCTCGACGGCCGGGGAGATCCAGATCTGCGACGCCACCCGGGAGGCGATCGAATCAGCCGTCGCGCCCGGCCTGATGGCTGGTTCCCCCCTCAGCGGGCCGGCCCTCGGCATGCTCAGCGAGCGCGGTCCCGCCGCAGGTGTATGGGCCGTCTGACACTTCTTCACGCTTTCTCACGAGTTTTCCCGAGCCGATTTCCCCTTCACAAGTGGAATTGGTGTCCGATTACTTGTGGCCGATAATCTTCGGTCTCACCGGAGCGGACAGCCATGAATTCCACCTCGCCTCCAGGGGTGCGCGACGTGGTGTCGAGTTTCCGTACTCGCAGATGATTCCCGTGGAGGTACAAGGAAATGACCGGAGTTTCCCGCCGGCGGTTCATGAAACACACTGCGGTCGCCGGCGGCGCGGCCCTGGCGCTGCCCGCGATGGGCGGCTGGGCGGGCGAAGCGTTCGCCGCGGAGCCGCCCGCCGCCGCGTCCGTGGCCGGGCCCAACCTGGTCACCGTGGGACCGACCGACCCCCGGTACGCGCCGCTGGTCGCGTGTGCCAACGGCCGCTGGACCGGTACACCGGCCTACGTGCTGGTCGCGAGCACGGTCGACCAGGTGGTCCAGGCCGTGCAGGAGACCCTGAACAACGGGCTCCGGTTCGCCGTGCGCAGCGGCGGCCACTGCTACGAGGACTTCACCACCAACTCGGGCGTCCGCGTCCTCATCGACATCTCCGCCATGACCGGGATCTCGTACGACAGCGCCCGCCGCGCCATCGCGGTCGACGCCGGCGCCCAGCTCGGCAACGTGTACCAGACCCTCTACAACACCTGGGGCGTCACCATCCCCGGCGGCACCTGCCCGACGGTCTCGGTCGGCGGCCACATACCCGGCGGTGGCTACGGTCCGCTGGCCCGCTCCCACGGCCTCACCGTCGACCACCTGTACGCCATCGAGATCGTCCACGTGGACAGCACCGGCACCGCCTGCAAGGTCGTCGCCACCCGCGATGCCAGCGACCCCCACCGCGAACTGTGGTGGGCCCACACCGGAGCGGGCGGCGGCAACTACGGCATCGTCACCCGCTACTGGTTCCGCACCCCGGGCGCCACCGGCAACGACCCGGCCTTCCTGCTTCCCAAGGCACCCACGTCGCTGGTCGTCTCCGAGGTCACCTTCTCGTGGACCGGCATGACCGAGCCGGCCTTCACCCAGCTGCTGTACAACTTCACCGCGTGGCACCAGGCCAACACCTCCGCGACCTCCCCCCACGCCAAGCTCTTCAGCGCCATCAAGCCGCGCCACCGCGCGGCCGGCGAGTTCCTGATGAGCACACAGCTCGACGCGTCCGTGCCGAACGCCGACGCGGTCATGGACGCCTACCTCGCCGCCATCGTCGCGGGCACCGGCCTGACGTACCGCGTCGACGTCCGCAAGCACGTCGACTGGCTCTACAACGTCCTGAACTGGCCGGGCCTGGGCGGCCCCGGCTTCGAGAACAAGGGCCGCTTCAAGGCCAAGTCCTCCTACCTGCGCAAGACCATGCCGGTGGCGCAGATCAAGGAGTTCTACAAGCACCTGACGCGCACCGACTACACCAACGGCGCGGCCCTCGTCGAGATCGCCGGTTACGGCGCCACGACCAACCTGCCCTCCTCGCACGCCACCGCCACCGCGCAGCGCGACTCCATCATCAAGATGCTCTTCGTCAACCTGTGGGCGACCCCCGCGGAGGACGCGGTCAACCTGGCCTGGATTCGCGAGTTCTACCGCGACGTCCACGCCGCGACCGGTGGCGTGCCGCGCCCGGGAGTCATCAACGACGGCGCCTTCATCAACTACGCCGACTCCGACCTCGCCGACCCCGCGCTGAACACCTCGGGCACCCCGTGGTCCACCCTGTACTTCAAGGACGGCTACCACCGCCTCCAGTCCGCGAAGGCGCTCTGGGACCCGCTGAACGTGTTCCGCCACGCCCTGTCGGTCCGCGTCTGACCGCCTGGCCGCCTGGCCGTCCGGCCGTCCGATCACCTGGCCGCCTGGCCGTCCGACCGGTTCCCCGCCGCGGTGACGGCGGAACGACCCGCCCGGCCCGCGCACGCGAGTGCGGGGCCGGGCGGGTCGTTCCGTCATCGGGCGGCGGTGGCCCGGTGGTCCTCACCGGGGGGGCTGCCCGCCGTCTCACTGCTCGCCGAGGACCATCCACTTCTCCGGCGTCTCCATCGGCGCGAACCCCACCTTCGCGTAGACCGCGTGCGCGTCCGCGGTCGCCAGCAGCACCCGCCGCAGCCCGTACGGGGCGAGGTGGTCGCCGACCGCGCCGGCCAGGGCGGTGCCCAGGCCCTTGCCGCGCGCGGCGCGGTCCACGTAGACGTCGCAGAGCCACGCGAAGGTCGCCCGGTCGGTGACCACCCGGGCATAGCCGGCCTGGACCCCGGAGGCGCGGTCGTAGAGCCCGAAGTTGAGGGAGTGCGCGATGGCCAGGTCCTGCTTCTCCCGGGACCGCCCGAGCGCCCAGTACGCGTCCTGCGACAGCCACCGGTGGATCAGCGCGCGATCCAGACGCTCGGGATCGGTGGATATCTCATGCCCGGCCAGAAGATCCTTTTCCATCCCCGCATCCAACCAGCCACCCCGGACCCGGACCACCGAACACCCCGTGCCGACGGGCCGGCCGCGCTGCGACCGGGACCGCCCTACCGCGGTCCGGGCCAGGCGGCCTCGGTCTCGGTCGGCTGACCGTAGCCCGACCGGGTGATCTGCCTTGCGTTCCGCAGCCTCCCCCGTCCCGGGCCGTAGAACGTGGTGACACGGGAATCGGGGACCGTCATCAGAAGAAGGATGTGGAAGCGGCACTGAAACGCGCGGAGCGGGCGGGCCTGAAGGTGACGCACGACAAGAACCGCCATCGGTGGGGCTGGGTCATCTGCTGTCCCTGCAACGATGCCCATGTGGTGTTCTGCACTTCCCAGAACGCAGGAACAGAGGCGAACAAGATTTACTCCTCATCAAAAGGCACTGTGGGCACGCGTGATTGGTACTTCACCCTGCATCTTCAGGAGAAACTGACACCGGAGCAGGCAGACACGCTTGACGGGCTCGACCGCTTCTGTGACGGGCGCATCAGCCGTGTGGAGAGTCCGGGGCGCACGAGGTTCAGTTGCCTCTTCGGAGCTGAAACCCTGACGGAGGCGATCACGGAGGCGCTGGGCCTGTTCGAGGATTTCCCAGGGGTCCTGGTGCGCAGCGTGGAACTGGATTGGATCGCCCTGGATGAGAACGGCATGGCGACCCCGGCTGTGGTCCCCGCGCCGCCTCCGGTGGAGGCGGAATCCGCAGCGTTGTGACACAGCGGACGGCCCCGCCCCCTCAAGGTCCGTAGGGAGCGGGGCCGTTCTGTGTTCGCTACAGGCCGCCGGACCGGGCGAACGTGACCAGCCCGGCAAACGCCTGGGGGCTGACCGTCAAGACCGGGCCGTCAGTCCGCTCGCTGTCCCGGACGGGCACGACACCGTATGCAGATGCGTGGGCCGGGGCCCACGCAACACAGTTGCTTCCGTCGGGGTCGCTGTAGCTGGACTTCACCCAGGTGTGCGGGTGAGGGGTGCTGGTCATCGTGCGTACTGCTCAAGAAGGGTACGGATGCGGCTGATTGCGTCGTCGTGGCCAGGCGCTTCAGCCGTAGCCGATCGTAAGTCTCCATGGCGGCAGTCGTGATCTTGGGTGCGTCTTGCGGCCGGCCACCTTGCGGACCCGCCGCATGAAGAGCGGCAAGCCCTTAGGGGAGCCCGGCCGACAGGGTGATCGCCGTGGCGGGGCACAGGCCGACGGCCCTGCGCACCGCGTCCCGTGTTTCCGCGGGCGGCTCGGGGCGCAGCACGATCACCTTGCCGTCGTCCTGACGCTGGTCGAACACCTCGTCGACCGTCAGCACGCACATTCCGGAGCCGATGCAGCGCTCGGCGTCCGCCGTGATCCTCACCGGTCACACGTCCCAGGTGACCGGGAGGCTCTTCACCCCGTAGACGTCCGCGGTCTCCGGGCGCAGTACGACCTCCTCGGCCGGTACGGCCAGGCGCAGGGTGGGGAAGCGGTCGACCAGCGCGGTGAGCGCGACCCGCATTTCGATGCGGGCCAGTTGCTGGCCCAGGCACTGGTGGATGCCGTGGCCGAAGGCGAGGTGCCCGCCGTCCTGCCGGTGGAGGTCGAGCGCGTGGGGGTCGGTGAAACGCTCGGGGTCGCGGTTGGCGGTGTTGTAGGACAGGACGACCGTCGTACCGGCCTCGATGGTCCGGCCGCCCAGCTCGACGTCCTCCAGCGCCGTCCTCATGAGCGTCTTGACGACGCTCAGATACCGCAGCAGCTCCTCCACGGCCCGGTCGGCGAGCGCGGGACCGGCGCGCAGCGCGGCCAGCTGCGCCGGGTTGCGCAGCAGCGCGAAGGTGCCCAGCGCCAGCATGTTCGCGGTGGTGTCGAGCCCGGCCGCCAGCAGGATCAGAGCGACCCCCCTCAGCTCCTCGTCGGTCAGGTCGCTGTCGGCGAGTTCGCTGAGCACGTCGTCGGTGGGGTTCGCGCGCTTGGCGGCCACCAGCTCCGCGAGGTAGTGCTGGGTCGCGGTGTAGGCCGCCATCAGCTCCTCGTCACTGGTCGCCCCGCCCATGAACGCCTCGATCTGCTCCTGGAAGGAGCCCCGGTCCTCGTACGGCACCCCCAGCAGCTCGCAGATGACGATGGTGGGGATGGGCTTGGCGAACGCGGTCACCAGGTCCGCCGACGGCCCGGCCTGCTCCATGGCGTCCAGGCAGTCGGCGGTGATCTGCTCGACGCGCTCGGTGAGCAGGCGCATCCGCCGCACGGTGAACTTGCCCACCAGCGGTTTCCGGTAACGCCCGTGCTGCGGCTCGTCCATGAGGAGGAACTCGCCGGGCGGCGCCGGAGGGAGCTGGAAGTCGACCACGTTCATCAGCTCTCTGCGCGAGCTGAACCGCGGGTCGGCCAGGACCGACCTGACCAGGTCGTATCCGGTGATCAGCCAGCCGGGTTTCCCGCCCGGGTGGGTGTAGTGGCTGAGGGGGCCGTGCCGGCGGGCGTCGATCAGCTCCGCCGGCGGGTCGAAGGGGCAGCCGGGCGGGCGCGCCGTCGGCAGTGTCGTGACGGTGTGGAGTAATTCACCCATGGCCATTCCTCATCTCGCGATATGACGTGTTTGATGCAGTTCGAAAGCTACGTTGCGTTCATGATTCATGTCAATCTCCCGAAATGAATATGCCCAGGTCGGATAGGTTAAATTGATGCAATGGCGCTGGGCTCGAATGCAACGGCGCATTGCAATGAATGACGGCGAAGGCAATACTGACGACATGCCAGGAGGACGGTTGACCCAGCAGGACCGCCAGCGCATCGCGGCCGGACTCACCGACGGGCTCCCCTACGCGGAGATCGCCAGACGCCTCGACCGGCCGACCTCGACGATCAGCCGGGAGGTCGCACGCAACGGTGGCCCCCGCGCCTACCGGCCCCAGCAGGCGCACCAGGCGACGGTCCAGCGGGCACGGCGCGGCACACCGGCGCCCCCGCGCGCGGCCGGAGTGCCGGGCGGCACGAGGGAAGAGGAGATCGTCGAGCTGGCGGTCAGGTCGGGGATGCCGAGGATCAGGGGCTTGAGGAACATCCATGTCAGAACGTGCGCTAAGCCTGCGTCGGCCCTGGTGGGCAGCTGACGGAGTGTTGGCGGCGGGAGCTGTCTGAAATCTTCCCGCAGATAACGCCCTATTATCTGCGGGACGGCTGACCGCGACCTGCGGGAACGGCCGCCAAGCCGTACGCGTAGCGGCCCCGTTATCTGCGGCAAGGGGGAAAGCGATGCCCACTGTTGTGCAACTGCCAGCTGGGAAGGCGCTGACCGTCCGCGCGGCGGCCGACGTCTTCCTCGACTCGCTCGGCAACCCGAACACGGTCCGCAACTACGGGATCGGGGTGGGCAAGACCGCCGAGCGGCTCGGTGAGGGCCGGCCGCTGGCGTCCGTCGCGGACGACGAGATCGGCGAGGCCCTGGAATTGTTGTGGGGCAGTTCTGCGGTGAACACCTGGAACGCCCGGCGTGCGTCGGTGCTCTCGTGGCTGGGCTGGTGCGATGAGCGCGGGTACGACGGCCCGGCGGTTCCGGCTTGGGCGAAGCGGCTCACCCCGCCGGACTCCGAAACCCCGGCCCGCTCGAAGATGGCGATCGACCGGCTGATCGCGCGGCGCGAGGTGCACCTGCGGGAGAAGACGCTGTGGCGGATGCTCTACGAGACCACTGCCCGCGCGGAGGAGGTCCTGGGCGTCAACATCGAGGAACTGGACCTCGCCGGGCGCCGGGCCCCGGTGAAGGCCAAGGGTGCTCGTCCCCGTACGCGTCGCCGCGGCGCCGTCCGCGCGGACTTCGTGCTGGAGACGGTCTACTGGGACGCGGGTACCGCCCGGCTGCTGCCCCGCCTCCTCAAGGGCCGTACTCGCGGCCCGGTGTTCGTCACCCACCGCAAGCCCGGTCCCGGCAAGGTAGTCAGCCCGCGCGATATGTGCCCGGACACCGGGCTCGCCCGCCTCTCCTACGGGCAGGCTCGGATGCTGTTGGACGAACACACGACCCTGGGCGGCAAGCCGGGCACGGGCTGGGATCTGCATGAGTGGCGCCACTCCGGCCTGACCCACCTCGGCGAGGGCGGGGCGAGCCTGCTCATGCTGATGGCGAAGTCCCGGCACAAGAAGGCGGAGAACGTGCGGAAGTACTTCCACCCCTCGCCCGAGGCGATCGCCGAAGTCACCAGCCTGCTCGCGCCGGGCGATCGCCGACGCTGACCGCGTCTCCGGCCTTTGCGGCAGTCAAACCGACCTGCATCGACTGGACATGGGCCCCGTTGAAGGGCCGGGTTCACTCTCGCGCAGGTCTGAAGCGAATATTGCGAAACTTCGGCTTCATATCTAGGTTGAGGGCATGCGCCCAAAGCATGAGCCCGAGCAGATCACCGACCTGTCCCGCCTGAAGGCATTCACCGTCCCCCTGCGAATGCAGCTCTACCGGCTGCTGTACGCCGCGGGCACAGCGACCGCCTCTCAGCTCGCCGAGCATGTCTACGAGACGCCGTCGCTGGTCAGCTACCACTTGCGCAAGCTGGCCGAGCACGGCTTCGTGACCCAGGCGAGCGGCGAGGGGACCGACGGCCGTGAGCGGTGGTGGCAGATAACGTCCGAGGAGGGCTGGGGCTTTCGCGACTCGGACTTCGCGGAATCGCCTGAAGGGGCCGCTGCCGTCGGGGCAGTGACCCGGAGCATCCTCGACACCCGCACCGCCCAGTACCGCACGTATCTGGACCAGACGGCCGCCTGGGGCGAGGCGTGGACCGACGCCGCGTTCAGCTCGGAATGGATGTTCGACCTCACTCCGGCTGAACTCGCTGAAATGAGCGACGAACTGGAGGCAGTGGCCCGGCACTGGCGGGAGCGCGGCAAGGCCGCCAAGGCGGCCGGCGATACCGAGGACCGTGAGCACGTCTCCGCCCACCTCTACGGCTTCCCCTTCCGGCCCTGACCGGGCTGCATCCCCGACTCACTGGAGCCCCGTCATGGAACCCTTAGAGATACAGACAGCCCTGCCCCCACGCGCCGCCACACCGGCTTACCGCGACGGCAACGTGCTGCGCTGGCTCACCGCGTACACCGCTTCCCTCGTCGGTGACAGCGTGTACTTCGTCGCCCTCGCCTGGTCGGCCCAGAAGGCTGCCGGTCCTACCGAAGTCGGTCTGGTCATGGCCGCCGGGGCGCTGCCACGAGCGCTGCTCATGCTCGGCGGGGGCGTGCTGGCCGACCGGATCGACCCACGCCGGGTGATTCTCGGCAGCGACGCGCTGCGCTGCCTCCTCATCCTCTCGGTGGCCGCTGTCATCGCGCTGAGCGCACCAGCCCTGTGGATCCTGGTCGCGGTGGCACTCGTCTTCGGTGCCGTCGACGCGTTGTTCGTACCCGCGATCGGGGCTCTCCCGGCGAGGATCACGAGCCCCGACCAGCTCGCCCGGGTCACCGGAATGCGCTCCCTGTCCATGCGCCTGAGCCAGATCGCGGGCCCGCCCATCGGCGGCCTGGCCATGGGACTCGGAGGAGCCTCGGCCGCCTTCACCGTCGCGGGCCTCCTCTTCGCGATGTCCCTGCCGCTTCTGCTGACGATACGGATGCAGCCCCTCGGGGAGCACGGCCAACAGCAGCCGGAACCCGGCACGGCGTGGAAGGACCTCCTCGACGGCCTGCGCTACATCTGCCGCCACCGCCTCATCGGACCCCTCGTCGCCGCCGGAGCCATCTGCGAGCTCGGCCTCACCGGCACCCTCAACGTGGGCATGGTCCTCCTCAACGCCGAGCGAGGCTGGGGACCTTCCGGCTACGGCTGGATCGTCAGCAGCTTCGGCGCAGGAGCAGCGGTCAGCGCCGCCCTGCTCGCTATCACTGGCTGGCTGCCCCGCGCCGGCCTGCTGCTGGCCGGGACACTGCTCGTGGGCTGCACGGGAGCGGCCACCATCGCACTGGTTCCGACCCTCTGGATCGCGGTAGTGCTGGCAGCGGTCATCGGACTGAGCGCGGGTGTCTTCGGCAGTCTGGACAATGCCCTGATACAGACCGCAGCGGACCCCGCTTATCTCGGCCGCGTCACCTCTGTGGTCATGCTGACCATGGTCGGTCTCGCACCCCTCAGCTACCCGCTGGTCGGCGCCGCCATCGGCGCCTGGGGCGCCGCCCCGGTATTCGTCGGCTGCGGCATCTTCGCCAGCCTGGGCGTGGTCATTGCCCTGGCCTCCGGCGCGGTACGGCGAGCCGAACTGCCCCGGCAGCGGCCAGGCGTGAGCACCTAGGCTTGCCGGCCGCAGACGGGTGTGCCTCAGCTTCGACCTGGTCAACGCGGCGGTCATCTCCTCCCGACGGGGTTTGCCACGCGCATCCCCTGAGCGGCGATCACTCGTTGTCTACGACATCCGGATCACGCAATGGCCGCAGGCCGCCGGGCAGCTCGGGGAGCTGGAAGGAGTACCGGCCGAGCATGTTGATGTGATGGCGGACGAACGGGGAGAGGCGCGCGACGTCCTCATCACGGACATCGAATCCATCCGCCCGGAGCTGAGTGACGGCGGCGTCCATGTAGCGGGTGTTGAACAGCACCAGGGCGTTGAGGACGAGGCCGAGGGCGCCGATCTGGCCCTCCATGCCGGCCTGGTAGCGCTGGTAGAGCTGCCCGGCCTTCCCGTGGAAGATCTTCCGGGCGAGCGCATGGCGGCCTTCCTGGAGGTTGGCCTGCACCTTGATCTTCCGCCGGTAGGCCGGCTCGTCCGCCAGACGCAGGATGTGCAGGGTCTTGGAGATGCGCCCGTAGTGCGCGATCGCGTCGTCCAGCGGGGTGGGCCGGCCGTCGCGCGACAGCATGCGGATCACGTCGTAGGCCCGCACGGCCCCCGTGTGGATCGAGCCGATGATCCGCAGGATGTCCTCCCAGTGCCGCTCGATCCGGACCAGGTCGACCCGGCCGCGGGCCGCGTCCTCGAACGCGCCGTAGTTGGCCGTGCGGTCGATGCGCCACATCTTCTGGTCCGGCAGGTCGGCCAACTGCGGTGCGTAGGTGAACCCCGCCAAGGTCAGGAGTCCGAAGACAATGTCGGAGTATGAGGCGGTATCCGTAACGATCATGTCGGGGCGTTTGCCGCCGTCGCGGTCATAGAGGACGTCCAGCACGTACAGCGAGTCGCGCGGGGTGCCGGCCACCACCTTGCCGCCGAGTCCGGCCGCCTGGTCATTGATCATGTTGAGCCAGGTGGCGCCGCCCCGGCGCCCGAAATACTTCGGATTCGGCCGTGCCGTAGACCGAGGGCGCCGGCACCACGAACCGCATCCCGTCCACGGAGGCGACCAACCCGCCGCCCCACGCACTGGCGAGCGGGATCGCCGCCTGGGCGTCGATCAGTGTGGCGTTCGCGGCCCGGTAGGTCGCCAGCCGCAGGTACGTCTGGTCGACGTGGGACAACCGCCCGTACTTCAGCGCGTCAACCCCGCTGATGACGGGGGTGTAGCCGACGTTGCAGCCATGGGCCACCAGCAGCGCCGCGATCGTGACGGGGAGGTCCTTGAGCCGGGCCTCGCCACCGGTGACCGAGGTGAACGCCTGGTCGGCGCCGGTCCAGGAGAACACCTCCAGCAGCACCTCCGGCAGGTCGACGCGGGGCAGCATCGCGTTCACCGCCGCCCGCAGACCGAGCAGGGAGGCCGGTTCGGGCTCCGGCTCCAGCGCGGCGAAGTGCAGGCGGCCGTCATCGTCGAAAGAGATCTGCGCGTTCTCCGGCAGGCGGCCCGAGACCTCCCGGTAGGTACCGTCCAGCAGCGCTGCCCGCGCCGCCAGGTGTTCGCCCGCACCCTCGGGCAGGCCCAGGGACGCAAGGACGGGGGACTTGGCCTGCTCCCACGCCTCACCCGCCAGCGGCTTCGCCCTCGGGTCGCCCCACTTGGAGGAGTTCTTCGCGAAGATCTCCCGCCGTCGCAGCATGCGGTGGAACTGCTCCAGCACGCAGAACACGTACGCCTTCCAGTCCACAGTCCACAGTCCCCGGCTCCAGGCCCGGCGCGGTCAGCACCAGACGCCGCCAGGACCCGGCCAGCAGCTCGGTGTCGATCTCGGCAGGTCCCACCTTCTTGCGGCCCATCAGCTCCGGCAAAGTCTTCAGCGCGGCCAGAATCGGGGCGCCCTCCGGAGTCGCTCCGAAGTCCACGACCTTGACCAGAAGCTTCAGGAACGGTCGCACCGTACCGAACCGGGTGGCCAGCATCGCCCGCCATGCCTGATCCGCATCGGAGTCCAGCGGCGGAGTCAGCTCGAACAGCGCCGCGATCGCGGCGGCCAGCTCGCTGCGCGGCACCACCGCCTCGATCTGCTCCCACATCGCCGCCAGCGTCTGCACCTTCGGGGCGCTGATCTCCCCGGTGTCGGTATCGACCTGCTCGGCAGTGGTGTCGAAGACGACCTGGAACGCGGTCGCCAGCTTCGCCCCGGCCCGCTCGACTCTCGGCAGGGTCTTCATCTTCTCCTTGGCCGTCTCCCGCTCGGCCTTGGCCAGCAGTTTCGTGGCGATCAGCACCTCCAGCAGGTCCAAGGCGTCATCGACCGCCCGTGTCGTCAGGTGCACCGCAGTGGCCAGCAGCGTCGCCAGGCGCCGCGCGTCGTTGTGCCGCTTGAGCAGCGTCGCCTTGCCGTCCACCCCGTACCGCGACAGCTCCGCGAGCCGGCGCGGCGGTATCCCCGACACGTCCAGCTCACCTATGCCCAGATCAGCGATCGCCTCCGCCCGGTCCAGGGACCACTTCATCTGCGGGCCCGACACCCGCACCGGCCCGCGCCGCAGGCGATCCAGCTCCGAGACCCGCGCACCCGCAGGCACCGTCAGCAGCGAGTCCAGCACCGCTCGCTGGCCGATGTTCAGCAGTCCGTAGAGGGTGTCCCACAGCCTCTGGTTCGCCGCCTCCCGGACATTGCCCACCAGACGTGACAAGCGGCTCGCCCCGGGCAGAAGCACCCTGCGCTCGCGCAGCCATCCCGCCGCCGCATCGAACAACGCCTTCGGCCCGTCCCCAGTTGTCCAGGCCCGCGCGTCCAGCCACTCACTCAGCTCGGCCGAGACCTCGGCAAAGTCCCGCCAGCCCCCCGCCTCCTGAATCTCCCCGGCGTGGGTGCGGGCCGTCCCGTCCCGTTCGCCGTACTCCTTTAGGCACGACGGATCCGCAATCTCCAGCTGCTCGGCCAAGTACTCGGCCACCTCCGCCGGCACCTGCCGCGGGTCCGGCAGGAACCGGCCCAAGTAGCGCACGCTCGTGAGCTGGACCGCGTACCCGAGCCGATTGTGCACACGCCGCTTGGCTTGCACCGCCTCCCGGTCCGCGTCGTCCAGGAAGAAGTACCGCTCCAACTCCGTACGGGACGGCGTCCCGACAAACACCCCGTACCCAGCCTGCTCGCCTGACAGAAACTCGACCGCCACAACAACTCTCCGTAGATCGACAACAGCGACCCACGAAGGCTCTGACAGGCGATCACCCCAGGTCAAAGCGCCAATCAACACCGAGAAGGCTTAGCGCACGTTCTGACATGGATGTTCCTCAAGCCCCGAGAGCCCCGTGGGTTCAGGGAAACTGAAGCTTGTTCAGTGGGAACTCGCGGATCGGTCCGTGTGCATCAGCTGGGGGTCTCCGTGGGTTCGGCGGGAACGTGGGGGTGGGCAGCGAGGCGGCGGGCCTCGGCCGTGATCTCGGCATCGACCTGTGCAACTGTTCTGTCGCCGTATTCGAGGACGTCGTACTCGTCATCGAGTTCGGCGAGCCGCTCTGTCAGGGGCAGCTCATGTCCGTAGCGTCGGTGAATCCGGAAAGTGAACTCCCCAGGTGTCAGCTCGCCGGCGAGCATGCGGCGTGCGAGCGCTCGGGCGGCGGCTTCTTGACCGGCATCGCTTGCCACCGAGTAGAAGGTGAGGCCGAGTTCGTCGAGTACTGCGGGAAGCAGATCGTGGACGTCATAGTCCGCCTCGGCGCGTGTGCAGGCGGCAAGAATTCGAAGGCCTGGGGTGTCGAGTCCGGCGACGAGCGCATCACAGGCGGCCTCGACGACATCGCTCGCACGGACTTCTCCCACGCTCCAGAGAGTGGCATGGTCCTGTAGGGCGTTTGCTGCTGCTTCGGTCGACGTCACCGGCCGATTATTCCCTTCATGGTGCGTCCCGGTCGAGCACATTTCATAGAAGCTGCTGTTCAGCGGCCTGTTCCAGTAGTGCTCGTGCGGAGTCCGCATAACGCATCGCGGTCTTCTCGTCGAGCCCGAACACCTCGGCGAGATGGAGCGGGTCCGGCCCGTGGGTGAGGGCCTCTTCGAGTTGCCGGTCGACGCGGAGCCGCTCCAGCGTCGCGTCCTGCCCGCGCATCGCCGCGCTGATCCAGTGGTTGCTTGCGCGGCTGGTCTTCGTCGCGGTCTGGTTGTTGATCAGCAGGTGGAGATTCGCCGTACTCGGCCACCGGCGTCGCCGGTGCACCAGCCAGTCCAGCAGCAGTTTCATGGTGAGGTCATCGAGCGGGCGTACTCGTCCGGCGATGGTCAGCCGACGGTTGCCGATGTCGAGGTCGTCGAGCATGAGGGTGCCTATCTGGGCGACCCGGGCGGCGTGAACCGCGGCGAGGGCAAGAATCAGTCGCGTGGCCGGGGTGGTGGCTGCTGCGACGGAGCGTTTGATCTGGCCGGGCGCGAGCGGTTGGAGCACGCTGTACTCGTTCTGGCCGACCTTGATGCGGCTGGTGGGGTTGCGGAAGATCAGGCCGGTCCGCTTGGCCCAGGTGAACAGGGAACGCAGGGCTCCGAGCTGGTCTCGGCGGTGGTGGCCGTGCAGGGTCATGAGGTGGGTGAGGACGTCCTCGCGGGTCACCTCCCGAAGGTGGTCGTAGCGGTCCGACCAGCCCAGCAGTGCCGGACGAGCCCCATTGAGGTAGAGCCAGACCGTGCTCTGCTGCCGGGGCAGGCTGCGCGGGCCGCCGTCATGCAGAACCCGAATCCAGCGCTCGGCCTCCGCCGCGATGCCGGGAGCGAGGCCCTCCAGGCGCTCGGCAAGCCAGCGTTCGAAGGAGGGCTCGCTGTCGTCCCGGAAGATCCCCATCTCCTCAAGGACCGTTGCGGTGTGTCCGAACCGCAGATCAAGAGCCCTGAGCGGGGTGAAGATCTCGCTGTGGCGGATGACGTCGCCCTCGACATACTCGGTGAGCACGATGGCCAGCCCACGGTTGACGGCGAAGCGGATGCCGCGTCCCCAGCCCCGTGCCTCGGCGAGCTGGTAGGCAAGGTATTTCGCCCAGGCCAGCCAGGGGCTGGCCAGATCGACGGCGGCCGGGTCGAGACGGCCGTAGTCACGCGGGACCTGCCCGAACAGCGGTAGCTGTCTCCAGCCGCCACTCGGCCGCCAGGCCGGCGCGGGTGGAGGCTTCCGGACGGCTCCCCGCCCTCCTCCGCGGCGCGGGGCGGTTGGGGCCGATCCTCTGCGGTAGTGCAGACCCATGAAGAACAGCTGGTGGTGCCGGACGGCGTTGAGCCGGGCCCTCACGTCCGCCTCGGCGGGCGACTGGCCGACGGTGGTCTTGGCGTGGAGCCGAGCCTGGCACCAGCACAGACGGCAGTAGCCCCACTTCAGCGGCTGGACGCGTCGGCAGCCGACGCAAATGGCCGTCTCGTGACTGCGGCCGAACATGTAGCAGGCAGGGCAAAGGCGTCCGCTGAAGTCGCCCCAGGCCAGGCATCTTTCGCAGGAGTCGGTGGGCTTCCGGTAGCCCTTCGGATACCGGCTCATGCCGGAGGCAGCGAGCGGCCATCGCGGCGCTTGGGCACTACCGCCGGGGCAGTGGCGCCGGAGCCGACCGCGACTCGACCGGTCTCCTCCCGACCAGGGCGGTTGACCTTGCCCGGCTCCGGGATCAGCAGGTCTCCGATCTCGCAGCCGAGGACGACGCAGATGACATCCAGGTCCTCCAGTTTGAGTGAGACCGGCTGCCCGGACCACAGCCCGGACATCTTCCCGGCCGAAATCACCAGGCCGTGCTCCGCGAGGTTTCGCTGAAGCTCGGACGCCTTCCAGATGCCCTTGTTCGCGGCGGTCAGCCGCAGGTTCCACCTCATCGGACCAGTCCTTCCAGCCGCTTCGCGGCCCGTTCCATCCCGGTGACCCAGGCGTCCTCGACCCGGGTCTGCTGAACGTGGATGTAGCGCATCGTCGTGGCAATCCAGGAGTGTCCCAAGACCTCCTGGATCGCGAGCAAGTCCAACCCGTTCGCATAGAGTTGGGATGCGCAGAAGTGCCGAAGGACGTGCGGCGTCAGCTTCTCGCCCCACCCCGGCAGATGCGCTTTGGCCGCGTTCTTGAGGCCGTCACGCAGAGCGTCGTCGCCGGCCCGGCGCGAAGAGCCGTCGGTGTTCTTGCGCTCGGAGGGAAACAGCGGGGCGCCGGGACGGGTGTGGTCGTCGTCGAACTGGCCCCAGACGTCCTCGATGAACCACCGAAGTGTCCGGTCGGCGCCGTTGATCAGCGGCACCATCCGCTCGCGCGGACCCGAGCCGCGGGCACCCTTGCCGTGGCGGACGTGGAGCTTGCCGAAGCGGCCCAGGTCCCACTTGATGTCGTCCAGGTCGAGCCCGCATGTCTCGCTCACCCGCAGGCCGACCTGGGACAACAGCTTCGAGGCGGTGTAGTTCCTGGCGGTAGGGGCGAACTTGCGGCAGGTCGCCAGTTCACCGCCCCAGCCGGTGAACAGCGTCCCGACCTCCGGCTCGCTCGGCGGAATCCGCAGTTTGGCGTCCTTGGCCCCGCGCGGCTTGTTCATCTCGTCGATCGGGCACTCGACGATTCGGCCGGTCATTCGGTGGAGCTCAACCTTGTGCCGCAGCTCCAGGAACATGAAGTACGTGGTCAGCGCCTGCGACCGGCTCAGCCGAGTCCCGCTCGGTGAACCCCGCAGCACCTTCCCGAAGTACGCGTCAGCGTCGGCCGGCTCCATGTCCCACAGCGGTCGGCCGAACCAGGTTCTGATCTGGTCCAGATGTCCGACGTCCCCGCGGATTGTGCCGTCCGCCAGCCCTGCCGAGGCCCGCGCGAGGACGAACCCGGACAGCACGTCGGTCTCGAACCGCTCCAGCTCCTCAACCGATGCGGGCGCCCAGTGCTCACGCAGGTCCCGTACGACTGCCAGTGCCGCCAACCCGAGCCTCCTCGCCTTCAGCCCGACTGCTGATCGGTCGGACGAGATGAGAACGCTTCAGGAATCCCGAAGTTACGTCACCGGACCACAGAGCGCTCGAAGGAGCAGGAACCCCCTGGCCACAAGGGAAAGGGCTCAGCAGAGCTCAGGAGAACTCAAGGGATGTCGCACATCACGGCGCGCGTGCACGTCGACCTGTTGCTGTCCGAGGACGGCAGGCGCACCGCGGCCGAGCTGACCCGCAGGCTGAAAGTCAGCCCGGCCTCCGTCTCGGTGGCCGTGAACTCCCTGGTCCAGCAGGGGTACGTCCGGCGCGAGCGCGATCCGCAGCGGCGCCGCGACGTCTACGTCGTCGACGACGATGCCTGGTACCACTCGGTCGTGATCAGCTCGCGCCAGACGCTGGAGGTGGCGCGGGCCGCGATGGCGGCGGCCCGGACGCTCGGGCCGGACACTCCCGTGGGGCAGCGGCTGGTCAAGGCGGGGACGTTCCTGGAGCGGGTCATCGAGGACATGACGGAGTCGGCCACCCGCTGGCGCACCCTCCTGAAGTGACGGGTCCTGACCCACGTGGCAGGGGCGTGGTGCGCGGCGCGGCGGAACCTTCTTCCGGAACGGTCGCAACCTCGTGACGGGTCGCGCGTCGTACGGGGGCAAAGGGCACGGCAGCCCTCCGGCATGCCACAGCCCACACCCGCGAAAGAACCGAGGACGGCGACGATGTCAGCCACACACCGAGCGTTCCCCCGAGCGTTTCACCGAGCGGTCCCCCGCGAACTCGCCACGGCGGGAGCCCTCCTGCTGGGTGCGACCGCGGTGGCGGTGCTGCTGCCGAGCACGGCCCTCGCCGCGGAGCAGGAGTCCGTGACGACGCGTTCCGGCGCCACCACCGCACAGGAACGCAGCCGGATCGACACCTACTGGACCCCCGCGCGGATGAAGCTGGCAGGCGCCCTGGTCCCCGAGATCACCCCCGTGCCCGAGGACGACCACACGCCCGACGACCCGCGTCCGCTTCCCGCGGACACGCCCGACCCCGGGAGCACGTGGACGCACGGCGGAGCGGTGAACAGGAGCGTCGGCCGGCTCTTCTTCACCTTCTCCGACGGCTACGACGGCAGTTGCACCGCAACGGTCGTCAACAGCGCGAACCGCAGCACCGTCATCACGGCGGCGCACTGCCTGAGGAGCGTCGGGGCTCCCACCGCCGACGGTACGTGGAACCACAACCTCTACTTCGTGCCCGGCTACCGCAACGGGACGAAACCCCTCGGCGGCTTCAGCGTCAAGAGCATGGCCACCTCCTCCCGCTGGGACGCCGATCCGGGCAGCACGACCTCGGAGGACGTCGCCGTCGCCGGCTACGACACGGGAGTCCTCGTGGCGAACCGCTCGGCCGGGGGACGGCGGATCGCGGACGTCACGGGAAGCCAGAAGATCGCGTTCACCAAGCCCGTCAAGGACGAGTTCGTCCACACCTTCGGATACCCGAAGGACCGGCTCAACGACCCCGGCGCCACGTACACCGGATCACGCATGATCCATTGCGCCGGACCGGCCAGGCCCGGCCCCAAGGCCCCCCTGCTGTGGGGCGAGTCCTGCGACATGTCGCACGGTGCGAGCGGCGGCCCCCACCTCGCCCGGTTCGACACCCGGACCGGCATCGGCACCGTCGTCGGCGTCACCACCTCCACCGACGAACTCGCGGGCGGGCAGCCCCGTACGCTTTACGCCACCCGCCTCGGCGACAGCGCCCACCGCCTCTACACCTGGGCACAGACCCGCACCTCCTGACCGCCCCCTCCGACGCGGAACGCCGCCGCCCTTCCCTGTGTGCGGCAGGGGGAGGGCGGCGGCGTTCCGGGTCCAGGGGGACGCTGCGCGGGGGCGCGGAAGGGGGTGTCAGATGCCGAGGCCGGAGCCGCCGCTGACGTCGATGTTCTGGCCGGTGACCCAGCGGGCGTCGTCGGAGGCCAGGAAGGAGACCACGTCGGCGACGTCGGCGGGCTGGCCGACCCGGTTGAAGACCGAGAAGCCGGCGGCGTGCGCCTTGGCGGCCGGGTCGGCCATCCACGGGTGGATGTCCGTCTCGATGGTGAAGTCTGACCTGCTCGCCAACTTCATTGAACGGGTGGAACGGCCTGACCGGCGGCAGAGCCGAATCCCAACGCGAATCGGACATGACGCTCCTGCCTGCGATCTAAGAGGATGTCTCACGTGGTGCTGCGGTGGTGCGGCATGATGCTGCAGTGTGAGGGTTGATCTGTCGCGTCGGCTGGTTCCCGACGAACTGTGGGAGCTGACAGCTCCGTTGTTGCCGGGGTTCACGTCTCGTCCGCAGGGGGGTGGCACTGCTCCGGTGGACGAGCGAGCGGTGTTCACAGCCGTGGTGTACGTGCTGACGATCGGGTGCGCGTGGAGGTTTCTTCCGGAGTCGTTCGGTGTCTCGCCGGCCACCGCGCACCGCCGGTTCACCGCGTGGACCGAGGCCGGACTGTGGCGTCGGCTGCACCGGGCGGTGCTGGACGAGCTTGGTGCCAGGGGCGAGCTGGACTGGACGTCCGCGATCGTGGATGCCGCGTCGGTGCGGGTGAAAAGGGGGGCTCGCTGACCGGGCCGAATCCGGTCGATCACGGGAAAAGGGCGGCAAACTGCACGTGCTGTCCGAGGCCCAGGGTGTGTCGCTGGCCGTCGCGGTGTCCGGCGCGAACGTGCACGACAGCCAGGCGTTCCAACCGTTGATTCTCGGCATTCCTGCCGTCCGGTCCCGGCGCGGACCGCGTCGGAGGAGGCCGGTGAAGGTCCGGGCGGACAAGGCGTACTACTCCGCGGAGCACCTCCACCGGCTCCGCGGCCGGAACCTCATTGCACGGATCGCCCGCCCCGGTATCGAGTCCGGTCAGCGGCTCGGCCGGCACCGCTGGAAGATCGAGCGGTCAATCTCCTGGCTCTTCGGCTACCGCCGCCTCACCGTCCGGTACGAACGAAAGGGCAGCCACTTCCTCGCATTCCTCGGCCTCGCCGCAGCCCTGACCTGCTACAAGAGACTCGCAAAGCTCACCACGTGAGACATCCTCTAAAGCCATCCGTTGAGCGAGACCTGCGGTCGATCGGTGAGGAAGGCGAGCAAGGCGCTGTGGGTCGTGGGGACGAACTCGTTCGGCAGAGCAACTGCGTCGACCCACCGGACTTGGGAGTGTTTCCTGGGTTCGCGGTTTTCGGGTTCGCCGGTCCATTCGTGTGCGGCGAAGACGACGGTGAGGAATCCATTGGGTGCTTCGACGCCCCAGGCGCCGTGGATGATGTGGGCGACCTTGAGGGACTCCGGCTTCACCGTGAGCCCGGTCTCCTCGTAGAGCTCTCGGACCGCGGTCTCGGTGATGGGCTCGCCCGGCTCGCTCTTGCCGACGGGGAGGTCCCACAGGCCCTGGGCGAATTTGGCGTTCTCGCTGCGCTGGAGGAGCACGACGAGGTTGGTGGCCTTGTCGTGGACGATCCCGGGCGCGACCAGCAGGGTCATCGAGACACGCGCCGGGGCGAAGACTTACGAGTGGTCATCGGTCTGGCAAGCCGCGATGGTCCCTCCCTCGGGCAGGTTCAGGCACGTTAGGCGAGGGCTTCGCGAGCGCGGCGAGCGAGATCCGCAGCCCCGGGAACTCTGCGGCGCTGGTAGATCGCCAGGGTGGAGCGGATCGAGGTGATCGCCTTACGGGTCCGGTCGGAGGTCATGCCCTCCATGAGGACGAGGGCCTGGGTCCAGGCGGCGACCGCTTCGTCTGCACGGGCCTGGGCGGCAAGGCTGTCCCCGAGGTCGGCGTACGTGAGGACATGCACGCGCTTGAACTTGACCGGGTCCCAGCGAGTGAGGGCATCACGGTGCTGCTGTTCCGTACCGATGAAGTCTTTCATCTCGGTCAGTGCCTTGGCTGTGTGGCTGGCGACGGTACCTGCGGCTGGACCACTCAGGAGGGAGAAGCTGGGTTGTGGACCGTCCTCGCGGAGGAGCGCGTCCTCCGCAGAGAGAAGAGCACGGCTGGCCGAAGCGTTCTCGCCGACGGCCGCGCAGGCGCGGGCATGCGTGATGTGCAGTAGTGCCTCGGTCCGGCCGTCGACACGGCCGAGTCCACGGGCGAGGGCACCTTCGACAAGGTCGACGCAATGGTGAGGCTGCTTGAGCTTCAGGGCTTGGTGAGCCAAAGTGCGCATCATCCAGGCGGCATGACCGTGCGGATCAGCCTCGCAGGCGAGCTGATAGCCCACGTGATAGTAGCTCTGGGCAGCGCCCTCCTGGCCCAGATCGTGGTGCTTCCACCCAGCCAGGTAGGCGAGTTCGGCGACGGCACCGAAGGCGGCCTGGCGTAAGGCTTCGGAGGGGAAGCGGCCCCGGAGCATGGGCGCGGCGGTGTCGGCGAGGTAGGCGGTGACGGTGGTCAGGCCGTGGCCGCCGCCGAGGCGTTCGTCGGCGGCGCTGAAGGCTGTCGTGATCTGCCGGACGACGTCAATGTCGTCGCCGCCGACGAGAGAGCGGGCAGTGCGCGCGCGGAGCATCCGCGAGGTGGCTTCGTGGTCGTGCAGGAGTGGCATGGCCACGCCGGCCGTGGTGAAGGCGGCGATGGCGAGGAAGCGGCGCCGTTCGACGTCCGCGCGGCCGAGGTCCGTGACCGTGGTGACGGGGTCGATGTCCGGCGAGGACTCCGCGTCGGGTGAGTGGAGGCCGATCTCGGTCTGGGTGACGACGCGACCCAGCCGACGGGAGAGGGCTTCGGCAAGGTACTGGCCTGCCTGGCCGGACGGTGCGCGGGTGCCGTTCGCCCAGTGGGAGATCGCCGACTTGTTGGTCTGGAGCAGCTCGCCGTTCTCAGCGGCGATGCGGCGTACGTCCTTGGCGAGTGCCTCGTACGTGCACGCGGCAGAGCTGATCGTGTCGCGCAGGCGGGAGTTGGGGTTGGTCAGGGCTGGCACGATCTCTCCGCTCCGGAGCTGTAAACCGCGTATACCGCTTGGCCTCGGTCACACCGTACCCACTCTGCGTAGCGGGCGGTTCACTTATCGACAGCCGCCCCACTCTCGGGCCGGGCGGCCCCCAAGTTCCGTACGCCCCACCGGGCTCGGGCATTCCTGTGCCCGAGCCCGGACGATCAGAGACGGAGAAACGGTGACCACCATCGACACCGCGACCATCACGGTCGAGCTGCCCGACGCCTTCGACCCGCGCTGGAGCCGCCTGCCCGGCATCCAGGTGGACGGCCGGCGCATCACCATCGACCCGGCCGAGTACTTCTTCCGCTTCGAGTCGAACACCTGGCTCATCGCCGACTGGGAACTGGTCAAGGCCCAGCTCCTCGACGTGGACGAGACGACCGAGAGCGCGGTCGAGCAACTCGCGCTCGACTTCATCAGGAACCACGGCGAGTCCACGTCGGATGCCGCCCGCGTGCTGGCGACGGCGTACGGGGTCTACTCGTACCTCTTCCGCGAGGAGCACCTGGCCGGCCTCGGCCTGCCGCAGATCACCGCCGACCACCTGCGGATGCTGCGCGAGGCGGCCACGCTGATGGCGCTCAACAAGGTCGAGCTGGACGGCCACATCTCCAACGTCGGCCCCTGCTGGTTCTTCCCCGCCGCCACCTCCGTCGTCTTCGACCTGGACGACGAGACGGGCGGAACGCTGGACGAGGTCTACCACGGCGGCTGGTTCAACGAGCACCGCCGGATCGAGTCCATCAAGGCCCACGCCTCGCTCGGCGGCCGGCTCGTGCACGGCTGCCAGTCCGTGCCGGACCAGTCCGGCGGGGTCGTCGCGCCCTACGGTGCCTCGATGGCGAACTTCCGTGACGACCTGGCCGAGTTCAAGGCGGGCTGGATCGAGCAGGTCTACGCCCACCGCGTGACCGCGGCCGAGTAACCCCAACCCCCGTACGGCTCCGGGGCGGGCGGGCTGACCCGCTCGCCCGCCCCGGAGTCCACCAGCCCCCTGGAGACCCCTATGGACCAGAGCCTGACCACCGACCTGCTCGACGACCTGTGCACCCTCGTCGGCAAGCCCCTCCCCGAACGTGCCGAGATCCGCGTCTGGGGCATGTCCGGCGTCGAACGCGTCACCTTCCCCGACGGCACCACGGCCGTCTTCAAGTACGCCAAGGAGCCCTTCGACCGAGAGGCCCAGGCCCTGCGAATCGCCCACCAGCGCGGGCTGCCGGTCCCCGAGCTCCACGCCACCGCCATGCGGGACAAGTGGCTCGGGATGCTCATGGACGACCTCGGCACCCCCGTACGGGATGCCGACGACCTCGACGGCGTAGCCGCCGCCGTGATGCTCCACGCCGCCCGCCCGGCCGGCGGCCTGCCCCTCCTCGACGGCGCGGGCCTCGCGGCCCTGCCCGGGCGCGCCCTCGATCACCTCCAGCGGCTGCGAAAGGCCGACCGGTGGACGGACTGCGACGACATTGAGACGGCTCTGGGGAAGATCTCCGCTGCGGCCGATGCTCGCGTCCAGGGGGCGATGCTCGACCCGTTCGGCTGGGTCCACTCCGAGTTCCACCCCACGAGCGTCCACATCGGGAAGAACGGCTGGCACCTCCTCGACTTCGCCCGCGCCTTCACCGGACCCGGCCTCATCGACCTCGCCTCCTACCACGGCACCACCGACGCACCGAGCCCCGTCCGACTGCGGGTGTTCCTGGATCAGTACGTCACCGCAGGCGGCCACGAGGACGCCCTCGCCGCCCGGGGCGGCCTGGCCGCCGAGGCGTGGGCCCTGGGCTGGCACCGCATGTGGGCGGTGGAGTGGTTCATGGAGCAGGCCATCCGCTGGATCAACGACCCGGCCAAGGACCCCGCCTACCTCCCCGTCGTCCGCCGCCACCTGGGCGACGTGGTCCAACTCCTGGAGGTCTAGGTGCTCGCCCAGGTCTCCCCCTGGTACGCCCACGCCGCCCAGCGCCTCGCCACCGCCCCGGCTCACGCCCTCACCGCACCGGCCCGGATGGAGTGGAGCATCCACGCGGGCCTCGGTCCCGGAGCTGAGATTCTGGGACGGGACCTGCGCGGCAAGCGCCTCCTGGAGCTGGGCTGCGGCCCCGGCCACAACGTGGCCCACCTCGCCACGCATCACCAGGCCCGCGTCACCGGTGTGGACCTGGTCGGCCTCCAGGTACGCCGCGCCCGTTCCCACTACGGCCACCTCGACGGCGCCACGTTTGCCGTCGGCCACGCACTGCACCACCTCCAGGCCACAGGCCAGACCTTCGACGCGATCTACTCCGTCTTCGGCGCCGTCGGCCTCGTCGCCCCCGAGCTCCTGCTCGCCGCCGTTTCCCGGCGCCTGGGGCCGGGCGGTGTCCTGGCCTTCTCCGTCCCGCACCCGGCACGGGCCGGAAGACATCCGGCCACGGACGACCGTCCGCGCGAGGACTACGTCACCATGCCCGACCACACCCGACTGCCCCTCGCCCGATGGGAGTTCGACACCCACCGCTGGGGCGCACACCTCGGCCGCACCGGCCTGCGCATCATCTCGGCGCTGGAACTCCGCCACCCGCGCCGCGACCCGTGGCCGACCACCCTCCTGATCACCGCCCGCAAACGCTGACCCCGGAGGCACCGATGACCCTGCCCTACCTGCTCCTGGACATCGACGGCGTCCTCATACCGTTCCCGGCCGCAGACGGCAGCACCCCGCCCACCCACGTCCGCCACACCGTCCTGCCCACTGGCCGCCACCCTGACGATCCCGTCCCCATCTGGCTCGACCCCAGCCATGGCCCGCTGCTCACCGGCCTCCTGGCCAGCGGCCTCGTCACCCCGGTGTGGTGCACGAGCTGGCGCAAGGACGCCACCACGATCATCGGGCCGCTCCTGGGGCTGCCGGACTTCCCCTACCTTGACCTCCCCCGCCCACAGATCACCACCAGCCACCCCAACGGCTACCTCTGGAAGCGCGACCACGTCGACCTCTGGCTCGGTACAGCCCCGGCCATCTGGATCGACGACGACTTCACCGCCCTCGACTTTGCCTGGGCCGCCGACCGCACCGCCCGTGGCTACCCCACCCTGCTCATTCAGCCCGACCCCTACACCGGGCTCAGGCCGAGCCACGTCGCCGAGGCCAGGAGATGGGCGTGCGGACAGGCAGCAGCGCCCTCGGGCGTGCCACCGACCGAGGGGCGGCTCGCCCAGGCTTCGCCGCTCCCGTAGGCACCCCCCGACGCGGAACGCCGCCGTCCTTCCCTGTGTGCGGCAGGGGGAGGGCGGCGGCGTTCCGGGTCCACGGGGACGC
>NZ_JBITDK010000038.1:38462-42209 GCF_044454165.1 Streptomyces sp. NPDC051567 | reverse complement strand
TCCACCGCCACACGCGAGGTCGGGTCCTCCCTCAGGAGCGCGTCGAGAATCGTGTCGCTGATCTGATCAGCGATCTTGTCGGGGTGGCCCTCGGTCACGGACTCCGAGGTGAACAGGCGTTTCGTCATGTCGCGCATGAGAACTGCGGGGTGCGCGGGGCCGCAACCGGACTTGGCTGAGTCACCGAACGGCTCACGGTCGGATCGTCCTTGGGCAGGTCGGGCGGCGCGGTCCGGCCTCAGCGGGGGCTCGGGGAGCCGGCCGGTCCGCAGTCGTCGGCGAGGCGGCCCTTGCCCCGGCCCCCCTTGCCCCGGCGGCCCGGGTCACCGTCCCGGACGATCACGGTGACGGATTCCTGCGGGCAGCCCGACACGCGTGTGACGACATCGGTGAGCTGCGCCACGAGCTCACGACGCGCGGCGCGGTCGTTGCCTTCCCACCAGTTGACGGTGACCACTGGCATGTCGACATTCCTTATCTCCACGGGCAGTTTCCAGGAAACTGCCAGAGCGGCGGCCGAGTGATTTCCAGGTCCACTGGACGTCCGAGGGGAGCACATCCTCCGAACCCGGCCAAGAACGCCCTTTCCCTCCGGACGACTTCGGCAAGTTGCTCAAGTCGCCGCGCACGGTGGTGGCCTGTTGTCCCGTCCATCACCGCGTGATTGGCTCGGCGCCGTCCTGTCCGGCTGTTCCCGTCCGTCCTGCCGGATCGTTCCTCCCGTGGCCGGGACCGCGCTTTCGCCCGGTGACGGGTCCGCGCGCCGGCCCGGGAGGACCAGGGCCTCTGGCGGCTCCGGAAGGAAACTGGTGTCCACGTTCGACATACGCAGGATCGGCGTCCGGATCGGCGTGGAGGTGGAGGAAGCCGCATTCTTCCACGGCCTTCCCGACGGTGTTCCCGCGAGGACCGGCACCGCGGTCACCCGTCCGGCCGGACAGGAGGTCTGAATCCATGGTGATGCGACGATCCGTGACCGTGGCGGGCGGTGGTATCGGCGGCCTGGCCGCGGCGGCGGCCATGGCCGGGCGCGGATTCGACGTGACGGTCGTCGAACGGGCGAGCCGGATCGACTCAGGGGGCTCCGGCCTCGTGCTGCACCCCAACGGGGTGTGGGCGGCCGACGCCCTGGGCGGGCAGATCGGCTCGCGCGTGCGGGCCGCGGGCCATGTCACCGCCGACGACGAGGTACGGGTGCTGATGGACGCCTCCGGCACGGTCCTCGCCGAGGAGCCGATCGGTGCCACGGGCCGGAAGTTCGGCGCCCCGCAGATCTCCGTGCTGCGGCGCGCCCTGCACCGGGCCCTGCTCGACGAGGCCCTCGCGGCGGGGGCGTCCGTGCGTCTGGCCACGGCGGTCGAGGACTACCTCACCCACGAGAGCCATGTGTCCGTCCGCCTCGGCGACGACAGCACGATCGTGTGCGACGCACTCGTCGGGGCCGACGGCATCGACTCGGCGGTACGCCGACGGATGCTCGGTGACGGGCCACCGCAGTACCGCGGCTACACCTCGGTGCGCGGCCGGACGTCCGGTTCGGTGCTCGGGCAGCGCGGCCACGTGGTCAGCGGGCGGGGCGTCCAGCTCTTCGTCACGCCGGTCGGCGGCGGCACACTCCACTGGACCGCGAAGATCACTTCACCGGCCGGGATCTGGCCGCCCCTGGGTCCCGCGACCGCCCAACGCCGCCTGACCGAGACCTTGGAGGGCTGGTACGGGCCCGTCGTCGCCCTGGTGCGCGACGCGGATTCGGCCGACATCGTGGTCACCGACATCTACGACCGCGATCCGGTGTCCCGGTGGACCGACGGGCGCGTCGTCCTGCTCGGCGACGCCGCCCACCCGATGGTCCCGGCACTCGGCCAGGGCGCCAACATGGCGCTGGAGGACGCGATCGTGCTCGCCGACGCCATGGCGTCCCATCCGTCCGTGACCGCCGCCCTGGACGCCTACGCGCGCGAACGCGTGGGGCGGGCGGCGAGCGTCGTCCTGCGGTCGCGGCACCGGGGCTCCCTCGACGAGGTGACGGACAGGGCTGCCGTCTCGCGTCGCAACGCCCGTACGAGGTCCGCGGGCCGCAAGGACGCCGACCCGGGGCTCACGGCCGTGGTCGGCTGGCGGCCCCGGTCCGTGCGCCGTGAACGCCCCCGGCCGTTCGAAGCCACAGCAGCAGATCACCCGAAGGAGGGTGTCCACGCCATGAGAGCACCACACATAGTCCTGGTCAGCGGCTCACTGCGGGTCGGCTCCACCTCGGACCAGGTGGCCGGCTGGTGCGCCCGGGAGTGCGCGGACCGGGGGGCGACCGTGCGCGTCTTCACCGGTGCGGAGATCGACTTCCCGGCCTACCGGCCGGGCATCGGGGCGACGCACGAGGGGGTCGCCGGCTTCCTGGAGGAGCTGCGCCGGGCCGACGGTGTCGTCCTGGTGTCCCCGACGTACCACGCCACCGTGTCGGGGCTCCTGAAGAACGCCCTCGACTGTGTCAACGACATCGACGGGCCGCTCCCCTACCTGGACGGGCGGGCCATCGGGACGGTCGCGGTCGGTGCGGGGGCGCAGGGCGCGGTCGCGACCCTGACGACGCTGCGCACCATCGGCCACGCGCTGCGCGGCTGGCCGACGCCTTCGGGTGTGACCATGACGAAGGTTCCGGTGCGGCCGACCGCGGACGGACCGCTCTCACCCGACGGGGAGCGGCTCGCGCAGATGGTGTCCCAGCTGATGTGGCTGGCCGGTACGCGGGCTGCCGCGACACGGCCGGCTCTCCTCGGCGCGGCTGCCTGAGCGCCTCCGCACGTCCTGCACGTCCCTCACGTACCTCACGTCCCTCACGTACCCGAAGCACCGGGGAACGCCGCGAGGCAGCGGAAGTACACGGCCACCGCGCCTTCGGCGTCCTTCGTCATCACGCCCGGCCACGCTCCCCCGCGTCTCGCGGCGTGCCCAGCCGGTCGCGGTCCCCGGCCTGCGTGGTGGCGGTCCGCCGTCCCCGCTCCAGCAGCAGGCCGATCTCCACGGGCGCGGTGTCCGCCCCCTCGTGCAGGATGCGGGCCGTCGCGTCGAGTTCCCGGACGACCCGGTCGATCGCGTCGGCCACCGGGCCGGCGTTCTGGGTCAGCAGGTCGCTGCCGAGCACCGGATCGGCGCCGGCCGCCCCCACGATCGCCGCCAGTTCGTCCCCCGCGAGGGCGAGCAGTTCCGGACCTCCCTCGCCGAGGCCGGCGGCGAGCACCGCCGCGACCACGTAGGGGAGGTGGGAGACGGCGGCGACGGCCCGGTCGTGCGCGTCGGGGGTCATGTCCCGGCGTACCGCACCGCACAGGGCGACCAGCGCGGCGACGGTGTCCAGTTCCCCGTCCGCGGTGGTCTCGTACGGGCACAGTATCCAGGGGCGGCCGGCGAACCGGTCGGCGCGGGCGGCCGAGCGGTCCCGCGCGTCCGGACCCGCCAGCGGGTGTCCGGGCACGTAGCCCTTGAGGTCGCATCCGCGCAACTCCGCGTCGGCCGCGACGATGTCCTTCGTACCGGCCGTGTCGGTGTAGACGCGGCCCAGCCCCCGGGCCTGCGCCGCGTACAGGACGTCCACGACGGCGGACGGCGGGGTGGCGACGACGACCAGGTCGGCCGGGGGGAATGCGGGGGTCCAGAGGGTCCCGGCGCCGGGGGGGGCCCCCCCCGGCGGGGGCCCCCCGGGGGGGGGGGGCCCCCCCCCCACCCCCCCCCCCCCCGGCCGCGGCCAGGGCC
>NZ_JBITDK010000038.1:14960-38452 GCF_044454165.1 Streptomyces sp. NPDC051567 | reverse complement strand
GGGGGGGGGCCCCCCCCCCCCGGGCGGGGGGGGGGCTGGGGGGGGCCCCCGCGGGCCGCGCCCCCCCGCCCCCCCCCCGGGGCGGCCCCCCCCGGGTCCTGGTCGATCAGCGCGACCTCGACTCCCGCGCCGGTCAGGGCCAGGGCCACCGAGGTGCCCGTGGTCCCGCAGCCGATGACGACCGCGGTGCGCGGGGCGGGGACGGTGGCGGTCACGGCGACTCCTGTGCGAGGGCTTCGGGAAGGCTGCGGAAGCGGGGTTGGTGGGCTGCGGGTGGAGCGTACCGGTGTGGTCATCAGGGCTCAGTGGTCGCAGTTCCGGTGGGCGAACTGGCCCGGGGTGCGCCCCTCACCGGCCGGGCCCCGGTAGGCCTGGGCGATGTCCAGCCAGCGGTCGGCCTCCTCGCCGGTGGCGGTCAGGGCCAGGTCGTCGCGGTGGCGGCGGCGGGTGACCAGCAGGCAGAAGTCCTCGGCCGGGCCGGTGACCTTGTTCTCCGCGTCCTCGGGGCCGAAGGCCCACACCTCGCCGGCCGGGGAGGTCACCTCGATGCGGAACGGTTCGGCCGGCGGGGTCAGGCCGCGCGAGAGGTAGCCGAAGTCACGGGTGAGGAAGGCGAAGAAGACCAGGTGGCGCAGGCGGTCGGTGGGCTCGCGGCGCACGCCCAGCGCGTCGGCGATGTCCTGCCCGTGGCCGAAGAGCTCCATGATTCCCGCGGCGGCCAGCACGGTCGGCGGCAGCGGGTTGACCAGCCACGGCACGACCTGGCCCGCGGGGACGGCGTCGAGGGAGTCCACGGAGGACCGGCCCAGCGCCCGGAAGCGGCCCAGCAACTGGGCCGGGGGGAACTGGTTGAACTGCTGGAGCGCGGCGTTGACCGAACCGTCGAAGTCGTGGGCGGCTCCGGCGGCGATCTTCGCGAAGGCATCGGCGTCGGAGGCGGCGGTGCCGGCCAGGTGGAAGATGAAGGTCAGGTGGGCGATCTGGTCGGCGACGCTCCAGCCCGGGGCGGGGGTGGGGGTGGCCCAGCCGGCCTCGTCGAGGCCCTCGACGAGACGCGCGGTCTCCTCGATCTCGATGGCGAGGTCCTTCACGACGTCGTTGAGGGGGTTCTGCGTGGTCATGGGGTCATCTCCTGGTCGAGGTGTGGTGGTGCGGGTGGCGCCGTCCGGTCAGCGGGCGGCGGATGTCATGGGGCGGGCCGGTCACGGGAACCGGCTGCCGATGGCGACCGCCGCGGTGAGCGCCGCCCACGAGGTGAGGCGGACCAGCTCGTGGTCGCCGGGGTGCACGGCGCGGAACCCGGTGAGGTCCGCTTCGGTGATCTGGTACGGGGCGAGGGCGACGAGCAGGGCCAGGCGGGCCGTGGGCAGGTGCTCGGCGGCCAGTCCTTCGGTGGCGGGGCCGAGCCAGTGGCGGCCGGGTCCGGGGGCGGCGCCCCGGTGGAGGGAGAGGGCGAGGTGCAGCCGTTCGCGGACGGCCCCGGGCACGTGTTCCTCGGCCGCGGCGTCCGCCGAGGCGACGGCGCGGGCGAGCGCTCCGGCCACCGTGGGTGCGGCCTCGGCCCAGGCCAGTGCGGCGGGCAGCGGCGCGGCGGGCAGCAGGCCGAGGGAGGCGCCGGCGGCCACCGGGGTCCGGCTGTCGGGCCGCATGCCGCGGGCGACCATCCGCATCACCGGGGCCCGTCCGGCGGCCGGGGCCGCCGCCGGGACCGGGGACGGGGGCAGGAAGAGGCGGACCATCCGGTTGAGGTAGTGGAAGGTGACGGCGACGCCGTACAGCTCGGCGGTGCCCGCGGGGTCCAGGGGCAGCGGCGGGTCCGCGGCGGTCGCTTCGGCGCTCGTACGGGCCCACTCCGCGAAGGGGGTCAGGGTGTCGGTGTCGCGGCCGTCCGGCAGGGTGTCGAGCTTGGCCTGGTGGACCTCGACGCAGTACGGGCACTCGTTGGCCCGGGAGACCTCGACGGCGACGGCTTCCCTGGCGGCCCGGGTGGTGTGCCCGTCGGCGAGCAGGGTCTCCCTGAGCAGCAGCCAGGAGGCGGCGAGTGCCTCGGGGGCCGGCGAGTGGAGGGCCAGCGGTGGCGCGAGGACCCCGAACTCCCGGTGGGCCTGGCGGTAGACCTCGGCCACGAGGCCGACGGCTTCCGCCCGGGGGACGGCCGTGACGTGCCGGATCTGCTTGAAGGAGCCTTTCAGCAGGGTTCTCGCGAGCGGTCTCATCACTGCCTCCTCTTCCTGGTCGTTGATGGTTCCGTGAAGCAACTCACGGGTCGCGCGGCGGCTCGGGCGGCAGCGGACCGGCCCGCGCCGAAGGTCCGAGGGTCCGAGGGTTGAGGGTTCGAGAGTTCTTTGAAGCAACTCACTGGTCGGCGAAGAGCCGGGAGGAGCCGTCAGACGGTGACGAGCTGGTTCTTGCGCGGCAGCGGGAGCGGGAGCACGGTCCGGGCCCCGTTCTTGTAACCGGTCGGGGCCGGGGCTCCGTACGTGACCGCGATGCCCTTGCGCTGGGCAGCCGCCACGATGTGGGGGACCGCGCGCTCGGCGATCGCCGCGATGGTCATGGCCGGGTTGACGGTGAGGGCTCCGGGGACGGCGGAGCCGTCGGTGACGAAGATGCCGGAGTGGCCGCGCAGTTCGTTGGTGTCGTCGAGCGCGGACGTCTCGGGGTCGTCACCCATGCGGCACGAGGCCAGCGGGTGCACCGTGTAGGCGCCGACGAGGTCGTTGGTCCACGGCATCACCTTGGCGAGGCCGTCCTTCTCCATGATCTCCTTCACGTCGGCGTCGGACTGGTTCCAGCCGTGCCAGGTGTTCTCCGTCGGCTTGTACGAGAGGTTGCCGCGGCCCAGCATCTGCTGGGAGATGCGCATCGCGTTGCCGGTGGCCGGCGGCGGGCCGAAGACGCCCTCGTTGTCGTCCTCGGTCATCGAGAAGATCGTGAGCCAGGACTTCCACTGCTTCAGGATCTCCTTCTTCTCCTTTCCGAACCAGGTCGGGCCCGTGGCGTCCGGTGCCTGAGCGAGGATCGTGCCGAGGCCCGGCGGGAAGTAGAGCTGTTCCAGGGAGTAGCGGGAGTACTCGGGCAGGGAGCCGTCGAGCTTGTCCCAGCTGGCCACGGTCGGACCCTTGCCGATGGCGTTGGCGGCGTACGGCAGTTCCCCCTCCGCGCGGGAGAGGCCGAGGACCTCGGTGACCTTGTCCTCGTTGAGGATGGCGGTGTTGAGCCGCTCGCCGTTGCCGGAGAAGTAGCGGCCGACCGCGTGCGGCATCGTGCCCAGGTGGCCCTCGCTGCGCTGGAGGATGACGGGGGTGGCGGCGGCGCCGGCGGCCAGCACGACGATCTTCGCCTCGATCACACCGGAGCCGGTCTGCAGGCGGTAGTCCTCCGGGTCGACGGTGTTGAAGTGAATCCGGTAGTCGCCCTCGGCGGTCCGGGTCAGGTACTGGATCTCGTGCAGGGGGCGGATCTCCGCGCCGTGGGCGAGTGCGCCCGGGAGGTAGTTGACCGTGAGGGCCTGCTTCGCCTCGAAGCGGCATCCGGCCATCATGAAGTTGCAGTTGACGCACTTGGAGTTGTCGATGGCGGCTGCGAGGGGGTTGGCGGTGCGCCCGGAGTGGTGGCACGCGGCGGCCCACAGGCCGCCCGCGTAGGAGGCGTCCTCCCAGTCCTGCTGATTGACCGAGAGGGCCTCCTCGACCCGCTCGTACCAGGGGTCGAGCGATTCGCGGCTGACGGACTCGGGCCACATGCGCCGGCCGATGCTGCCCTTGCGGTCGAAGACGAAGTGCGGGGCACGGGGCATGGCCGCGAAGTAGACGACGGAGCCACCGCCGACACAGTTGCCGCCGAGGACGCTCATCCCGTCGCCGACGACGAAGTCGAAGGCCCTCGTGTAAGAAGAGCCGAGCTTGTAGTCGTGCTCGAAGTCCTTGGGCTGAAGCCACGGCCCACGTTCCATGACGGTGACCTTCGCGCCTCCGGCGGCGAGGTGGTAGGCGGCTATGGCGCCGCCGAACCCGCTGCCGACGACCAGGACATCGGTCTGCTCGGGCTGCTCGGGCTGCTCGATCCGGTCGGTCGGCTCGGTCGGCTCGGTCTGCGTCGTGTTGTCGCTCATGCTGGGCTCCCGGTGGAGGTCGTGTCGGGGTGGAGGTCGGCGAGCTTGCGGCCGTAGCCGAAGTCCTGGAAGCGCCAGAGGCCGTCGGCGTCCGGCTCGGTGATGCCCATGGCGGTCAGGCCGGGGTGGCCGGCCTCCAACGCCTGTGCGGTGTGCAGGTGGGCGGCCGAGTCGAAAGCCATGTTGCAGAAGAGCGAGAGCAGGACCCAGAAGTCCTTCTCGGGGTGACCCGGGGTGGTCAGCCGCTGGATCAGCCGCACCCGGTCGTCGTAGTCGAGTGCCACGAAGGGCGGCACCGTCCCGTCGAGCTCCAGGCCCGCCTCACCGGCATAGGTCCTGGTGTGGTCGTTGACGAGGTTCGCGAGATCTTCCAGGCCGTCGTGGATGCCGGTGGCGTCCCAGCGCAGCAGCTCCAGGGCGCCGGCGGCGACCGCTCCGCCGCCCGTGCTGACGCCGGCGACCGCACGATCCCCGGGCCAGCGCTTCTCCCCGGGCACGATCGTGTCGGCGTACGCCTCCAGCGTGAGCGTCTGGTCGGCGCCGATCTCGACCCTCCGTTCCGTTACTTCTTCTACAGCCGACAACTCGGCCTCCGCTCGGGGTGTCTGTGGTTTCCGGTGACGTAGGAAGAACGTAGAACTGCAGAGTCTTTTCGAGCAACCAAGTCCGCCCGTTCATATCCCCCAGTGAGTCCCTTCACTGAACTAGCCAGAGTCGCCGCATCGGTCTCCACGAGACCGAAAAAAAAGAGGGTGTTCTCTATCCTTCTCGCAGAGGTGTTCCTTCCCGGCTGTTGAGCGGGGGTTCTGCGGGCAGGTGGGGTGCGGGCACGGGCAGGCACGAGGGGGAGACTTGAAAACGAACGACGCGACCCGGACGCATTCTGGCGACCGCACGTTCGAGGTCCGTATCGACTCACTGCTCGCAGCCGATTCCCCTCGCCTGGACGGGATGAACGAACAGCACGTGCGGCGGCTCGCGGAAATGTATCCGGCGCTTCCGCCCGTGCTGGTCCACCGCATCACCCGGCGGGTGGTGGACGGAATGCACCGGGTGGCCGCCGCACTGTCCCTGGGGATGGAGTCCATCGAGGTCGAATATTTCGACGGCACCGACGAGGAAACTTTTCTGCGCTCCGTCTCGGTCAATGTCGCGCACGGCCTGCCGCTGACGGTCGCCGACCGCAAGGCGGCCGCCGTGCGCATCCTGACCTCGCACGCCAGGCTGTCCGACCGGGCGGTCGCGGCTCACGTCGGCGTCGACCCGAAGACGGTCGCGGCCATCCGCCGGGGTTCAACCGGGGAAGATCCCCAGGCGAACCTCCGGGTGGGGATGGACGGGCGGGCGCACCCGCTGGACCGCACCTCGGAGCGCATGCACGCCGCCGAACTCATGACCCGGCACCCCGAACTACCGCTGCGGACAGTGGCCCAGGCCACCGGGATTTCGCTGGGAACCGCGCACGACGTGCGTCAACGCCTCCTGCGCGGAGAAGATCCGGCCCCCCGCAACCGTCGCGGCACCGAGCCGGCCGCGACACCCGGCCCACGCCCGCCCCACGCGGCACCGGCCGTGGACGAGGCGCGGCCACAGCCGGACAGCACCGTACCCGCGCAGCCGCGCCCGGCGCCCGGCCGGACCCACGGAGCGGGCCCGGCCCAGGCGCTGTCGGGCCGGGGCCGCGCCTCACTGGAGTCCCTCGGCCGGCTGACCCGTGACCCGGCGCTGCGCCAGTCGGAGTCCGGCCGGCATTTCCTGCGCTGGCTCAACACCCATTTCGTCGTGGACGACGCCTGGCGGCAGCAGGCCGGCGCCGTCCCTCCACACTGCACGGACGCGGTCGCGGAACTGGCGTTGCAGTGCTCCCGTACCTGGCAACGATTCGCCGAGGAACTGTCCCGGCGACGGCTGACCGACACGGCTACCGCACCTGAATGGCGCGCGGTCTCCGATCCTCGGCATTGAGATTTTCCAAGAAGAGAGGGAGACACGGTGACCACCACCGCCATCGAGGCTGCTGTCCTTCGGGTGATCGACGAAATGCATGCGAATCTCGGCCAGGAACTGACCATCGACGACATGGCACGGACCGCCATGTTCAGCAAGTTCCATTTCACCCGGATTTTCCGAAATGTGACCGGCACGTCTCCCGGGCGGTTCCTTTCCATGCTCCGTCTCCAGGAGGCCAAACGGCTCCTCATCGAGACCGAATTCAGCGTCGCGGACATCAGCAGCCAGGTCGGCTACAGCAGTGTGGGCACCTTCAGTTCACGTTTCAAGGCCTGTATCGGTGTCTCTCCGAGCATGTTCCGGGAAAGAGACGGGTTCGCCCCTGAAATCGGTTTCGCGCCGGTGCACACCCCGAGTGTTCCCGGAATTCGCAGCACGCTGCGGGGCCGTGTGCAGGTGTCCGAGGGCCGGGCACCCGGCTACTGCTTCGTCGGTCTCTTCCCCACGCCCGTCCCGCAGGGACAGCCGGTCCGCTGCACCGTGCTGGAGGGTCCCAGCTCTTTCGAGCTGTGCGACGTCCCGGTGGGCACCTGGTACGTCCTCGTGCACTCCGTCCCGTACGGCTACGAGCACCTGCCGTCGGGCACCGGTGACAACGACGCCGTCTCCGTGGGGTGCTACGGCCCGGTGACCGCGCACGCCGACACCCTGATGATGCCCGCCGAGATCACGCTGCGTCCGCTGCACGCCTCGGCGCCGCCGGTCCTGACGGCCCTGCTGGACCTGCGCAACCACGCTCTGGACGCCGTCGCCAGCTGACCCGACGGCACACGAAGGGGCCGGCCGGTACGTTCAGCGCGCCGCACGGATCGTCATGGGGAGCCCCCCGCGCATCCGCAGGGACATCATCGGCTCGGCGACCTCCTCGTAGCCCGGCACCACGTCCAGGTCCAGGTCCCGGGTGAGCAGGGCGGTGACGAACACCGCCTCCATCATCCCGAGGTTGCTGCCGATGCAGAACCGCGGCCCGGCGCCGAAGGGAATGTAGGCGTACCGGGGCCGCCGGGCGACCCGGGCCGGCTCGAACCGGCTCGGGTCGAAGCGCTCCGGGTCGTCCCACAGGTCCGGGTGGCGGTGCAGCGTGTACGGGCACACCAGCACGTCCGCCTTGGCCGGGACGGTGAACCCGCCGACCTCGTCGGCCCGCTGGGCGATCCGCGGCAGGATCCACACCGGCGGGTACAGCCTCATCGCCTCCTGCACCACCTGCATCGTGTACGCGAGCTTGTGCAGGTCGTCGGTCTCGGGCAGGCGTCCGCCGGCCAGCACCGCGCGGGCCTCGTCGCGTACGAGGTCCCGTATCCGCGGGTGGCGGGCGAGCAGCAGCAGGGTCCAGCCGAGCGTGCTGGCCGTCGTCTCGTGCCCGGCGAGCAGCAGGGTGACCAGTTCGTCCTGGAGGCGCTTGCGCCCGAGGGCGGGGTCGTTCTGCTCCCGGGCGGCAAGGATCATCCGGGAGAAGGCGTCGTCCGCGCCGTCGCCGTGGGACATGCGGGTGCTGCGGTCGGCGACGAGCGCGTCGACGGTGGCCGTCAGTGCGGCACGGGCCTTGCGGAAGCGGCGCTGCGTCGCGAACGGCACCCAGGTCGGCACCAGGCCCTGAGTGACCATGTCGAACATGGCCTGGTCCTGGACGGCCTCGAAGGCGTGGGCGATCCCGCCGTGGCCGTCCATGCCGGTGTCCATGAGGGTCCGGCCGAGCACCCCGAGGGTGAGGCCGGTGACCTCGTGGAGCACGTCGACCGGCGCGCTGCCCGCGCGGGAGCGCAGCAGGTCCAGCAGGCGTCCGGCCTCCTCGGCCACGACGCCCGCCTGGGCGGCGATCCGCCCCGGTTTGAAGGCGGGCTGGACGTTGCGGCGCTGGGCCTTCCACAGGTCGCCCTCGCTGGTGAGGAGGCCGTCCCCGAGGACCTTGCGGGACTCCACGAGCCCGATGCCCTTGTGGTAGTTGGCGGCGTTGTCGGCGAGGACGTGCTTGGCGTAGTCGGGCCGGTTGAAGATGTACATCTTCTTCGGCCCCATCGAGACGCGGACGGCGTCGGAGAGTTGCGCGGCGTCGCGCATCATGCCCAGCCGGTCGACGGCCAGCTTGCGCAGCAGGCCGGGCAGGGCCCACACCGGTGGGCCCTGCGGATGTGCGCTCATGGTGTGCCTCCCTGTGCCGGGACGGCGAGCGGGCGGAACCGGCCGCGGTGGAAGACCAGCGGCTCCCGGTCCGGCAGCTCGGCCATGCTGATCACCCGGCCGAGGTGGATGGTGTGGTCGCCCCCGTCGTAGGCCCGCCACTTCGCGCACTCGAAGTGCGCGGCGGCTCCCGCGATCAGGGGGGCGTCGAAGACACCGCCCGGCAACCAGTCGACCGCGTCGAACTGTTGCGCGCCCACCGGGCGCGAGCGGTCGGCGAAGTGCCGGGCGACGGCCTCCTGGCCGGATTCGAGCACCGAGACCGAGAACGTGTCGGCCTCGGCGAGGGCGCGGTGCATGAGCGCCTCCTTGCCCACGCACAGCAGCACGAGCGCCGGGTCCAGGGAGACCGAGGTGAAGGAGTTCGCGGTCATGCCCCGGGGCGTGTCGCCACCGACGGTGACCACGGTCACCCCGGTGGCGAACGCCCCGAAGGCCCGCCGCAGCCGCACGGGGTCGCCGATGTCGACGCCCTGCGCGGGTGCGGCGGTCAGAGTGCTCATGCGGCTCGCCCCGACAAGGCGCGCCCTTGCGCCGAGTACGGCTCCAGGGCCCGCACGAGCGCCTCGGGGATGAGCGAGGGAACCGTGTTGGTGTTCGGGCCCCGCATGCAGGCGATGCGCTGCCGGCCGCGGGCGATCAGCACCTCCACGCCGCTGGTCACCTTCACGTAGTCGAAGGTGAACTCCAGCTGGGTCTGTCCGAGGTCGGACAGGCGCATCCGGATCGACAGCTCGTCGAAGGCGGTGATCTCGGCGAAGAACTCGCAGTCCACCTTGAGGGTGAACAGCTTGAGGTCGTCCTGCACCTCGGCCAGCACGTCCGGCGCCTTCTGGTACAGGAAGAGCTCGCGGCACCGCCCCTGCCAGCGGAGGTAGTTCACGTAGTAGACGTTGCCGACGAGGTTGGTCTCCTCGAAGCCGACGGTGTGCCGGTACTCGAAGTACTCTTCCGCCATGGTCTAGGACCGCCCTTCGATGAGATCCGCTTCGTGGGTCAGGAAGGCGAAGACCGCGGGTTCGAGCGCGTCGCGCAGCGACGTGACGAAGGTGGCGATCCGCAGGTCGCCGGCGGCGAAGACCACCCAGGCGTCCTTGCGGCTCGGCAGCAGCGTCAGCGGTGCGCCCGCCATGATCCCGGCCTTCTTCAGGCATTCCACCGCGCTCCACACCCGGGTGGCCGCGGTGTCGGGCGCCTCGCCCGTCTCCTTGGCCACCAGATCGGCGACGGGTGTGTGCTCGCCGAGCAGACCGTGCCACTCGGCGGCCGGTCTCATGCTGACCGCCTCGATGTCACAGGCCACCTCGGAGGCGGAGACCGCGCTGACGGTGACGCCCAGGCCGTGGGCGGCCGACATCGACATGTGCCCGCTCCCCTCCAGCTCGGGCCGCCCGTCGGGGCGGTGGTGGACCGTCACCGGGGAGCCCAGGGCGCGGGCCGCGGCGTCCGCGGTGAAGGTACGGCGCTGTGCGACGGACCCGGCCGGGATCTCACCGTGCGGTTCGACCGCGACGGCGATCCGGGCACCGAGGACGTCCTCCAGCGTGCGTTCCAGGTACGGGCCGAGGAGCGGGGCGACCCAGGGGCCGGACCCGTCCGTCTTGCGCACCGCGTGCAGGGTCAGGCCCTCCCAGCGTTCGACGACGGTGCCGTCCTCGGCGCGGACCGCGATGTCATACACGTACGTGTCACCGTCGCGGCTGCGCTCGACGGCGGCGTACCGCAGCCGGCCCGGGACGTGCGCGCCGTTGCCGAGCGGATGGATGCGCTCCACACCCGAGGGCAGCAGGGTGGCGTCGGGGACGCACACCTGGTTGCCGTGCATGAGCGCGTCGCGCATGCCCGGGTCGGCGAGCAGCAGCTCACCGGGCAGGAAGCCCGCGAACCAGTCCTGCGGATGCTGCTGCACGTCCACGTCGGCGTCGACGTGGCGGGCGGCCGCCCGGTGGAAGCGGTGCAGGCGCTGGAAGCGCGCGCCTTGGAACAGGACGCCGCCGTACAGGTCGCCGGCCGGGTCCAGGGGGACCGGCGGGGTGTCCTCGGAGACCTGGAACGGCGGGCCCTGCGGGACTTGCGCACCGGAGTAGACCAGCCGGGCACGGAAGTGCTCGGCGACGAATCCGGTGTCCTCGGCGTGGACGGCCACGTCCACGGTGTCCGCGCCGGTGACGGTGGCGGCGATGCGGATGCGGGTGCTGCCGTTCGGCGGCACCACGATGGGGCGCAGGAACTTGGCGCCCTCGATGACCGGGACGGTGTCGCGGCCCGTGACGGCGGAGCCGACCTGGACCATGGCCTCCATGCCGATCACGGCGGGCATCAGCAGGTTGCCGTCGAGCAGGTGGTCGGCGAGGTACGGGTCGGTGCCCTCGTTCAGCTCGACCTCGGTGACCAGTTCGACGCCGTGGTAGCGGATCAGCGGGTTGCCGGTGAAGCGCAGCAGCGGCAGGGCCGGCAGTTCCCTGCGTACGGTGCCGATGCCCTCGGTACGGCCGCTGATGACGGTGACCACGGGTGCGTCCGGGTCGGAGATCAGGCGCAGCAGGATCTCCACGCCCTGGTCCGGGGAGACCGGGGTGATGCCCTCGCGGGAGAGCGACTCGACGACGGAGAGCTTCTCGCCCATGCCGACGCCGGACCACACCGACCACTCCATGCAGCGCGCGCGGAGCCCCGGGTGGGCGCGGGCGGTGTCCTCGGTGAGGTCGGCCAGCCACTCGTTGGCGGTGGCGTAGTGGGCCTCGCCGCGCAGTCCGGCCCGGCCGATGATGGAGCCGAAGGCGACCAGCAGCTTGAGGTTTCCGGGGCCCACGGTGTCCAGGACGGTGCGCAGGCCGTCGACCTTCGGGGCGAAGGTGCGCCGGAAGTCCTCGGCCTCCAGGTGGGTCAGTGCGTTGGGCTCGTTGCGTCCGGCGCCGTGCAGCAGGCCGGTGATCCTGCCGAGTCCTCCTTCGAGTTCGGCGACGGCTCCGCGCACCTGGCCGGCGTCGGTGACGTCGGCGCGCGCGTAGCGCACCTCGACCCCGGCGTCGGACATGCGTCGCAGGTTGTCGGCGAGTTCCTTGTCCTGGGCCGGGTCGGAGCGGCCGAGGACGGCCAGCTTCGTCCCGGTGCGCAGGGCGATCGCCAGGGCGCACTCCGCGGAGATGCCCTTGCCGCCGCCCGTCACGAGCAGGACGTCGGAGGAGGTCAGCGGCGCGTCCTCGCGCGTCTGGGTGACGGGCAGGGCCCGCAGCGTCGGGACGCGGCGCACGCCGGACCCGTCGTGGTGGACCTCGGTGAACCGTGCGGTCGCGGCGACCTCGGCCACCACCCGCTCCACCGCGTCGTCCGTCACCGGGGTGTGGACGACGGTGGTGCGCAGGTGCGGGGCCTCCAGGTGCAGGGTCTTGGCCAGACCGGCCGCCCCCCGCCCGTCCTGGACCAGGACGAACCTGCGGTCGCGGTGGCCGGCCAGGGCGCTCTTGGCCGCGGCGAGAACGTCTTCCAGTTGTTCCTGGGAGCAGCCCTTGGGCAGGACGGCGAGCACGCCGGGGCCGACGCCCGCCTGTTCCAGCTCCTGCTTGAGCCGTTCGGCCGGTGCCTGCCCGCCGGGGGCGAACAGTTCCCAGGGGCCGTCGGCCTCGGCGGGTGCGGTGCGCGGCCGGGCGACCTCGTCGAGGTCGACGGCGAAGGGGCGGGCCCAGGTGGCGGCGCCCGCCACCACCGGGGCGGCGTCTTCGTCCCGCGTCACTCCGCCGGTGCTGGCCAGGGTGTCGAGGGCCTCGGCCAGTTCGGCCAGGGTGGCGGTCGCGAAGTTGGTCGGTACCTGCGCGGCGGCGATCCCGAGGCGGGACGCCGCCTGGTTGACGATCTGGCCGACGGTGATGGAGCTCATGTGCAGGTCGTCCAGGAGCCGGCTGCCGGGGTCGACGAGGTCGGCCGGGAGTTCGGCGCGCTCGGCGACGAGGCCGCGCAGGACCTCCAGGGCCGCGGCGGCGTCCCCGGCGGGGGCCGGGGCCCGGGTGGCCTGTTCCTGCGCCGCCTTGGCGGACCTGGCGGCCTGTGCCGCCTTGATGGCGTTGGCGGCCTTGGCGGACTGGGCCGTGGGCGGGGCCGGAGCGGTGGACGTGACGGGCCGCTCCAGGTATCCGGCCGGCCGGGTGTGCTGGGGCGCCTGTTCGCAGGGGCTGGCCAGGAAGCTGAACTCCTGCCCGACTTCCAGCGGCTTGATCAGGCGGTCCTGGAAGAGCCGGTCGAGCGCGAGGGGCGCGCCCACGACGAACGCGGCTCCGGCCACCTGGAGCAGCGGGCGCAGCGACTCGTCGTCGGTGTTGAGGGAGACGGCCGGGACACCGGTCGTCGCCTGGGCGAGGCCGCTGAGCACCCGGCCGGGGCCCACCTCGACGAAGAGGTCGACCTCGGCGGCGGCTGCCCGGACCGCCTCGGTGAAGCGGACCGGGTCGGTGATCTGGCGGCTCAGCAGCGCCGCCACATCGGTGTTGTACTCCAGTTCGATGCCGGTGACGGTCGAGATGACCTTTCCGGCGACGGGGCCGAAGCGGACCCCGGCGAGCCAGTCGCCGAAGGCCGCCGCGGCGGGGGCGACCAGCGGTGAGTGGAAGGCGTGCGAGACGGCGAGCCGCGTGCAGCTCACGTCCGCCCGCTCCGCGCGCCGCTGGACCTCCTCGATCGCCTCGACGGGACCGGCGACGACCGTCTGCCGGGGCCCGTTGTGGCCCGCCACCACGGCCGGCAGGCCGGTGATGAGGTTCCCGGCCTCTTCCGGCGTGGTGCCCAGGGAGGCCATGGTGCCCGAGGCGCTGTGCTCGGCCATCGCCCTGCCGCGCACCCGCGCGGCTTCCAGCAGTGTCTCCTCGTCGATCGCGCCCGCCCAGTGCAGGGCGGAGAGTTCTCCGAGGCTGTGTCCGACGGCGACGGACGCCTCCAGGCGCAGCGAGTCCAGGACCCGCAGGCCCGCGGCGGAGCCGGTGGCGATGCGGGGCTGCGCGACATCGGTGGCGACCATGTCGCCGGAGGAGGGCAGCCCGGCCCGGTCGAAGATCTCGGCGGCCTCGGGGAAGCGGCGGCGCAGCGCGCCCCCGCCGGTGCCCTGGCCGGAGCCCTGGCCCGGGAAGAGGAAACCGATGCGGCCCCGTCCGGTCGCCCGGCCGAGGAAGCTGCGGCCGTCCGCCGAGGTGTGCGAGGTCTCCCCCGCCTCCAGCAGGTCGGCCAGGTGTCCCAGGCGGCGCTCCGCGTCCTCGGGCGAGGAGGCGACGACGGCCACCCGGCAGGGCAGGCCGCGCAGTTCGCGCTGGAGGGTGGCGGCGAGGTCGGAGACCTGGCCGTAGGAGACCTGGGCGACGAAGCGGGCGACCTCTGTGGTGCGGGCGAGCAGGGCGCGCGGCGAGTCGGCCTCCAGGAGCAGCAGTTCGCTGTCCTGGGGGGAGTGCGCCAGGGTGGCGGAGCGGGGGCCCGGGGCCGCGCGCCGCCGTCCGGCGGGCTCGTCCAGGACCACGTGCGTGTTGATGCCGCCGAAGCCCATGGCGGTGATGCCCGCGCGGCGGGGGGCGCCCTCGGGCCATGCTTCGGCCTTGCGCAGTGCCTTGAGGTTGGCGCCCTCCTCGGTGAGCAGTTCGTGCGGGTCGACGGTGCCGATGGCCGGAGGCAGGGTCCGGTTGTCGACGGCCAGGGCCGCCTTGATCAGGCCGGCGACGCCGGCGGCGGCCTTGGTGTGGCCGATCATGCCCTTGATGGAGGTGATCGCGGCGAGGGGCGCCGCGGGGTCGGCCGCGGCCCGTGCGCCCATGAGGGCGGTGAGTTCGGTGGCGTCGCCGACGGCGGTACCGGTGCCGTGGCCCTCGAAGAGGCGGACGGTCTCGATGCCGAAACCGGCGCGGTCGTAGGCTCGGCGCAGGGCCAGCTGGTAGCCGCTGACCTCGGGCCGGGTGATGCCGCCCTGGCCGTCGGAGGAGACGCCCCAGCCCGCGATGGTCGCGTAGATGCGGTGGCCGCCCGCGAGGGCGTCCTCCTCGCGCATCATGACGATCATTCCGCAGCCCTCGCCGGGCCAGAAGCCGTTGGAGCCGCGGTCGTAGAGCTTCATCTCGCCCTTGGCGAGCGCGCCCGTCTTGGCGAAGCCGATGATCTCGAACGGGTCGATCGAGAGGTCCACGCCGCCCGCGACGGCGACGTCGATGTCACCGTTGACGAGCGAGGTGCCGGCGGTGGTCACCGACAGGAGGGAGGAGGAGCAGGCTCCGTCGACGGTGTAGCCGCCGCCGTTCAGGTCGAAGTGGTTGCAGATCCGGCCCGCGATGGTGTTGGAGAGACCGCCGGCGAGGGTGTCCTCGTCGATGGCCGGGAAGGGCTCCTTGTACGCGGTCTCTACGTCGCCGAGGAACTCCGCGACCCGGGTCTCGTCCCAGTCCTCCTGGCCCGCGAGGGCCTCGGCCATCACGCGCCGTACGTACGGCCAGCGCAGCCGCATCACGTTGGCGCGGGCGAACTCGCCGGTGAGCGTGTTGCCGACGACGACTCCGGTGCGCTCGCGCGGCAGCCCCTCGCCGGCCGGGAAGCCGGCGTCGGCCAGGGCGCGCCCGGCGGTGTCCAGGGCGAGCCAGTGGGTGAGGTCCGTGGAGCGGAAGGTGGAGCCGGCGATCTTGTGGGAGATCCGGTCGAACTCGTATCCCTCCAGGACCGCCGCGTTGCGGGCGTAGAAGGTGTCCGGGGTCGTCGGGTCGGAGTCCCAGTAGTCGTCCAGGTTCATCCGTTCGCTGGGCAGGCGGCGGAAGGCGCGCCGTCCGGCGACGGCGTTCTCCCACAGCTCGCCGGGGCTGGCGGCGTCGGGGTAGCGGCAGGCCATGCCGACGATGGCGATACGTGTCATGCCGCCACCGCGATCTTGTCCTGGCCGGACGGAACGGGCTGGCCGCTCTTGTCTGCGGGGGCGGGGGCGGGGCAGGCGCACTCGCCGGTGCAGCCGCACTTCAGGAGGGCGGGCAGGACGGCGGTGGGTGCCTCGGAGGCGGTGAGGGCCGGCTTCTCGGCGGCGGCCTTCTCCGCGGCCTCGGCCGCGCGGCGCTTGGCGACGACGTCGGCGCTCCAGAGGAAGGCGCCGCGGACGGCGCAGACGAGCGCGGTGGCGAAGAAGATGCCGTACACGACGTGCAGGGCGGTCAGGACGCCGTACACACCCGCGACGCTGCCGCCGAAGGCGATCTGGCCCCACTTGGAGGAGGGGGTGGTGCCCGGGTCCGTGATCATGTAGTTGGTGAAGAGCACGAACGCCACGCCCGTCATCATCGCGAGGGCCGCGGGGATGGAGGTGTCGAAGATCAGGCCGCGGACGACCGCCTGGAGGGCGTAGCCGCCGACCCAGGCCAGGATCAGCCACATGCGCTCGGTGAGCTTGGCGTTGAGCAGGGTGCCGAGGACGATGATGATCGCGGGGACGAGCCAGTCGAAACCGCCGTCGAGGTACTCGGTGAAGTGGTACGGCGGTGCGATCGAGGCCCACGGGAAGAGGACCAGGATGACCGCGATGCCGAAGTTCGACGGGTTCATGAAGTGGCGCAGCCGGCCCTTGACGGGGGCGCGCAGGACCCACTTGGTGCCGACGGCGACGATGACGCCGAAGATCATGACCCAGACGAGGTCGTTGACGTAGGTCAGCATGTTCACCGCGAGGGCGGTGATGTGGGCGGGGAAGAGGAACTCCACCAGGCCCTTGAAGCCGTTGCCGCGGAAGCGCGGTGCGCGTCCCTCGGAGCGGGCGCCGACCGCCTCCAGGGCCAGTTCCAGGGTGTAGGCGGTGGCCAGGGCGATGAACGGCCAGGTCCAGGGCTGTTCGAAGCCGAGGACGGTGTAGCCGAGGATGTTGAGCACGGAGATCGAGATCGCGAACCGGCGGAGCGCGGTGACGACCTTCGGGTTGTGGCGCGGCCCGGCGGGTGCCGGGGCGGCGGCGGTCAGGGGTGCGGACATGGTCACTTCTCCTTCGCCTCGGTGCCGAGCTCGACGCTGTGGCGGCCGGGGGCCAGCTTCAGTTCCTGCTCGTGGACGGTGCCGGCGCGGTCGCGCCAGGTGAGCTTGACCGGCAGCGGTCCCTTGATGTCGGAGCCGAGTCCGATGTGGACGTCGGTACTGCGCTTGCCGGAGTGGCCGCCGCCGCCGTCGACGCGGGCGATGCGCTTGGTGCCGTCGGGCAGCTCGACGCAGACCTCGGCGCCGATCGCGGGCGATCCGGACTCGCGGTTGAGCTTGAGCGCCAGGAACGAGCCGGTGCTCTCACCGGTGTTGTGGAGGAAGACGGGCTCGCCCCACTGGCGGGCGACCGCCAGGTCGAGGCGGCCGTCGCCGTCGACGTCGCCCGTGGCCAGGCCGCGGGTGGGGATGGGCTCGGCGATGCCGAGGGACTTGGACAGGTCGATGTAGCGTCCGCTCTCCTGGTCCTTGGCGAAGAAGCGCAGGTGCTGGCTGCCGGCCAGGTCGTCGCCGTGGCGGACGTTGGGCCACCACATCGGGTTGGAGGTCAGGGCGTCGTTGGCGGTGGCCAGTTCCTGGAGCTGGGGCCAGCGGTTGGTCTTGCCCTTGACGAAGCCGAGCGCCTGGGTGATCTCCAGGGTGCCGTCGTTGTCGAAGTCGCCCGTCTTGACGTCCCAGCCCCAGCCGGACCAGGCCAGGCCCAGGTCGGTGGACTTGTCCTTGTACGGGGCCACCCCGTCCTGGAACCGGCCCTGGAGTTCGGCCTTGCTGTTCGCCTGGTTGATGAAGGCGAAGTTCGACTCCTGGATGCCGAAGGAGGTGGTGATGTTGCTGACGAACATGTCGTACAGGCCGTCGTTGTCCAGGTCGCCGAAGTCGGCGCCCATGCCCTTGAACGAGCTGCGGCCCAGCTCCTTCGACTTGGGCACGGTGCCCGAGTGCACGGCCTTGACCTCGCCGAACTCGATCTTCCCGGGGCGGGACTTGTTGTAGAGCAGCGCGGAGGTGCCGAAGTCGTGCGCGAGGAAGACTTCCGGCAGGTGGTCGCCGTCCAGGTCGGCCGCGGTGGCGCCGAGCGTCCAGCCGTGGGCGAGGCCCTGCGGGACGGCCCCGTCGGTCTTCTCGTAGCCGTCCTTGGTCCAGCGGAAGAAGTGGCCGCCGCCGCCGTTCTGGGCGTGCGAGAGCGACTCGTTCATCACGACGTCACCGTCCTTGGAGGAGTCCAGGACGGGGCTGTCGGGGAAGTAGTTGCCGATGAAGATGTCGTCGTGGCCGTCGCCGTCGAAGTCGGCGACGGCGGCGGCGTTGGAGTTCCACAGCGGGCCGGTGTACGTGGCGCCCGGCTTGCCGGGGAGCAGCTCGGTGGGGGTGAAGGAGGCGGCGGTCAGGGGTGCGCCCTTGACGCTCTTGTTGGTGAAGACGACCGGGGTGCGGCCCCAGTAGTAGACGAGGAGGTCGGTCGCGCCGTCCTCGTCGAAGTCGCCGGGGACGCAGCCCATCGGTGCCATCGTCGTACTGGTTCCCAGCGGCCCGAGGTCGAGGGCGAACGGCGCGTACGCGTCCCCCCGCGTGGGCGCCGGGGTGACGACGGCCTGGTCGATCCGCGGGTCGTTCACGCACAGGTCGTTGGGCAGGCCGTCGCCGTCGATGTCGTTGACCGCGATGCCGGCGCCGACCGAGGAAATCCATCCCTCGATGTGACGGTACGCCTTGTTGACCTTTCGGACCTCCTGCTTCGGGAATCCGGCTGGCATCGCTATCGACAGCGACTCGAAGCCGAAACTCTTGGCAAGCTCCTCGGTCTCGGCCGCCGATGATTCAGGCAGGCGGACGCCGTAGAAGGTGCCGACCATCAGGGCGAGAGCCATAATTCCCGGCGTATTCTTACGCACCCAGTTCTTTTTTGTCGTCACTGATCGGCGCCTTTCCGAATAAGAGAGAGAGAAGCAAGTTCGGCGGCGACGTCACGCCGCCACGACTCGTATGCGGGGGAACTGCCCTGGCCGTCGGTGGAGGGTCGCAGCCCGGTACAGACCGAGGCCGCCTCCTCCGCCGTCGTGCCGCAGACGACCCGGGCGGCGAGGTGGGTGTGGTCGATGACCGTGCCGGCCTTGATCCGGGCCTCGATCGCGAACGCCGAGCCCTGGGCCAGCGCCCAGCGGTGCTCCCCGGCTCCCGCGACGAAGCGCGTGAGCTCCACCTCGGTGGCACTGCCCGCGTAGGCGCAGGCGAGGCCCGCGCCGGCGTACAGGTCGCCGTGCCGGTGGCTCGGGTAGGAGGCGATCAGACCGGCCACGACCTCCGGGTCGGTGCCGCCGACGAACCACAGTGCGCGGCCGATGCCCTGGTCAATGGCGTTCGGGGTGTAGTAGTCGTGTCCGCCGTTCCAGCGGAAGGGGTGCTCGGCGGCGGGGGTGCGCACGTACGCACCGGTCTTGAAGTACGCCTGGTGGAAGCCGTAACCGTCCAGGGCGAGCCAGCGCAGCAGCGGGTCCGTCCTGCTGATGTCCGGCCACAGGAACCTGGGCAGCCGGGCCATCGCCCAGCCGACACCGACGTAGATCATGTAGTCGTGGTGGCGGCCCTCGCCGGCCAGCAGGCCCGTGAGGCGGCCGCTGTGGCCCGGCAGCGAGTCGTGCACCACCGCACCCATGCCCGCACCCTCGTACGCGAAGCCGCGCATGTCCCGGGGGACGGTCTCCAGCAGTTCCTCGGCCTCGGCGGCCGAACCCGCCTCGACGGCAAAGGCATATCCTCGGAGGAAGACCTCACCGATGTGTTCGAGACGTGTCTTTGCCTCCGGGCTCTTCACATGGAACCCGCGCACCTCCATCGTCGTCTCGGAAACAGGAGGTGTGAGCACACGGCGCCGTAGCGCACCAAATTTAGTGGACACCGGTTCGGACCGCCCCTCGTAGAATCCCGAATTCCCTCACCGAATGGGAATCTATCCATGGCTCCAGGAAGGTATCTACTTCCGCCGTGCTCAGTCGGTGAAAAGTAGATACGAAATCTACGGTTCGTCATACGGGCGAGGCCGCGAGGGCCCGCAGCCGCTCGCGCGCATTGCGGCGCCACACCTCGTACGCGGGCCCCGGCCCGGTGTGGGCCGCGCCGGGGGCGGTGTCGTCGGCGAGGTGCGCGACGGCCTCCACGCCCAGGCCCGTGAACGCCTCGACGGCGGCGCGGCTGTGCTCCGGGACGAAGCCGGCGTGGTGGCGCGCCTTGGCGGCGAAGAGCGAGCCCTGCGCGAGGTGGTCCCACTCCTGCCCCGCCTCCGCGCGCAGGGCGGCGCGGTCGGCGGCGGTGGTCCCTCCGGCGAAGGTCGCGGCCAGGCCCACACCGCTCCACAGGTCTCCGTGGCGGTGCGCGGCGAAGGCGCGCACGGCGGCCGAGACGTTCCCGGTGTGGCCGCCGTGGATGAACCACAGGGCCCGGCCGACGCCCTGGTCGAAGGCGCGCGGGAAGTAGTCCGCGTCGCCCTCCCACGCGTAGGGGGTGTCCACGCGCTGCCCGGCGACCCACCGCGCGGTGTCGAAGTAGGCGCGGTCGAAGCCGTACCCGTCGACGCAGAGCCAGTTCATGGCCGGGTAGTACTCCGGCTCGTCGAGGTCCGGTACGAGCTTCTTCCACAGCGGGCGCGGCAGCTTGGCCATGGCGAAGCCGATGCCGATGTAGTTGAGGAAGATGTGCCGGCTGCCGCCGCCCCGCAGCAGGTCGCGGGTGCGGTGCCCCTTGGGGCCCATCACGTCACGGATCGCGCAGGCCATGGTGGCGCCCTCGTACGCGAACCCCTGTACCTCGGGGTCGACGAGGGCGAGCCGGCGCTCGGTCGTCGCCAGGTCGCGGTCCTCGACGGCCCACTCGAATCCGGTGACGACGGCCTGCGGGACGGCCTCCAGCTTGCGGGTGCGAGCGCTCGGTCGCACGTCGAAGCCGCGTCCCGCGAAGCTCACGTCGTCCAGGGACGGGGCCATGGCCAGCCTGCGCAGTGCTCCCAGTACGGGCACGGACGCCTCCTCGTACGGGCCGCCCTGCCGGCGGCCGGAGGCGACATCGTCGGGGCACGGCTGCCGCGAGGGCATCTTCGTCCGTGCGCAGCGGTGTCACCGGGCGCACGGGGGCCAGGTCCGGGCGGGGGCACGGAGTTCCGCCTGTTCAAGGGCGGTTCATCGGAGGCTGGGCCTGGTCAGCGTACGGGGCGCACGTCCACTTCCTCGTCGTGCACCTGGCGCCCGCACCGGTCGCAGCGCAGCTCGGCGTGGACCGTCCCGTCGCAGCCGGTGTGCTGGGCCCGGCGCGGCGGGCCGAGTTCCTGGGGCAGGTTGCGGTCGCCCCATTGCATGAGGGCGATGACGGCCCGCGTCAGGTCATGGCCCGCCGGGGTGAGCCGGTACTCGTGACGGACTGGTTTGTCCTGGTAGGGGACCCTCTCCATGATTCCGTGGTCGACGAGCCGGGTCAGCCGGTTGGTCAGGACGTTGCGGGCGATGTCGAGGTTTCCGAGGAAGCCGTCGAAGCGCCGGACACCGAGCAGCGCCGAGCGGACGATCAGGAGCGTCCAGCGCTCCCCCACGACCTCCAGCGTCCGGGCCAGGTTGCAGTCCTGGCCTTCGTACGTATGTCTCAGCATTCGCTCACTCTAGGTACCACACAGGTTTCGTGAAAGGACTGAGGCGACGGCGGCGGCACCGCCCGGGGAGGGGGCCGGAAGGCGACCGCGCCCGCCGGTGGGACCGGGGTGCCGTTCTCGGGCCCACCGGTACGGCAGGGCACGGACGGGTGTTCAGAGCGGTGTTCAGAGCGGTGTTCAAAGGAGTGTGCAGAGGGGTGTTCAGACGGCCTGCGCAAGCGGTTCACCGCCGCCGGGCCGGCCGAGGTGACGGTAGGCGTGGGCCGCCGACACCAGGGTCATGTGGTGGTGCCAGCCCGGGTACGAGCGGCCCTCGAAGTCGAGCAGACCGAAGCCGTCCTCCAGTTCGCGCACGGCCTGGGAGGTGCGGTCCAGCAGCCGGGTCAGAGCCAGGACCTCCTCCGTCCGGGTCTGGATGAGGCTGGTCAGCCACAGTTTGACGGGCTGGCGCCCGCGGTCGGAGAGCACGGCGATGAGCCGGTAGGTGCGGTGCACCTGTCCCCCGGCCGCCGACGGGTCGGGCAGCCGCACGAAGCTGGACACGACGGTGTGGTGCCGTCCCTGTCCGCTCCACGGGCCCACCGTCTCCATCCTGGTCAGGCCCGCCGCGTCGAACTCGAAGAGGCTGCGGGCGGTGAGCAGCATGCCCGGCCCGTCCGCCGTGTTCGACCGGTGCAGCCGCAGGTGACGGCCGGCCAGCACCTGGAGGCCGCCGGGCACCGCGACGACGAAGTCACGGCCGCGCTGGGCGAGCCCGCGGACGAGCACGGCCGCTCCCGTGGACTCCCCGAGATCCGCGACGACGGGCACCGGCGCCTTGCGGCTGACGGCGGCGAGGGCGTCGACCACGTCGAGCCCGTGCTGCTCGGGCGAGCGCTGCCCGGCGCCGGCGGGGATGCGGGTGCGCTGCCTGCGCTCGGGGTTCTTGGCCCACGACCCGGGGAGCAGCAGCCGCCAGTCCACGGGCACGGCCACGTCCCGCGTGGCCAGGAACCCGCCCACGCCGACCTGGCAGGTGACGGAGCGTCCGGTGGCGGGGACGAAGCGGCGGTGCACCCCGCAGGAGTGCTCGCCGCGCTTGCGCAGCACCGCGAGGTCGAGCACCCAGGCACGCGGGGCCAGCTGCTGCTCGGTCCACTGGGCCAGCTCGCCGCAGACCGGCGCCCAGTCCCAGGGGCTGGCGTTGACGAACTGGTGCAGCGACTGTGAGGCGGTGGGCGAGTCCGAGACGGCGGCGGCGAGCCGTCGTACGGACTTCTTGCCCGGTGTGGTGAGCAGGCTCTGCACGTACATCTGCGCCCAGCGCCGCTGGTCCGTCCTCGGCAGGCACTCGAAGACCCGCTCCGCGAACACCGGCATCGGGACCTGAGAGTCCGTCAACGCGTGCATGACCATGGCGTGTTCCCTCCCTAGTGCCTGCCGACGGCCGGCGATCACCATGAAATAATAGCGAACGTCCTCTTTTTTTTACGACTCAGGAGAGTTGTTGAACCACTTCGCCAAGTCGGGACCCTGCGCCCGGCGTTCACCACAGCACAGTCATAGACCTAAGGACGAGGAGCGGGGCGGCCTGCGGACCGCCGCCGCGAGGAGGCCCGTGTCCCCTGAACCAGCAGTGGCCGAAGGTCCGATCAGGTTCGGAACATCTTGGGCAACTCCGCCTTGCGCGCTGCCCCACGGGAGCCGAAGGATGGTTCCCTAACGTGAACGCCGACTCGACGAGAAAATCCGGACCAGTGCGCCGGCGGCACGGAACCACGCCCCACTTGCGCCCAGTGGCGAGCGCTCAACGGGAGACAGCATGGTGAAGCAGGAACGTGCGATGCGTACACGCACGACCCTGATACGGGCCGCCGCGGCGGAGTTCGACCGCGACGGGTACGACGGGACGTCCCTGGCCCAGATCAGCAAGGTCGCCCAGATCTCGATCGGCGCGGTCACCTTCCACTTCCCGTCCAAGGCGGAGCTCGCTGACGCGGTCCTCGCCGAGGGCAACGCGGTGACCCTCGCGGCGATGGAGAAGGTGCTCTCCGCGTCCTTGCCGGCGCTGTGCACGGTGGTCGATCTGAGTCTGGAACTGGCCCGGCTGATGGAGCAGGAGACCGTCGTCCGTTCCGCCATCCGGCTCTCCCGGGAGCGGCACGGCTGCACCTCCTGGTCGGACCTGTGGCTCCCCACGGTCCGCCGTCTCCTGGACCAGGCGCACGAGGACGGCCAGCTCCGCGACGACGCGCTCCCCGCCGACGTCACGACGCTGGTCGAGCACCTGCTCGGCGGCGCCGAGACCTACCTGCGCTGCCGGATGTGCACGGAGGTGGCGTACGAGGGCGCCGTGGGCCAGCTCAAGCGGCTCTGGCACCTCGCCCTGGTGGGCGTCTCGGCCACGGACCGGGCCGGTGCGCCGACCTTCCCCGGGCTCCGTGCGCCGGACTGACCGCGCCGTCCCCGTACCGGACCGCCCGTCGGCCCGGTACGACCGTGCCCGGGGGCGCTCGTAACGCCCCCGGGCACGTCCCGGCCGGCCCCCGCCCGCCCCGCGTTGGCCACACCCGGCCCGGCGGGGGCCGACCCAAACCCGGGGCCGGGGGA
>NZ_JBITDK010000038.1:0-14950 GCF_044454165.1 Streptomyces sp. NPDC051567 | reverse complement strand
CCCGCCCCCCGCCCCGGGCCGCGGGGCCCCGGAGCCCCCCCCCCGCCCCCCCCCCCCCGCGCCGGGCCCCCGGCCCCCCCGGGCGCGGGGGGCCCCCCACCCCCCCCCCCCCACGTCCCGGCCGGCCCCGTCCGGCAGCGTGAGTCCGACACGCTGCCGGGCGGGGCCCTTCTCACACCCGGGCCAGGTGCTCCCGGTACCAGCGGGCGGCCCCGGCCAGGCGGGCCAGCGGCCCGGGGCCGGGGTGGCAGCCGGCGGCGGTCCAGACCGGGGCGCTGTCGTACCAGTTGTCCTGGGCGACCATCTTGAACTGACGCGGGCTCACCTTGCAGTCCGAGGCCGCCATCCGCTCCAGGCACTCGGCCACGGAGAGGTTCCCGCTCACCTCCGGCACCACTCCCAGTGCGGTGAGCGCCCGGACCAGGTCGGCCGCGCGCACGGGCTCCGGGTGGCTGGCGTGCCACACCGCGGGGCCCCGGGGCCGGTGGCCGAGCGCGAGGCGGGCGACGAGCCGGGCGAGGTCGCCGACCTCCACCAGGGAGAGCAGCGCCCGCCCACCGTCCCACAGCGCCCCGGTGGAGGCGAGGAGCCGGTCCACCGCGGGGACCACCCAGCGGTCCCCGGGGCCGATCACCAGGCCGGGCCGGAGCACCGTCGCGCCGGCCGCGAGCGCGGGGCCCTCGCCCGCGAGCCGGGTCCGGCTGGCGGGCGAGACGGGCGCGGGGGTGACGGCGTCCACGGCGATCCCCCGGTGGGGGCCGGGGCCGTAGACGGCCGAGGTGGACAGGTGGACGATCCGCCCGGTCCCGGACCGGCGCGCCTGCGCCATGAGCGCCGCCGTCCCCTCGACGTTGACGGCCGCGCACCGGCGTTCGTCGGGGCCGAGCAGCGAGGCCAGGTGGACCAGGACGTCCGCGTCCGCGCAGGCGCCGCGCAGGCTGCGGGGGTCGGTGAGGTCCACCGGGTACCACTCGTCGGCCTGGCCGGGTACCCAGGGAGGGCGCCGGCCCAGGACGCGCACGTGCACGGCGCCGGGCTCCGTCGCGTCCCTGATCCGGGCGAGTTCGGCCAGGACCGCCGAGCCGATGAAGCCGGTGGCGCCGGTGAGCGCCACCCGCCGGGGCCTCACGCCGCCTGCTCCTGGACGTGGGGCCGCAGGACCAGTTTGGCCCGGACGTGCGCGGGGGCCAGCGCCGGAAGCGTGTACCGCCACAGCGAGACCAGACGGTCGGTCAGGTCGGCCCGGCCTGTGGCGATGTTCGAGTAGATCTGGACTCCGGCGAAAGCGCCGGTCAAGAGGGCGGCGACCTCCCGCTCGACGACGTCGTCGAGCAGCTCGCCCCGGTCCCGGGCGGCGTACAGGAAGAAGCACAGCTGATCCACCCACTCGTGGTAGGCGGTGGCATCGGGTTTCCCGAACTCGCCCTGCTCGACGGAGAGCCGGACGCTGGCCCGCACCAGCACATTGGTCTGGAGCGCGTGCGCCATGAAGAACGTCAGGTCGATCAGTCGCTGCAGACCGGGGTCGCCCGCGGGGAAGGAGACGAACTCCTGCTGCTTCGCCATCACCACCCGGGCGAGCTCCTGCTTGGACTTGAAGTGGAAGTACATGCCGCCCTGGGTGACGCCGGCATGCTCCATGATCTTGCTGATGCTGGCGCCGCTGTACCCGCACTCGTCGAAGATCTGGGCGGCAGCGTAGATGATCGCTTCCCGCGTCTTCACGGCCCGCTGCTGGCGCGGCTCGGTCATCAGGTGCCCCGATCCCTCTCGACAAAAAAAACGAACACCCTTATTTTACAGATCGGCCCACGTGACGGGTAGATGCGTTGGCCACCACATACGCACGCCCCAGGGGAGAGGCATGCTCACAACATCAGAACGTCGTTCGGTACCGGGCCTGACCACCACGGTTCCCAGGGAGTACGTCCACAGGGCAGCGCTGTCGGAGGTGTTCCTGACGGGTTGGGAGCACACGGGGACCGACGCCTTCACCGTCAGCGCCCAGTGGCCACGCAGCCACGGGTTCTACGCACCCGAACACGACATGCACGACCCGCTGTTGCTCTGCGAGACGATCCGGCAGTGCGGCCTGCTCCTGTCCCACACGGGGTACGGTCTCCCGCTCGGCCACCACATCGGCTGGACCCGACTGCAGTACGCGCTGAACCCGCAGGCGATGCGCATCGCGACGAAACCCGCCGAGATCACGCTGCACGTGACGTGTTCCGACGTCCGCCGTCACCGCTCGGTGCCCTCCTCGATGGTCATGCACATCGAGGCCGTCCGTGACAAATCTCTCCTGGCGGTGGCGAGCATCGGTTTCAGCAACTACTCGCCGGCCGTGTACGAACGGCTGCGCGTGGGCCGGGGGGACGCGGCGCGGATGTCCGAGTCGGCGCCGATGCCGCCGGACCCGGTCTCGCGCGGTACCGCGGGGCGCCGTCGCCACCGGGACATCGTGCTGTCGCCCACGCAGGAGCGCTGGCGATGGCAGTTGCGCGTGGACACCGCGCATCCGGTCCTGTTCGACCACCCGCTGGACCACGTCCCCGGGATGCTCCTGCTGGAGTCGGTCCGCCAGGCCGGTCACGCCCTGGAGCCCTCATGGGGCGCGATGATGCCGACGTCGATGGACGTGTCGTTCAACCACTACGTGGAATTCGACACTCCGTGCTGGATCGAAGCGGAGACGACTTCCTCCGACGTCGGGGGCACTCGCCGGAGTGTGCGCGTGAACGGTCTCCAGGGCGGTACCTTCGCCTTCACCGCGACAACGGAGATGACGGACATGACGTCGGTCTGAACTGTTGTGGTGGTCCGTACCCGGACACGCACAGGTGGGGAGGATCGATGTAACGGACGGGGCTGACAGTGGTCCTGCACGTTCCCTTGCCGACGATCGAACCCGGTGCCCGAAACACCGGGGTTGCGACCGTTCGTCTTCTTCACCCGCCGATTGCGAGTTCACTGGGTGAAGGCGCGCTGCGGGGCTGGCCCGGCAAGCACGTGCGAACTGCTTCGCTTCGCTCCCAACCCATTGAGGCTCCGCGATGCCTCCTGCAACAGAGACCTGCCAATCATGGACCAAAGCTCTCCGGATTTCCAGTCGGCCCTCGAACCAGCTTGGCCTGAAAACAGCTTGCCTGAAAGTTCGTTGCCCGACCCCCTCTCCCCCGCCGGTGCCTCTTCCGAGGTTTCCCTGGTCAAACGCCATTTCAGCAGCCGGGTGAAAGTACCGATGCGGCTCGTGGAGTCGCCCTGTTACGACAACGCGGCCCTCAGCGTGTACATCAAGATCGCGGCGCTCGCCAGGCGTCCGGAGGGGTGCACGGCCGGGGTGGGGCGGCTGGCGGAGTACCTCGGCCTCTCCGTGGCGACCGTGGAGCGCGGGATAGCCCAGCTCAGGGCCCCCGCCTCGGACGGCGTCGTCGAACTGCCCCTGAACGCCCGCCGCACGCTGCCGGGCGGTGTCGGGGCGACGGCCCGGCGCCAGATACGGCCGCTGGACCCCGGGGAACGCTTCGTCTGGCTCCCCGTCCACGCCAGTGAGTGCCTGCTCCCCCGCGAACTGCGCGCCTACGCCGCCATCTCCTACGGCGTCGCCCGCAACATCCCGATGGCGGCCCGTGACATCGCCGCCCACGTCCACCACGGGCGCGGTCTCCGGGCCGGCCGCCCGGTCGGTTCGGTGGCGGTACGCCGGATCATCCGCAGGCTCGCGGAGAAGGGCTGGATCACCGTGGGACGCCGGGAGGGCTTCCAGGGCCGCCACTTCTTTCAGGTCAACGTCTTCGCGACCGCATCACCCTTCGAACAAGAGTCCACCATGGACGTTTTCGAGCCTCCCACGGAGCCCTCGGGTACGTCCATCGGTGAGGGATCGGGTGAGCACAACAGTGAGGGTTCCCTCGCGAATGAGGAAGACCTCAGGAATCACCGACCGGGGGAAAGGACAGTCTTTCCATCCGCCGGAGGCGCACTACAGGTAGTGCGCGCGAGCCCGGGCGAGAGCGAGACGGACCGGCCCGGGGACGACGTTGACAGCGGCGCGCTCCGCGCGGAATGTTCTTCCCCAGCAGGCACCGCCGCCACCGCCGCCGCCACCGCCGATCCGGCCCTTGAGGCCCAGAGCCCTCCCGCTCCCGCTGCCCCTCCCGCAAGGCCCCTGTCGGCGCCCGCCGCCGGCACCCCCGCCCGGATCAGGAGCGACACAGGAGCCCCCGTTCTCTTCAGCAGGGCGGCCCTGGAGACGCTCGAACCGGTCCGGTTCCTGCTGGGCGAGGTGAGCGGATACGTCCTGCGCCGCATGGGCAAGGAGATCGACCGTCAGCTCGCGGACGGCACGAGCGTGGAGCGCCTCCAGCACCGGTTCACGACCCGTCTCGCCGGGACGATGGTCTCCGACATCAGGGACGTCGGCCGCTGGCTCCTGGGGGTGGCACTGCCCTCGTGGGGCTGCGCCGACCCCGAGTGCGAGGCGGGCCTGATCTGGCACAGCAAGGAGACGTGCCGGGCCTGTACGGAGATCCGGTACCTGCGGGCGCGCGGCCTCCTCGGCCCGCCCGGCGACGGAACCTTCAGTCCGGCTCCTCCACGCCCCTGCTGCCCCAAGTGCGAGCGCCCCCACCGGCCGGGCAACGAGGGCGAGTGCCGGGACTGCGTCGAGAGCCGCACCGGCGTCCCCGGCCCCGCCCCGTACCTCCCCCAGCGCGAACCGTCCGATCCGGTCCCGCCGGAGCTGCGGTGTTCCGGCAAGGACGGCCGGTGCACCCGGGCGGCCTCGACAGAGGGTCTGTGCTGGCGCTGTCTGACCGACACACCGGAGCGCACCCCCCTCCTGTCCTCGCCGGCGCCGTCTCCCGCCGGGGAAGCACCCGGCCGACCGGAGGAAGAGCAAGAGGGAGAAGAAGGAGAAGGAGAGGAAGAGGAAGAGGCGCCCCGCTACCCGGTGCGTCCTGCCAGTACGGGTTCGTGCGACCCGGATTCCCCGGCCGACGCCGTGACCGTCCCGCACCCGGCGCACACCGCCGTGGCCGTGACGGACCCGGGGGCGTCGGAGGAACCGGCGGTGTGCGGACCCGTGGAGTCGTCCTCGACGGCCGCCTGGGCCTTGTCCCTCGCGTACGCGGCCTTGACCACCCGGCGTTCGCGCCACAGGTGGTACAGCGACAGGGCCAGGATGCCGGTCCCGATCAAGTTGGCGACGAAGTGCCACCACACCCGGTACGTCGTGAGCGCGGGTCCCGGCGGTATCGCGCCGAACCAGGTCGAGAGCCCGACCGCGCGGTCGGCGCCCAACGCGACGGACAGCGTCAGGACGACGTGCTCGACCCCGTGAATGCCCTGCATCCAGACACCCATCGTGGCCCACTTGCGGGACTTCAGCTCTCCGGCGACCCGCTTGGTGATCAGCACGATGCCGACGAGCCCCGCGAGGAAGATGAGGTTGCCGGTGAGGTGCAGGATCTCCATGCCCAGCGAGGGCTTGGTCATGTCGACCTGCCCCATGCCCCGGGAGAGGCTGTTGGCCCACGGTGTCATCCAGGCCGGGGACGTCGGGTGGAAGACCCAGTAACCGGCCTGCGAGACGTGCTCCTGGAAGTGGCCGAGCTGGCCCACGACCCCGAGCCCGATCAGCGCGACCGCGCCCTTGTACAGCCACGGCCGCACCGCACCGCGGTTCGCGTACGCGAGCACGGCGACGGCGGCCCACATCGCGGCGGTCCAGAGGAGGAACAGAACGGCGCCGATCGTGTCCACCGAGGACGCCATGCCATCCATGCCCGGCATCCCTGGCATTCCTGGCATACCGGGAGGATGATTCATCGATGCTCCTAGTGGGGGCGAGACGGAACCGTGCGGACCGGCACAGGAAAGCGGTCCCCGCCCCGTCGGGGATGACCGATGTCCCGGTGCGGGCAACACCCTAGGCAACCGCGGCCGGCGGGGGTTCTTCCCTCGTGCCTTTCCAGACACCCATTCGACCCTCGAACATCGTCTCGCCACAACCCCACCGGCCACCCGGCGAGCACCCGGGTCGCCGAAGGTGCCCGAGGCCCACGGCCCGGCACCGGCCACGTGCGCGGCCGACAGGGTTGCCGTCCTGCCGCATCAGCGGGTAGTTGTGGGGGCCGATGACGAACTGACGGGCAGGAGCTTGTCGCCCGGCAGGAGGAACTCCTCGGAACCGGTGCGGGCGGGCTCACGTCACACCCTGGGGGAAAACATATGAGCACCGGTATCGTCCTGATCGCTTTCGGCCTGGTCAGCGTGGTCGGAGGGGGCCCGTTCGCCCTGAACCTCCGGGGCGCGGCCACCTCGCTGAAGCACCGCGCCGAGGCCCGCGAGGAACTCCGCAGGCAGGCCCGGGGCCTGCTCGGCCCGGCACCGTCCCTCGTGTCCACCCTGCTCTTCCGGATACTGGGCTCCGTGGTCGCCGTCTGCGGCGGCCTCCTGATCCTGGCCGGGACGGCGGAACTCCTCCTCTGACGCCTCCGGACCCGACGGCCGGTCAGCTCGCCGCGGGGAGGCGGAGCGTGCCCCGGGCGACGATCCGGGCCGGGCCGGTGAGGGTCATGGAGCCGTCGGCGGCCACGTCGACGCGGAGCCGCCCGCCGGGGGCGTCGACGGTGTAGCGGGCCGGGCCCGCCGGGCGCGGGTCCCGGTGGCGGACGGCCGCGACGGCGGCGCAGGCCCCGGTGCCGCAGGACGGGGTCTCGCCGACGCCGCGTTCGTGCACGCGCAGCGCCAGGTGGTGGGAGCCGGGGCTCCGGGCGAAGCCGAGGTCGCGGACGAACTCGACGGTGACGCCGAGCGGGTAGGCGCTCGCCGGGGTCACCGTCGGCGCCACCAGGAGGTCTCCGGCGTGGGCCAGGTCGTCGACGAGGACCACCGCGTGCGGGTTGCCGACGTCGACGTGGAGCGCGGGCCGGCTCCGCTCCCCCACGGTCACGGTGATGCCCTCGGGTCCGGGCAGGACGGGCCGCCCCATGGCGATGCGCACGCCCCCCTCCGTCCCCCGCGCCCCTTGCGCGGGGACGTGCAGGCGGCGCGTACCGGCCCGGGTGGCGAGGGTGAGCGGGCCGGGCGGGCAGTGGCCGGCGGCGACGAGGTAACGGGCCAGCAGGCGGGCGCCGTTGCCGCACATCGCCCCGGGGGAGCCGTCGGCGTTGCGGTAGTCCATGAACCACTCGGCCCGCCCGGCCATCGCGGACGCCTCGGGAACGGCGGCCGAGCGCACGGCGCGCAGGAGTCCGTCGGCGCCGATGCCCAGGCGGCGGTCGCACCACCGGGCCACGTCGGCCTCGGTGAGCGCGAGGCGGCCGGTGGCGTCGTCCAGGATCAGGAAGTCGTTTCCGGCGCCGTGGCCTTTGGCGAAGGGGATCTCGACGAGCGGTCCCGCCGTCATGACCTGCCCAGGTCGTCCGGCAGGCCGTCCGGACGGGCTGCCGGCGGGTCTCCCGCTTCGACGCGCAGCCAGACGTAGCCGCCGTCGGCGGTGTTGGTCATCCCGTAGGACGTGCCGAGTTCAAGGACCTCGACCAGGCGCTGCCAGTGGGCGGTGAGTTCCGGGGTGACGTCGGCCTCGACGGTGGAACCGCTCTCGTCCTGCCTCACCCGGGGCCGGTGGCCGGTGAGCTCGGTGAGCCGGGCGACGACGCTCTGGATGATGCCGCTGTGCTGTGCGCTGGCCACGGTCACTCACCCGTCGACGGAAAGCAGTGATCACTCGGGGTTAATCTAGTCCACCAACTTCTAGTCCACTAGCTTTCAACTAGTGGACTAGATTGTCAAACCAGTGCACCGACCGGTCGCGCCGGGGCGTTGCCCCGAGGTGTGACCCGCACGGAGCCGGGTGTCGGGTGCATGAAGTCAGGTGCATGAAGTCAGGTGCACGGAGCCGGGTGCACGGAGTCAGGTGAGGGAGGACCATGGCAGGCAGCAGCCCAGCCCTCTACCAGCGCGTCGCCGACACCTTCCGCGCGCGCATCGCCGACGGCACCTGGCCACCCGGCCACCGTCTGCCCTCCCGGGCCGCGCTCGGAGCCGAGTTCGGCGGCGGCGACAACGTGATCCGCAAGGCCCAGGAACTCCTCATCACCGAGGGCCTCCTGGAGGGCCGGCCCGGCTCCGGCACGTACGTGCGCACGCCGCAGGAGCGGCTGCGCATGCTCCGCTGCCCGGCGCCCGGACACCCCAGCGCCGGCCTCGCCCCGGCCGGGGTCTCCACCTGGGACGCGCAGAGCACCGCCAAGGTCCCCGCCCCCGCACAGGTCGCCGCCCGCCTCGCCATCGCGCCAGGCGACCTGTGCGTGCGGACCGAGTACGACTTCCTCGACGTCTGCCGCCGCCCGGTGATGACCTCCGTCAGCTGGGAGCCGATGGCCATCACCGGCCGGAGCGTCGTCGTCCTGCCGGACGGCGGCCCGCTCGGCGGGCGCAGCGTCGTCGACCGGATGGCGCACCTGGGCATCGCCGTCGCCCGGACGGTGGAGCGGCTCCGGCCGGTCCAGACCGACCGCGACCAGGCACAGCAGCTCGGCATCCCGGCCGGTGCGCTCGCGATGCTGATCGAGCGCACCTTCTACGACAGCGACGACCGCCCGGTGGAGACCGCGGACCTCCTGGTCCCCGCCGACCGCTGGGACATCGACTACGACATCGCCCTCCGCACCGGCGCCCCCCGGGGCACGGCCGACGGCCACGGACCGCGGTGAACCCGCCGCCGGGCGGGGTGAATCCGCCGGATCGGCGGACCGGGCGCGACCGCCCGGGGAGGATGGACCGCACGGCCGGACCGGGCCGGACACGGGGGAGGAACCAGGAATGCCAGGAATGCCAGGAACAGCGGGAGCAGCGGGAACGCCGGGGATGAGCGACGCCCACCCCCGTCCGCTCGGACGGACCGCCCGGGCCCTGGGCTCGCCCGCCCTCGGCGCCGCCGTCGGCATCGCCGGCCTCGTCGTCCCCGTCATCGGCTGGGCCGCCGAACGGATCGACCTGAAACTGCTGCTCGTCGTCCAGGCCGCCCTCATCCTCGTCCTGGTCGCGGGCCACTACTGGATGCGCAGGACCTTCATCCACCTGCGCCGGGTCACCAACCTCAAGGCCATGGACGACGCCCAGTACTACGACCGGGTCCGCTCCCGGCTCGAAGCGGAACTCATCTCCGACTACGGCGAGATCGCCGACGGCCACCTGCGCGTGTACGCCTCCGAGGTCCCGCGCCTGTCGGCCCTGCTCGTCGACACCGTCACCGACTCCCGGGCCCAGCCGCAGCGCATCCTGGCCGCGGACCTGACCACCGACCCGGCCCTGCTCACCGGACGGCGCGAGTACCTCGCGGCCAACCGCCGCTTCCTCCAGGGCGGCGGCACCATCCAGCGGCTCTTCATCGTCCACGCCGCCGACCTCGCCCGGCAGGACTTCGCCCGGCCCCTCCTCGACCTCGTCGGCCAGCACCGCGACCTCGGTGTCACCTGCGGCCTCGCCGTCCGCGACCGCCTCCGCGCGGACCAGGCCGTCGACGTCGTCGTCTTCGCGGGCGCCGCCGCCCTCGTCGAGGAGGAACAGGGCGACGCCGGCTACAGGCGGGGCCGCTCCAGCGTGTACTTCAAGGGCATCGGCCGCTGGACCGGCCGCTTCGAATCCGTCTGGGGCCACGGCTCCGACTCCGCGCCCCGCGTCCTGCAGACCTACGAGGCCGCCGCCCGCCCCCTTCTCGACGCCGGCACCTGGGACGAGACCCGCATCACCACCACCGTCGCGGGCCTGTGACCACCGCCCGGCCCGTATCGTCGCCCGGCTGACGGCTGACGGCAACGCCCGCCACCAGGGCTTACGGTGCACCAGATGTACGGTGTGTGGCGTTCGGTGGGGTCGTGCCCGCCCCTGTCTCCCGGGACCGCCCCATGCTGCTCGCCCTGTCCCTGATCGCCCTCGGCATCGTCCTGCGCCAGGCCGACCGCGTCCACTACGGGCGACGCCGTCCACGCACCGCCGACGCGGCCGGGCTCATAGCCCTCCAGCGGGCCCGCGCCAACGACGTGACCCCGCTGGTGCTGCTGGCCGGACAGTGGGTCCAGATCGCCGGATGGTGGCTGCTCGCCGCGCAGGGGCCGCTGGGCGCCGCGGTGGCCTCGGCGGGCGTCGCCGTCCAGTTCCGGCACCTCCAGGAGCTCAGCCACCACGCCGTCCACGGGGTCCTCGCCCGCACCGGCCGGGCCAACACGTTCCTCGCCGAGGTCTTCGCGCACCTGCCGCTCGGCCTGCCGCCCGTCCCCGCGCGAAGGCGGCGCCACGTGCGCGACCACCACCCCCACGCCACCCTGGCCGCCGACCCCAACCTCGCCGAGCTCACCCGGGCGGGGCTCCGGCCGGGCATCGGCCCGTCCCGGTTCGCCCTCGCCGTGGTCCACCCGCTCACCCCGGCCGGCCTGGCCGTCACCGTCGCCTCGCTCCGGGACGCACTGCGCCCGGGGCCCGGCCGCCTGCTCGCCTTCCTCGCCGTCCCGGCCGCCGCCCTCCTCCTCGTGGGATGGCCCGCGGCCGTCTTCGGCTGGCTGGTCCCGCGGCTGCTGCTGTACCCGCTGCTCGCCTGGTGGAGCCTGTTCGCCGAGCACACCTGGTTCGACCCCGAGCACCGCACCGGCTCCAAGGCCCGGGTCGAGGCGGGCCGCTGCCTGCGCCTCTACCCCCGCAGCCGCGCCCTCGCGGCCCTCGCCACCGCCACCTGGCTCCCCTACGGCGACCTGCACCACTACGCGCACTCCGCCCACCCGGGCCTGCGCTGGAACTACCTGCCCGCCCTCGAACGCCACCTCGGGCCGCCGCACTTCGCACCCGACGCCCTGGCCCTCGGCACGAACTCGGTCGCCCGCCGCCACTACCGCGCCCTCACCGCCACCTCCCCTGCCCGCTTCTGACGGTCACCCGGGCAGCGGTACGACCCGCACGACACGAAGGCCCCGGCCTCCATGAGGAGGCCGGGGCCTTGATCGAGCGCTGGGCAGGCCTTGCACCTGCATTCCCCCACGGGAAGTGGGGTGTCTTTCCTTGGACCACCAACGCCGGTCCCACCACCGGGAGTCCCGGTCGCGAGCACAAGATCACTCTATCCCAGGAATCACCCCTCCATCACCTCCATCACCTCCATCACCTCCGTCGCCGCTGCCCCCTGGACACCTCCAGGACCCTCGGACACGGCCCCGCGCGCGAAGTCCGCCCCGGCGCCCTGCCCACCCCGGGGCGGCCGGTGTCATGCGCCGGTCCGTGTACGGGTTCACGAGGCGGCGGGGGCGGCGTGATGGGTGCTTTGTTTGCGGCTGACGGACGTGGGGGACGCGACCGCGCTGCCGCGCGCGCCGGGACGGACGGCCCGGGCGGTGGTGTGGGCGGCCGTGGCCGTCGCCCTGCTGTGCCTGGACGGCGTACCGGCCCCGGTCACGCTGACGGCGCTGCCCGCCGGGTACCTGGCCGCCGCCCAACTGGCGGAACCGGCCCGGCTGGAGGCGGACGACGTCCGGCGCGCCGCGCACCTGCCCTGGTCCGCCCCGGGGCCGGTGCCCGCGGCGGGGCTGCTGGTGCTGTCCGGGCTGGGCGCGGCGGTGGCCGCCGGGACCGGCCTGTGGTCGGACCGGCTGCTGGTGCCGGCGGCCCCGGTGCCCGCGCTGGTCGGTGCCGCGCTGGTGAGCGCGTACCGGGGCCCGGTCCCGGCCCACCTGATGCTCGGCTCGGCGACACCCCTGGGCGACACGGGACCGCTCGGCGCGCTGCTGCGGCAGGTGCGCGGGCCGCTGGTGACCCTGGCCGCCCTCGCCGCCGTGGACGGACCGCTGCGCGGCGCGGAACCCGGCCCGGCGGCACTGCTGTGGCCCCTGGCCGTCGGCGCCGGAACGGCCCGGTGTGCCGCGGTGACCGCACGCAGGACCACACGCGGCCGGTGAGCGGCCCGCGCCCCTCACCGGCTGGGCAGCGGGCTCACCACGGGTTCCTTCTCCAACGGCTTGTTCTCGCAGCCGAGAGCCTCGGTGACCCGCCGGGTCATGAGGTAGGCGAGGACGGTCTGCCGGTCCCTGGTCGCCTGGTCCACGTCCTTGCGGGGGATGTTGACCGAGTAGGAGACGTCCGCCAGGAGCAGGGCCTTCTTCGACAGCGGGCCGAGGTCACCGGGCATGTCGCACTGGACCCGCAGGAGCGACGCGGTGTCGTTGGTTTCACCGGTCGTGCCGTTCACTTCGTAGCGGATTCCGCCGGGCAGGGACCGCACGGATTCCTTCGGTAGGTCCAAGGGGACCCAGCCGAAGGTGAAGGTCGCTCGACCGGCCCCCTTCTGACGGTCCGGCAGGTAGGCGCACGCGTGAACCCGGTCGGTCGCCTTCTGGGGCTCCATCTTCCGCAGTTCGTCCCCCAGCCGGTCCGTCAGGCGGCTCGTGCCGTTCTGGATCTCGGTCCCGAACTCTTCCGTACGGAAGATCTCCCGCAGCAGCTTCCCCTCCTCGGAGGGGCCGGTGATCTCGCACAGATGGTCTGTCTTCGCCTCGGGCTCGCCAGGGGCGCACGATGCCACCATCAGCACACAGGCGAGCACAGCCGTGGACCGCGCGCCGGCCTTGCGGAACTCACGACCGAAGGTGCGAGCGGGCGGCGTCCCGTCCACTTGTGTATCCATCATTCGCACGGTCCTTCGACGATGTGAAAGCAGGGTTTTCTTCCATCTTCTGCCTTTCGGCCCATTGATCGAACAGCAGGTTCGTCCCGTCCATGCCATTCGAGTAGTTCCCACTCGCATCCTTCTTTCCTTGCTGCTCGGCCTCGCTCTTGACGTCCGTGACCCACTCGTACTTGGCCACGTCGATCAGCGCGCCTCCCGCTGAGCCCACGAACGGGATCTCACCGATGAGCCCGTTCGCCCCGGCCGCCGCGTACTCGGCCGTACCTTCCGCCCACTGGACCCGGTCGTCCTCCTTGTCCCTGTAGACGTCGGCACCGATGCCGTTGAGGGCTCCCATGGCCATGCCGATGTTCCGGCCGCGATGGTCCCAGTCCGCGCTGGCTCCGTGCGTGCGGTCGCCGTCGTACGCCGGGGCGGTGGCGAGTTGTCCGGCCGCGTAGGAGCGTTCCGCCTCGTACAGCAGGGCGAAGGCCGGGCCGTCGTCCGCGATGCCGCGGACCACGCGGACCAGGCTTCCCTGGCCGACCGCGAGGTGGGCCTCGTCGCCCGAGCCGTGGATGGAGTCGCGGCCACGGGCGCCGCCGTAGTCGGACTCCTGGCCGTTGAAGATGATGTGGGTGTCGGCCACGTAGTCGGCGAGCGCCTTGGCCATCGGCTGGCGGATGTTCGCCAGGTCCTCCGGGAACTTGTCGCCGTTCATCTCGCCGTCGAGGAACCGGACGGCGTGGTGCATCACGCGGGCCTGGCCCTCGGTGTGCGGGCCGGGCGCGCCCAGCGGCTGCCCGTCCTCGTGGCCGGTGGCCGCCGCCTGGATGGCCGCGCCCAGGCCCGTCGCCTTGTACGGGTCGCCGAGCTCCATCGGGGGGCCGCCGGGGGCCGACATCCAGGAGTCGTGCCACGTGCGGTCGGTGAGCAGGTACTCCAGGTGGTCGTTCTTGTTGCCGGGCGCGGCGGGGTCGAGGAAGTGCGTGGCCGCGTCCGGCTCCTTGGCCATGATGCCCAGCAGGCCGTCCAGCGGGTCGGCGGCCAGGTTCGGGCGGCCGGCGTCGTAGTGGTGGAGGTACATGTTCGGCCGTGACTTCTCGGCCTCGATGATGCCGTGGCCGATGTCGTTGAGGAACTGCTTGCCGTAGCCGTCGCCGTTCTCCATCAGGGTCACGAGGGCCTGGTAGCCGTACGTCGGCCTCGTACCCTTGGCGACGAGCTCCGCGCCCTCGGCCTTGAGGCCGGCGACGAAGGGCTTGTAGGCGTAGCCGTCCGGGTCCTTGGTGCCCGAGGCGATCGTCGTCGCGAGGCCCGCGTTGATCGACTCGTAGAGCTTCTTGTCGCTCGCCGAGGCGCCGCGCTCGTGGGCCGCCAGGTTCAGCTGGTCCGCCAGGAGCAGGGTGTCCTTCGCGCCCAGCGCGTGCAGGTACGCCTCGCTGAAGTGCTGGTCCCCGGAGTTCTCGCGCAGCAGGTCGCGGTAGTGCTTCAGCTCCTGCGCGGAGGCGTCGCCCGAACGGATCTTCTCCGTGAGGGCCAGTGACTCCACGGCCTCGACGTCACCGACGGCCCTGGAGTTGAACCCGAACGGCGAGGTTCCGTCGGCCCCGGACGCGTTCAGCAGGGCGGTCTTGACGTCCTCGTCGAATTCCGTGACCGCCTTGACCGCGTCCATGATCCGGCGCGTGTAGATCCGCTCGGTCTCGGGGAGGTCGGGGTCGCGGCGCACGGACTGCGCGGTGACCGCGTCGACCTTGCTGAAGTCGTAGCCGGCGACGCCCTGGTCAGAGACCTTCATGCCGGCGTCCTGGGCGTCCGAGACGGCCGAACGGACCCTGGCCTTGAGGTCCGTGAACCGGGTGTGCGCGTCACGGAGCAGCGACTCCATGGCCAGCGCTTCCTTCTGGGCCGCGTCGAACTCCTTGCGGGTGATCGCGGAGTTGACGCCGGCCACCTGCGCGCTCTCGCCCAGCCAGCCGTTTCCTGCGGAAACGCTCTGGACTTCCTTCTCGTACACGTCTTCGAGCGTCTTGAACTGCTTCGCCATGTCCTTCCAGCCGTCGGCGGCCGTGCTGAGGGCGGACAGCTCCGTGCGCATGATCTCCTGGTAGCCCGGCATCTCTCCCCTTGGGTTCCCGTGGTCCTAGAGTCCCGTGGTCCTGCGGTTCCGTCGTGTGGTCCCGTCCTGTGATCCTGGGGGCCTAGTGCTGTGACCGGAAAGGTTCACCGGCCCTCGACGCCCGGCACGGCGCCTCGCCGCGTTGTCGGACCACGCAAGTACGTCCAGTACAA
>NZ_JBITDK010000037.1:0-48565 GCF_044454165.1 Streptomyces sp. NPDC051567 | reverse complement strand
ACCTCACCAACCAACAAATCACCACCGCCACCACCACCCAAGGCCCCGGAAACCTCACCACCCTCCTCACCGGCACCAACACCTGGACCATCCCCTAACACCGACCACACCCGCCCGACCCCACCCACCCACCCACCCACCCACCCACATCGCACCGCACCGCACCGCACCGCACCCAACCTCCACCCCACGGGACTCCAGGACGTCCCAGGGCCCGGCCGTCCAGCAGAACCGGGCCCTGTCGCACCTGGACGTACGACGCACGGCTGCTCGACGCACGGTCTTCGGCCCTCGGCCGCCGGTGCGCAACCCCCGGCGGTGTCATGAGCATCTCTGGGCAACGGGCATGACATCCGGCCAGTGCGGCGCTACGGTCGTGAGGTTGGCCGGAAGTCGTAAGGGGAGGGCCCGTGAAAGCCGTGAAGGCACAGAACGAGCAACGCACGGGTTTGCTCTACGGATTCAGCGCATACGGCATGTGGGGCCTGGTGCCGCTCTTCTGGCCGCTCCTCAAGCCCTCCGGCGCCGTCGAGATCCTCGCGCACCGCATGGTCTGGTCGCTGGTGGCGGTCGGGGTGGCGCTGCTCGTGCTGCGGCGCTGGGCCTGGATACGCGAGCTGCTCCGGCAGCCCCGCAAGCTCGGCCTGACCGCGTTGGCCTCCGCGGTGATCAGCGTGAACTGGGGCCTGTACATCTGGTCCGTCAACAACGGCCAGGTCGTCGAGGCGAGCCTCGGCTACTTCATCAATCCCCTGGTCACCATCGCGATCGGCGTGCTCGTGCTCGGGGAACGGCTGCGCCGCGCGCAGTGGGCGGCGGTCGCCATCGGCTTCGCCGCCGTCCTCGTCCTGGCCATCGGCTACGGCAGGCCGCCGTGGATCTCGCTGACGCTCGCCTTCTCCTTCGCCGCGTACGGGCTGCTCAAGAAGAAGATCAACATGGGCGGGCTGGAGTCGTTGACCGCCGAGACCGCGCTGTTGTTCCCGCCCGCGCTGGGCTACCTGCTGTGGCTGGCCGCGCAGGGACAGTCCTCCTTCGCCTCGCAGGGCGTCGGGCACTCCGCCCTGCTCGCCGCGACCGGGCTGGTGACCGCCGTCCCGCTGGTCTGCTTCGGCGCCGCCGCGATCCGGGTCCCGCTGTCCACCCTCGGGCTGCTCCAGTACATGGCTCCGGTGTTCCAGTTCGCGCTCGGCGTCCTCTACTTCCACGAGGCGATGCCGCCCGAGCGCTGGGCCGGCTTCTCCCTCGTCTGGGCCGCGCTCGCCATCTTGACCTGGGACGCGCTGCGGACGGCCCGGCGGACCAGGGCCCGGCTCCTCGCCGACCCGAAGGCGCCCGCCGCCGCCTCCGGCACCGCCGCCACCGCCCCGGCCCCGGCCCCGGCGCGCGAGCCCGCGTAGCCCCGTAACCCGCGCGGCTCCGCGACCCGGACGGCCCGCGCGGCCCCGCCGTCTCCGGCGGCCCCGGGCCGGGCGGGTGCCTCCGCCTCGCGCGTCCCCGTGGTCTCACGGTCCCCGGTGCAGAACACCCGTACCGGGGACCGTCCGCTCAACGAACCCTCCTGACCGGATCGCGGTCTTGACTTATTGTCATGTCCTCGCCGAACATCAGCTCGCACTGCCTCACTGACGCACGACCGCTCGCCTGCTCACCGCTCTATCCCCGCACGTTCCGTCACATCCCCGCGGAATCCCGGAGCCCCCACATGAGCCTGTCCGTCTCCCGGCACCTCGCCGCCGTGACCGCGTTCGCGGTCGCGGGGCTGCTCGCCTCCACCGCACCCGCCGCGCTCGCCGCACCCACGGCGGTCACGGCGGCGCCCGTACCGCCCGACATCCCGCTGGCCAACGTCAAGGCCCACCTGACGCAGTTCTCGACCATCGCCGCCGCCAACGGCGGCAACCGCGCCCACGGCCGGCCCGGCTACAAGGCGTCGATCGACTACGTGAAGGGCAAGCTGGACGCGGCCGGTTTCACCACCACGCTCCAGACCTTCACCACCAGCGGCGCCACCGGCTACAACCTGATAGCCGACTGGCCGGGCGGGGACCCCAACGTGGTCCTGATGTCCGGCGCGCACCTGGACTCGGTGACCTCGGGCGCCGGCATCAACGACAACGCCTCCGGCTCCGCGGCCGTCCTGGAGGCCGCCCTCGCCGTCTCCCGCGCGGGCCTCCAGCCCACAAAGCACCTGCGTTTCGGCTGGTGGGGCGCGGAGGAGCTCGGCCTGGTCGGGTCGAGGTACTACGTCAACAACCTGCCGGCCGCCGAGCGCGCGAAGTTCTCCGGCTACCTGAACTTCGACATGATCGGCTCGCCGAACCCGGGCTACTTCGTCTACGACGACGACCCCACCATCGAGCAGACCTTCAAGAACTACTACGCGGGCCTCGGCGTCCCGACCGAGATCGAGACCGAGGGCGACGGCCGCTCCGACCACGCGCCGTTCAAGAACGTGGGCATCCCCGTCGGCGGCCTCTTCTCCGGAGCCGACTACCTCAAGACGGCGGCCCAGGCCCAGAAGTGGGGCGGCACCTCCGGTCAGGCGTTCGACCGCTGCTACCACTCCGCCTGCGACAGCCTGGCGAACATCAACGACACCGCCCTGGACCGCAACGCCGACGCCATCGCCTACGCGATCTGGAACCTCGGGGCGTCCACACCGGTCCCGCCGGGCCCGTCCTTCGAGAACACCGCGGACGTGAACATCCCGGACTCCCCCGGTGCCGCCGCGAACTCGCCGGTCACGGTCGCGGGGGTCGTGGGCAACGCCCCGGCCACCACCAAGGTCGACGTGAACATCGTCCACACCTACCGGGGTGACGTGCAGCTCGACCTGATCGCGCCGGACGGCACCGCGTACCGGCTGAAGAACTCCTCCGGCACGGACTCGGCCGACAACATCGTGGCCTCGTACACGGTCAACGCGTCGAGCGAGCCGGCCAACGGCATCTGGAAGCTCCAGGCCAAGGACGTGGCCTCGGCGGACACCGGTTACATCAACAGCTGGAAGATCACCTTCTAGCCCGGCCGCGGGACCTCACCCGTCCCCGGGTCCGGCCCCGGGGACGCACCCGGACCCCGATCCGGGCCCCGGCCCGGCCCCGACGACACGCCCGCCGGCCCCGCTACGCGCCGCCTTCCGTACGGCCGCGCAGCGAGGCCGGCAGGGGTGTCTGAATCCGGGCGCGCAGTTCCTCGGCGACCGCCGCGACGTCCGCGCGGCCCAGCTTCGCCGCCTCGACCAGGTCGCCGAGCACCTCCGGCGAGGGCAGTTGCCCGGCCCCGGCCACCCGCAGGTAGGAGCGGGTGGCGGCGGCGGCGTAGAACTCGTTCATCGGGGATTCCAGCGCCGGGCACACCGCGAGCGTGTGCAGGAACGCGGCGGCCCGCCACGCGGTGTCCGGGGCGGGCTGTTCGGGTACGAGGACGAGGTCGTTGCGGTGCCGGGCGACGGCGGCGGCCACTCCGGAGGGGTCCCAGACGGCGGGATCGGAGGGGAGGTGGTGGGCCAGAGCGGTCCAGGCCCACTCCATGGTGATCTTCAATTGCCGAACCGCTCCTGGAAGTAGCCCCAGTGGTCGGCGAACTCGTCGATGCCGGAGAGGAAGCGTTTGCGGTCCTCGTCGAGTTCGCGTTCCGTGACCTCGGTGATCAGCGCGGTGACCGTCGTCCCCAGTGCCGCCGCGCGGGCCTTCAGGCGCTCGTGGAACTCTTCTTCCAGGCGGATGGTGACGTTTCTCGACATGTCGTCCACCGTACAGCGGGCCCCGCGCCCGGTGGCCGGTAACGGGACAAGGGTGGTCCGGGACACAGTCCCGGACCACCCTCGCCTCCCTGGGGGGGGGCTTGCGATGCTCCTCGGCCCACCGGGCCGATCCTGCTGGCCGGGCCTGCTGGCCGGGCCGATTGCCTGCCGGGCCTACCGGGCCCGCTCGGCCTACTTGGCGGAGTTGGCCGTGTTCACCAGCGCGTCCTTGGTGACCGCGCCGACGTAGACCTTGCCGTCGTCCGTGATCAGGGCGTTGACCAGGCGGGTCGAGAAGATCCGGCCCTCACCGAACGAGCCGGAGACCTTGTCGCCGAGGGAGTTCAGGAACTGCTTGGCCTCCTTCGGGGCGTCCTTGTCGTTCTCCAGCTCCTTGAGGTTCTTGCCCGCGCCCGTGTCGATCCGGGCGACGGTCGCCCAGCCCTCGCCGAGCACCTTGACGTCGCCCGCGCCGTTCGCGCCGCCGGTCAGAGCGCCCAGGCCCGGGAAGGACTCCAGGGCCTTGAACCCGCTGCCGTGGCCACCCTTGTCCCGCTCGCCCTTGTCCCGCTCGCCCTTGCCGTGGCCGTCCTGGCCCTCGCCGGTCCCGCCCTCGTTCACCTTGGCGCCCTTGGGCGGGGTGAAGGCGAAGGTGTCGGCGGCGGGCGCGGCGAAGTCGATCTTGGTGAAGCCCGCGTCCACGATCGGCTTGCCGCCCTGGCTGGACAGCAGCTGCACGCGCAGCGGCACGCCGTTCTTCGCGTCCACCGAGATCTGGACCGAGCCGACCGTGGAGCCGCTCTGCTTGGGCTTGAGCACCAGCTGGTAGGCGTCGCGCCCGGCCACCTGCGCGGTGTCGCCGACGGTGACGTCCGTGGTCGGGCCCGCGGCCTTCAGGACGTCCTGGGCCAGCTGCTGGGGCGAGGCGGAGAGCCGGTCGCCGGTCTTGTGCCCGTCCGAGGAGCCGCCGCCGGGGTTCTTCTGGTGGAAGACCTCGTTCGACTTGGAGTCGTAGCCCCACACGTCGTCGCCGTTGTGGATGAGGCTGTACTCGTCCTTCCCGTCGAGGAAGGTGAGCTTCTGGCGGTCCGGGCCGTCGGCCGCGACGCGGAAGGTGTGCGTGCCGGACGCGAGCTGCGTGATCTTGTCCTGCGGGTCGGCGGAGCCGCCCGCCACCCCGCCGCCGCCGAGCAGTCCGTTCGCGAAGGACGGCAGGCCGAGGTCGGTGCTGAGCCTGGCGGTGCCGGACAGCTGCTGGACGTCCGAGGAGGCGATCTTCTCGATGAGCTGCTGCGCCGTCACCTTCGGCAGGTCGGGGCCGCTCGCGTTGGCGAGGGCCGGAACCAGCACCACGGTCATCGCGGCGACGCCCGCCACCGCTACCGGTACGGCGTACCGGCCGATCCTGCGGGAAGTCTTCGTTTTCGCTGCCATGTCAGTGCCCTGCCCTCTGTGTCGATGGTGACGACCCCCGTGTCGTCACACTCACCCGATCCGGTGGGATGTGATGACTCCATCTGACCAAACCGGGGGGACAGGGGCGTCAGTCCCCGGAATCAACTCGTCGTACGACCGTGGGATGACACGACGAGGGCCCCTCGCCCCCGACCCGTAGGGGTCGTCGGGGCGGAAGGGCCCGTTCCGCGGGGTCCGTCCGGACAGGCCGCAGGGTCCGTCCGGACCGCAGGCGCCGCGCATCCGCCCTACGGGGCTGCGTGGCTACGGGGGTGACGCGTTCCGTCCTGCGGAGCGGCGCCGTCCTGCGGGGTCAGCCCGCGCGGTGCACCACCGCGTCGCACAGCTCCTCCAGGGCCGACTTCGCGAAGCACTCCGGCAGCGGCGCGAGCATGGCCCGCGCGTCCTGCGCGTACCGGACGGTGTCGCGGCGGGCCTGCTCCAGCGCGGGGTGGACCCGGAGCCGGGCGAGGACCTCGGCGAGGCGGGCGTCGTCCGTGAGGTCCCCGTCGAGGAGGCGTACGAGTTCCAGGTCCTCCTCGCGCCCGTCCCGCTCGGCCGCCTCGCGCAGCAGCAGCACGGGCAGGGTCGGGATGCCCTCGCGCAGGTCGGTGCCGGGGGTCTTGCCGGACTCGTGCGAGTCGGAGGAGATGTCGAGGACGTCGTCGGCGAGCTGGAAGGCGGTGCCGAGCCGCTCGCCGTACTGGGTCAGGATGTCGACGACCGAGGCGTCGGCACCGGACATCAGCGCGCCGAAGCGGCCGGAGACGGCGATCAGCGAGCCGGTCTTGCCGGCGATCACGTCGAGGTAGTGGGCGACGGGGTCGCGGCCGTCGCGCGGGCCCGCCGTCTCCAGGATCTGGCCCGTCACCAGCCGCTCGAACGCCTCGGCCTGGATGCGTACGGCCTCGGGTCCGAGGTCCGCCAGGATGTGCGAGGCGCGGGCGAAGAGGAAGTCACCCGTCAGGACCGCCACCGAGTTGCCCCAGCGGGCGTTGGCGCTGGCGACCCCGCGGCGCACGTCCGCCTCGTCCATGACGTCGTCGTGGTAGAGCGTCGCCAGGTGGGTGAGTTCCACGACCACGGCGGAAGGCACGATTCCGGGGGCGTAGGGGTCGCCGAAACGGGACGCGAGCATCACCAGCAGCGGCCGGAACCGCTTGCCTCCGGCCCGCACCAGGTGCTGCGCGGCCTCGGTGATGAAGGGGACCTCACTCTTGGTGGCCTCCAGCAGACCCGCCTCGACGGCGGCCAGTCCGGCCTGGACATCGGTCTCAAGAGCCTGGTCCCGCACGCTCAGTCCGAACGGCCCGACGACGGTCACGAGGGGTACTCCTGTCTGCTGACGATCACGCTGACGACCACATGGATTGTCAATGTGTCGCTGCCATCACTCAAGCCAGCGTATCCGGTCTGTTTTCGATCACGGAGAGCGCCCGTCCGGCGGCGACCCGCGCACCGTCCGATATACGCCGGTATGTTCGGGAGGAGCCTCACTCAACCGGAGAATACGTTTTGTCCAGAACCTCGACCGGCGGGGACAAAACCCCCGAACCGGCGGTGGAACAGCCGCCACCGGGGGACGGCCACGCCTCCCCCGGACGGGCGGCCGTCCGCCCGGACCACCCGTACCCGACCGCACATGAGGATGTCCGGATTCCGCTCCCGGACGGCGTGCGGCTCCACGCCCGGATCTGGCGCCCGGTGACCGCAGAGCCGGTCCCGGCGCTGCTGGAGTACCGGCCGGACCGGCTGACGGACCGGACCGCGCCGCGCGACGGGCAGCGCCACCCCTGGTACGCGGGGCACGGCTACGCCTCGGTACGGGTGGACGCGCGCGGCCACGGGTGCGGCGGCGGCCGGCCGGGCGACCCGTACGACGGGCGGGAGCCGGCCGACGGGGTCGCGGTGGTGCGGTGGCTGGCGGAGCAGCCGTGGTGCACGGGGTCGGTGGGGCTGTTCGGGATCTCCCGGGGCGCCTCCGAGAGCCTGCGGATCGCGGCGCTCGGCCCCGGGCCGCTCAAGGCGGTCGTCGCCGTCTGCCCGACGGACGACCGGTACGACAACGGCGGTCCGTACGCGGGCGGCTCGGTGTCGGCCGCGGGCCTGCACGCGCGGGGAGCCGCCGCGCTGGCCCGCGCCGCGTGCCCGCCGGACCCGGCCTTCGTCGGAGACGGCTGGCGCGAGCAGTGGCTGGACCGGCTGGCCGGGCTCGAACCACCGGTCCACACCTGGCTCGCGCACCAGACGCGGGACGCCTACTGGCGCCACGGCAGCCCCCGCGAGGAGTACGGGGCGAGCGGCGCGGACGGCACGAGCGGCGGGCCCGGGGCGGGCAGCGGGCTGGTCACGGGCGGCGCGGCGGTCCTGGCCGTGGGCGGCTGGCACGAGCCGTCCCGGGACACCGTGCTGCGGCTGGTCCAGCACCTGCCGCCCACCCGGGTCCGGGGCCTGATCGGGCCGTGGTCGCACCAGTACCCCGACCAGGGGTTCTCGCCGGGCCCCGCGATCGGTTTCCTCCAGGAGACCCTGCGCTGGTGGGACCACTGGCTCAAGGGCGAGGAGAACGGCGTGATGGACGAGCCGCTGCTGCGCTCCTGGATCAGCGCCTCCCACCCGCCGGCCACGCGCTACGGGGAGCTGCCGGGCCGCTGGGCCGGGGACCGCCACCTGCCCGGGGCCTCGGTCGTCCCCGTCCCGTACGGGCTCCAGGGCGCGCCGGTGGCCGTCGTCTCGCCGCAGCACACCGGGGTGGACGCGGGCCGGCCGTGCCCGCTCGGCGACGACGCGGACCTGCCGCCGGACCAGCGGGAGGAGGACGCGCGGTCGGCCTGCTTCGAGTTCCCGGTGGAGGGCGGGGAGCCGCTGGAGATCCTGGGGCGGCCCTCGGTGCTCCTGCGGCTGCGGCTGGACGTGCCGTACGGGCAGGTGGTGGCCCGGCTCTGCGACGTGGCCCCGGACGGCTCCTCGACGCTGGTCACCCGGGGCGCGCTGAACCTCTCCGCCCGCCGGGGCCCGGGCCGGGCGGACCCGTGGCCGGTGGGCGCGTACGAGGACGTCGACTTCGAGCTGAGCGGCATCGGCCACGCCTTCGCGCCCGGCCACCGCATCCGCCTCGGGCTCTCCTCGGCGTACTGGCCGTGGCTCTGGCCGCGCGCGGGCTCGGAGGCGGGCTGGACCCTGGACCCGGCGGGCAGCGCGCTGACCCTCCCGGTCCGGTCCCGGTCCGCGACGGACGGGGGCGTCGCCTTCGGCCCGCCGGAGCAGTCGCCCCCGCCGGTCGTGGCCTCCCCGGCCACCCTGGACGAACCGCCTCCGCGACGGCTGGTCGTACGGGACGTCGCGCGCGGGACCTGGCGGCTGGAGGTGGACCCCCGTCACGGGGACACCCCGTACGGGGGCATCCGGTGCTACCCGGACGGGCTGGAGGTCACCGAGGAGGCGCGGGAGGTCTACGAGATCCAGCAGGACGACGCGCTCTCGGCCCGGACCCGCTCCCGGTGGGACCTCCGGTTCCACCGGCCGGAGCTGGGCTGGGACGCGCGGGTGGAGACCCGTTCGGAGATGTCGTGCGACGAGGGCGCCTTCCTGACCTCGGACGAGGTGGTGTGCCGGGAGGGCGGGGAGGTGGTCTTCCACCGCACCTGGGAACGCCGGCTGCCCCGCGCGGCGGGCTGAACCGGGGCGCGGGGCGGGAGCCGGCGGGTACCGGTGGGAGCTAGTGCCCTAGTGCCGCGTCAGGCATTAGGGGAAACCTACAAACACCCCCGGCCGGCCGAACAGCCGTTCCAGCACCACCGCGATGCCGTCGTCCTCGTTCGACAGCGTCACCTCGTCCGCGACGGCGACCAGCTCCCGGTGGGCGTTGGCCATGGCCACCCCGTGCGCGGCCCACGCGAACATGGGGACGTCGTTCGGCATGTCCCCGAACGCGATCGTCCCCGAGGCCGGCAGCCCCAGCATCCGCGCCGCCCGCGCCAGACCGCTCGCCTTGTCGGTGCCCGGGGGCTGGAGTTCCACCGTGTGCTCGCCCGCCATGGTGACGTTCACCAGGTCCCCGACCACCGAGCGGGCCACGCGCGTCAGTTCGTCGTCGTCCAGCCGGGGGTGCTGGAGCAGCACCTTGTTGATCGGCGCCGCCCACAGGTCGCGGCGGCGCGGCACCGGCACGGTCGGCAGGTGCGGGTGCCACATCCGGTAGCCCGGCTCCATCAGCATCTCCGCGTCCACCCCCTCCTGGTTGACGGCCGCGTAGACCTCGCCGACCTCCGCCTCGATCTTGCCGAGGGCCACCTCGGCCAGCTCCCGGTCCATGGAGACGGAGTGCAGCAGACGGCCGCGCGCCGCGTCGTACACCTGCGCTCCCTGCCCGCACACCGCGAGCCCTGTATATCCGAGCCCGTCCAGGACGTGGCGCACCTGCGGAACCGGGCGGCCGGTGACGATGATGTGCCGGGCGCCGGCCGCACGGGCCGTCTCCAGCGCCTCGTACGAGCGGGCGGAGACGGTGTCCCCGGCGCGCAGCAGAGTCCCGTCCAGGTCGGTGGCGATCAGGACATAGGGGAGGGCTGAAGTCACGGCGCCAAGGATACGGACCCCTTTGGACAAGTCCTACAAATAGCGCCCGAATCCGGCCTCCCGCAGCCACCACCCGCCACGTAACGTGTCAACCAGCCCGGGACACCCCCGGACCGCGTCGAAAGCGAGGCAGCATCCCATGCCCCAGCAGAGCCCCCTCGATGTCCCCGAGGGCGACCCGTTCGGGCCGCACAACCTCCCGTACGGCGTCTTCTCCACCGCGCGGGACCCCCGCCGCCGCATCGGTGTGCGCATCGGCGGGCACGTGCTCGACGCCGGGGCCGCCGCCGTCGCGCTCGGTTCCCCGTACGCCGGGCTGCTCGGGCAGCCCTCCCTCAACCCGCTGCTGGCCGCCGGGCGCACCGCCTGGCGCGATGTGCGCCGCGCGCTGACCGCCTGGGTCACCGACCCCGGCCACCGCCCGGCCGTGGAGCCGCACCTGCTGCCGCTGGACACGATCACCTCGCACCTGCCGTACGAGGTCGCCGACTACGTCGACTTCTACGCGAGCGAGAACCACGCCACCAACGTCGGACGGATCTTCCGGCCCGACGGGGACGCGCTGACGCCCAACTGGAAGCACCTGCCGATCGGTTACCACGGCCGTGCGGGCACGATCGTGGTCTCCGGGACGGACGTCGTACGCCCCCACGGGCAGCGCAAGACCCCCACCGACCCGGCGCCCGTCTTCGGGCCCTCCGTCAAGCTCGACATCGAGGCCGAGGTCGGTTTCGTCGTCGGCACCCCCTCCGAGCTGGGACGGCCGGTGGCGCTGGACGCGTTCGAGGACCACGTCTTCGGGCTGTTCCTCCTCAACGACTGGTCGGCGCGGGACATCCAGGCGTGGGAGTACGTGCCGCTGGGCCCCTTCCTCGGCAAGTCCTTCGCCACCTCCGTCTCCGCCTGGGTCACCCCGCTGGAGGCGCTGGACGCGGCCCGGGTCGCCCCGCCCGCCCGGGACTTCCCGCTCCTGCCCTACCTGGACGACGCCGACGGCGACCGGCCCGGCGGCTTCGACCTGCGGATCTCCGTAGCGGTCAACGGGCAGGAGATCGCGACGCCGCCGTTCGCGTCGATGTACTGGACGGCAGCCCAGCAGCTCGCGCACATGACCGTCAACGGCGCCTCCCTGCGCACCGGCGACGTCTACGGCTCCGGCACGGTCAGCGGACCCTCCGCCGGGGAACGCGGCTCGCTGCTGGAGCTGACGTGGAACGGCCGCGACGCCATCGAACTCGCCGACGGCAAGCGCACCTTCCTGGAGGACGGCGACACGGTCACCCTCACCGCCTGGGCCCCGGGCGCGGGCGGCACCCGCGTCGGCCTCGGCGAGGTCACCGGCCGGATCACGGCCGCCCGGTAGACCCCGGGCACCTGCTGCCTGCCACCTGCCCCGTACGGCACGGGCTCCGGCCGGAGCCCGTGCCGTACGGGCCCCGCGCTCCCGCCGGACCCGTTTGGGGGCATGCCGCGTGCACGGGTCCCGCCGCGCCGGGATGGTGGACGCAACGCCCCCGAGTGGCAGGAGCCCCGATGTCCGCACGTCCGCTCAAGGCCGGTCTCGTCTGCGCCGCCGCCGTCTCCATGGCCCTGTCCGTCCTCCCCCCGGCCCAGGCGGTGGACGGCCCGGCGCCCGACCCCACGAACCGGCGGGCGGTGCTCGACCTGGCGACGGCGTACCGCGTGACGGCGAAGTACGCGGACGAGCGGGCCGCGATAGCCGACGGCTACGTCCGCACCGACGACTGTCTGGCCAACCCGCGCGGCCCGGGAGCCATGGGCTTCCACTACATCGACCCGTCCCGCTGGGGCTCGACCGACCCGAGCCGCCCGACCGCGGTGATCTACGGCCCGGAGAAGGGCCCCGGCGGCGGGCGCACCCTCTACGCCGTCGAGTGGATGGTCTCCGACGCCGACCAGGACCTGCGGACGAAGGACGACCGCCCCACCATGTTCGGCCTCCCCTTCGACGGCCCGATGCCGGGCCACTCCCCCGGGATGCCGATCCACTACGACCTCCACATGTGGGGCTACAAGAACAACCCCGCCGGCCCCTTCCACAACTGGAACCCCGCCATCACCTGCCCCACCGCCCACGAACACCCGTAGAAATGCCCCGTAGGAGCGAATCCCCGCCGAGTCCCGTCCATTCGCTGGACGGACCCGCGAAACTCCGGCTCGTGGGAACACCGACGAACCCGGAACACCGCTGGCCGATCCCCCCGCCGGGCGGCTGGACCGCCGATGACCTGGACACGCTTGCGAATCTGCCTCCGCACACGGAGCTGATCGACGGAAGCCTGATCTTCGTGGGTCCGCAGACCCTCTTCCACTCACGAGCGGTCGACTTCTTCAACTGACAGCTCCAGTCACTGGTACCGGAAGGTCTGGAGGTCGTCCGCGAGTTCACCATCGACATCGACCGGCACAACCGTCCCGAGCCTGATGTGATCGTGGTCGACGAGACCGTGATCGAGAGTGACCGGCAGACCCGCTTCCCGGCCGAGGCTGTGCGGCTGGCCGTCGAGGTGGTCTCTCCTGAATCCGTCGGACGGGACCGGGGCATCAAACCGGTCAAATACGCAGGAGCCCGAATCCCGCACTACTGGCGCGTCGAGAACAAGGACAGCCGTGCCGTGGTCCATGTCTACGAACTCGACCCCTCCACCGGCGCCTATGTCGCCGCCGGCATCTTCCACGACCGCCTGAAGGTCTCCGTCCCGTTCCCCATCGGCCTGGACCTCACCGCGATCACGCCGAAGCGGCGGCGCCCCGAGTAACCCCGCACACGGCGCAGGGCCCGGCCCCGGTTGTCCCGGGGGCGGGCCCTGCGCCGTTGCTGCAACCGTGCGGCGAACCGGTCAGCGGACGAACGTGCTCGCCTGGCCGGCCAGGTCCAGGAAGTACTGCGGGGCCACGCCCAGCACCAGGGTCACCGCGACACCGACCGCGATCGCCGTCATCGTCAGCGGCGAGGGGACCGCCACGGTCGGGCCGTCGGCCTTCGGCTCGCTGAAGAACATCAGCACGATCACCCGGACGTAGAAGAACGCGGCGATCGCGGACGACAGGACACCGACGACGACCAGCGCCCCGGCCCCGCCCTCCGCCGCCGCCTTGAACACGGCGAACTTGCCCGAGAACCCGGAGGTCAGCGGGATGCCCGCGAAGGCCAGCAGGAACACCGCGAACACGGCCGCCGTCAGCGGCGAACGCCGCCCCAGCCCGGCCCACTTGGACAGGTGCGTCGCCTCGCCGCCCGCGTCCCGCACCAGCGTGACCACGGCGAAGGCGCCGATCGTCACGAAGGAGTACGCGACCAGGTAGAAGAGGACGGACTGCACGCCCTCCGCCGACGTCGCGATCACACCGGCCAGGATGAAGCCCGCGTGCGCGATCGAGGAGTAGGCGAGCAGCCGCTTGACGTCCGTCTGGGTCACCGCGATCACCGCGCCCGCCAGCATCGTGACGATGGCGATGCCCCACATCACCGGCCGCCAGTCCCACCGCAGACCCGGCAGGACCACGTACAGCAGTCGCAGCAGCGCGCCGAAGGCCGCGACCTTGGTGGCCGCCGCCATGAAGCCGGTGATCGGGGTCGGGGCGCCCTGGTAGACGTCCGGGGTCCACATGTGGAAGGGGACCGCGCCGACCTTGAAGAGCAGGCCCGTCAGGATCAGCGCGCCGCCGATGAGCAGCAGCACGTCGTTGCCCATGGTGCCCGCCAGCGCCGGGTCCAGCCGGGTGACGGTGCCGTCCACCACGTCCGCGATCACCGCGTACGAGACCGAGCCCGCGTACCCGTAGAGGAGGGCGATGCCGAAGAGGAGGAAGGCGGAGGAGAAGGCGCCCAGCAGGAAGTACTTGACCGCCGCCTCCTGCGACATCAGCCGCTGGCGGCGGGCGAGGGCGCAGAGCAGGTAGAGCGGGAGGGAGAAGACCTCCAGCGCGATGAAGAGGGTCAGCAGGTCGTTGGCGGCCGGGAAGATCAGCATCCCGGCGACCGCGAACATGGCCAGCGGGAAGACCTCGGTGGTCGCGAAGCCCGCCTTGACGGCGGCCTTCTCGCTGTCGCTGCCGGGTACGGAGGCCGCCTGGGCGGCGAAGGAGTCCACCCGGTTGCCGTGCGCGGCGGGGTCAAGGCGCCGTTCCGCGAAGGTGAGGAAGGCGACGGCCGAGGCCAGCAGGATCGTGCCCTGGAGGAAGAGGGCCGGGCCGTCCACGGCGATCGCGCCCATCGCGGCGATCTTCGCCTCGGTGGAGCCGTACCCGCCGGCCGCGAGGCCGATGACCGCCGCGAAGGCCGAGGCCAGCGCGGCGAGGGCGAGGGACACCTGGACGTAGTAGCGGGCGCGGCGCGGGACGAACGCCTCGACGAGGATGCCGAGGATCGCCGCGCCCATCACGATCAGCGTGGGCGCGAGCTGCGCGTACTCGATCTGGGGGGCCTGGATGCGGTCGACCGGTCCTTCGGCCGCCAGCGTCCACAGGCTGTGGGCAGCAGTCAGGGCGCTCACTTCGCCGCCTCCCCGTTCTTGGCCTCGACAGCCGCGTCCCGTACGGGAACCTCGGGCTTCGGGTCCGTCTGTTTCACGTCCGACATGGTGTGTTCCACCGCCGGGTTGACGATGTCGGTCAGCGGCTTCGGGTAGACGCCGAGCCCGATCAGCAGCACGATCAGCGGGGCGACGACGAGGACCTCGCGCACCCGCAGGTCCGGCATCGCGCGGATCTTCTCCGGTACCGGTCCGGTCATCGTGCGCTGGTAGAGCACCAGGGTGTAGAGCGCGGCCAGCACGATGCCGACGGTGGCGATGATCCCGGCGACCGGGTAGCGGGCGAAGGTGCCGACCAGGACGAGGAACTCGCTGACGAAGGGCGCCAGGCCCGGCAGGGAGAGGGTGGCGAGGCCGCCGATCAGGAAGGTGCCGGCGAGGACCGGGGCCACCTTCTGCACTCCGCCGTAGTCGGCGATGAGCCGGGAGCCGCGCCGCGAGATCAGGAAGCCGGCCACCAGCATCAGCGCGGCCGTGGAGATCCCGTGGTTGACCATGTAGAGGGTGGCGCCGGACTGGCCCTGGGAGGTCATCGCGAAGATGCCGAGCACGATGAAGCCGAAGTGCGAGATCGAGGCGTAGGCGATCAGCCGCTTGATGTCCCGCTGGCCGACCGCGAGCAGCGCGCCGTAGATGATGCTGATCAGGGCCAGGACGATGATCACGGGGGTGGCCCACTTGCTGGCCTCGGGGAAGAGTCCGAGGCAGAAGCGGAGCATCGCGAAGGTGCCGACCTTGTCGACGACCGCGGTGATCAGTACGGCTACCGGGGCGGTGGACTCGCCCATCGCGTTCGGCAGCCAGGTGTGCAGCGGCCACAGCGGGGCCTTCACCGCGAAGGCGAAGAAGAAGCCGAGGAAGAGCAGCCGCTCGGTGTTGGTCGCCATGTCGAGCGTGCCGTCGGCGCGGGCGGCGGCGATCTCCTGGAGCGAGAAGTTCCCGGCGACCACGTACAGCCCGATGACGGCGGCCAGCATGATCAGGCCGCCGGCCAGGTTGTAGAGGAGGAACTTGACGGCCGCGTAGGAGCGCTGCGCGGCGGCTTTCTCGTCGGCGCCGCTGTGGGCGCGGTCGCCGAAGCCGCCGATGAGGAAGTACATCGGGATGAGCATGGCTTCGAAGAAGACGTAGAAGAGGAAGACGTCGGTGGCCTCGAAGGAGATGATCACCATCGCCTCGACCAGCAGGATCAGGGCGAAGAAGCCCTGGGTCGGCCGCCAGCGCCGGTTCTTGGTCTCCAGCTGGTCGGCGTCGTGCCACCCGGCCAGGATGATGAACGGCATCAGTACGGCGGTGAGCGCGATGAGCGCCACCCCGATGCCGTCGACGCCGAGTTCGTAGCGGACGCCGAAGTCCTTGATCCAGGCGTGCGACTCGGTGAGCTGGTAGCGGTCGCCGCCGGGCTCGAAGCGGACCGCGACGAGCACGGCCAGGGCGAGCGTCGCCAGCGAGAAGAACAGTGCGAGCCACTTGGCCACGGTCCTGCGGGCGGCCGGGACGGCCGCCGTCAGGACGGCGCCGACCGCGGGGACCACGGCCGTCACCGTCAGAAGCGGGAAACTCATCTCACACCGCCCTCATCAGCAGGGTCACGGCGATGACGATCGCCGTGCCCCCGAACATCGAGACCGCGTAGCTGCGGGCGTAGCCGTTCTGCAGCGTGCGCAGCCGGGCCGAGAGTCCGCCGACCGAGGCGGCCGTCCCGTTGACCACACCGTCGACCAGGCTGTGGTCGACGTAGACGAGCGAGCGGGTCAGGTGTTCCCCGCCGCGGACCAGGACGACGTGGTTGAGGTCGTCCTGGTAGAGGTCCCGCCGGGCCGCCCGGGTGAGCAGCGAGCCGCGCGGGGCGGTGACCGGGACGGGCCTGCGGCCGTACATGGCCCAGGCGATGGAGACGCCGATCACCAGGACCACCATGGTCGCCAGGGTGACGGTCAGGGCGCTGACCGGCGGGTGCCCGTGCGCGTAGCCGGTGACGGGCTCCAGCCAGTTCAGGAAGCGGTCGCCGATGCCGAAGAAGCCGCCCGCGAAGACCGAGCCGAAGGCCAGGACGATCATGGGCAGGGTCATCGACCTCGGGGACTCGTGCGGGTGCGGCGCGTGGCCTTGGGCATCGGGCTGCCAGCGCTTCTCGCCGAAGAAGGTGAGGAGCATGACGCGGGTCATGTAGAAGGCGGTGATCGCCGCGCCCAGCAGGGCGACGCCGCCCAGGATCCAGCCCTCGGTACCGCCCTTGGCGAAGGCGGCCTCGATGATCTTGTCCTTGGAGAAGAAGCCGGACAGGCCCGGGAAGCCGATGATGGCGAGGTAGCCGAGGCCGAAGGTGACGAAGGTGACGGGCATGTACGTGCGCAGCCCGCCGTACTTGCGCATGTCGACCTCGTCGTTCATGCCGTGCATCACGGAGCCGGCGCCGAGGAAGAGTCCGGCCTTGAAGAAGCCGTGCGTCACCAGGTGCATGATGGCGAAGACGTATCCGATCGGGCCGAGCCCGGCGGCCAGGATCATGTAGCCGATCTGCGACATGGTCGAGCCCGCCAGGGCCTTCTTGATGTCGTCCTTCGCGCAACCGACGACGGCGCCGAAGAGCAGCGTGACCGCGCCGACGATGGTGACGACGAGCTGTGCGTCCGGCGCCCCGTTGAAGATGGCGCCCGAGCGGACGATGAGGTAGACGCCCGCCGTGACCATGGTGGCCGCGTGGATCAGGGCCGAGACCGGGGTCGGGCCCTCCATCGCGTCGCCGAGCCAGGACTGCAGCGGCACCTGCGCGGACTTTCCGCAGGCGGCCAGGAGCAGCATCAGGCCGATCGCCGTCAGGGTGCCCTCGGAGGTCTCGCCGACCGAGGCGAGCACCGGCCCGAAGGCGAAAGTCCCGAAGGTGGTGAACATCAGCATGATCGCGATCGAGAGGCCGATGTCACCGACCCGGTTGACCAGGAACGCCTTCTTGGCGGCGGTGGCCGCGCTGGGCTTGTGCTGCCAGAAGCCGATCAGGAGGTAGGAGGCGAGGCCGACGCCCTCCCAGCCGAAGTACAGCAGCAGGTAGTTGTCGGCGAGGACGAGCAGCAGCATCGCCGCGACGAACAGGTTGAGGTAGCCGAAGAAGCGGCGGCGGCGTTCGTCGTGCTCCATGTACCCGATCGAGTACACGTGGATGAGCGTGCCCACCCCGGAGATGAGCAGGACGAAGGTCATCGACAGCTGGTCCAGCTGGAAGGCGATGTCCGCCTGGAAGCCTTCCACCGGCACCCAGCTGAACAGGTGCTGGTGCAGGGTGCGGTCCTCGGCGCCGCGCCCCAGCATGGCGGCGAAGAGGGCGACGCCGATGCCGAAGGAGACGGCGGCGAGCAGGGTACCGAGCCAGTGGCCGGTCCGGTCGAGGCGACGGCCGCCGCACAGCAGCACCACCGCTCCGAGCAGGGGCGCCGCTACCAGCAGCGCGATCATGTTCTCCACAGCGACCCCTTACAGCTTCATCAGGCTGGCGTCGTCGACCGAGGCCGAGTGGCGGGTACGGAACAGCGACACGATGATCGCCAGGCCGACGACGACCTCCGCGGCGGCGACGACCATCGTGAAGAACGCGATGATCTGGCCGTCGAGGTTGCCATGCATCCGGGAGAAGGCGACGAAGGCGAGGTTGCAGGCGTTGAGCATCAGCTCGACGCACATGAACAGCACGATCGTGTTCTTCCGGATCAGGACCCCGGCCGCGCCGATGGTGAACAGCAGCGCCGCCAGGTACAGGTAGTTGACCGGGTTCACTTCGATGCCTCCTCACGGCCGAGGCGCTCCGAGGAGCGCTGCTCCAGCGCCTTGAGGTCGTCGAGCGCCTCGCTCGACACGTCGCGGATCTGGCCGCGTCCGCGCAGGGTCTTGTTGACGGTCAGTTCGGACGGGGTGCCGTCCGGCAGCAGACCGGCCACGTCCACCGCGTTGTGCCGGGCGTAGACGCCGGGCGCGGGGAGCGGCGGGAGCTGGACGCCCTCACGGACGCGCCGCTCGGCGAGTTCGCGCTGGGTGGCGGCCCGCTCGGTGCGCTCGCGGTGGGTGAGCACCATCGCGCCGACGGTCGCGGTGATCAGCAGCGCGCCGGTGAGTTCGAAGGCGAAGACGTACTTGGTGAAGATCAGCTGGGCCAGGCCCTCGACGTTCCCGCCCGAGTTGGCGCGGCCGAGCCCGGTGAAGTGGGTGATCCCGGCGTTGCCGATGCCGGCGGTCAGCAGGATGCCGAAGCCGAGCCCGCACGCGGCGGCGAGCCAGCGCTGTCCCTTGAGGGTCTCGGTGAGCGAGTCGGCGGCGGTGACGCCGACGAGCATGACCACGAAGAGGAAGAGCATCATGATCGCGCCGGTGTAGACGATGACCTGGACGACGCCCAGGAAGTACGCCCCGTTGGCGAGGTAGAAGACCGCCAGGACGATCATCGTCCCGGCCAGGCTGAGGGCGCTGTGCACGGCCTTCCTCATGAGGACCGTGGCGAGCGCGCCGACGACGGCGACGACGGCGAGAATCCAGAACTGCACGGCCTCACCGGTGGAGGTGAGCGAGGTGGCCGCCGCGGCGATCGTGTGCGTCACGCCCCGGCCCCCTCTTCCGCCGGCCGCTCACCCTTGGACACGGCCACCTGCCGGACCGTGCCGGGGGCGGCGCCGGTCACCAGCCCGCGGTAGTAGTCCTGTTCGTCGGTGCCCGGGAAGACCGAGTGCGGTGCCTCGACCATGTTCTCGGTGAGACCGGAGAGGAGCTGTTCCTTGGTGTAGATGAGCGATTCGCGGCTGGAGTCGGCCAGTTCGAACTCGTTCGTCATCGTCAGCGCCCTCGTCGGGCACGCCTCGACGCACAGCCCGCACAGGATGCAGCGGGCGTAGTTGATCTGGTAGACGGCGCCGTACCGCTCGCCCGGGGAGTAGCGCTCCTCCTCGGTGTTGTCCGCGCCCTCCACGTAGATCGCGTCGGCGGGACAGGCCCAGGCGCACAGCTCGCACCCGATGCACTTCTCCAGACCGTCCGGATGGCGGTTGAGCTGGTGCCGTCCGTGGAAGCGCGGGGCGGTGGTCTTGCGCTGTTCCGGGTACTGCTCGGTGAGGCGCTTCTTGAACATGGCCGTGAAGGTCACGCCGAAGCCCGCCACCGGGTTCTGCCACTTCTCGTCAGACATTCTCAGCACCCTCCTCTCGGTCACTGTCAGTATTCGCCCCGCCACTGACAATCAGCTCCCGCTCGGTGCGGGGCCGTCGGCGCGGTACGGGTGCCAGGTGCTGGCCGGGTTTGGGCGGTACGGGGAAACCGCCCGCCAGCGGGTCGAAGGGTGCGGCGTCGGCCTTGTCCGCCGCTTCGGCGTCGGCCTTCTCCCGTCTGTCGCGGAAGAAGTCGGCGACGAGGGAGATCAGCAGGATCGCGACGACCGCGCCGCCGACGTAGAGCACGATGTTGCCGAAGCCGTAGTTCTCGTTGCGCAGCGCCCGGACGGTGGCCACCAGCATCAGCCAGACCACGGAGACCGGGATCAGGACCTTCCAGCCGAGCTTCATCAGCTGGTCGTAGCGGACGCGGGGCAGGGTGCCGCGGAGCCAGATGAAGAAGAACAGCAGCAGCTGGACCTTGAGGACGAACCAGAGCATCGGCCACCAGCCGTGGTTGGCGCCCTCCCAGTAGGTGGAGATCGGCGCCGGGGCCCGCCAGCCGCCGAGGAAGAGCGTCACGGAGACCGCCGAGACGGTGACCATGTTGACGTACTCGGCCAGCATGAACAGCGCGAACTTGATGGAGGAGTACTCGGTGTTGAAGCCACCGACGAGGTCGCCCTCGGACTCCGGCATGTCGAAGGGGGCGCGGTTGGTCTCGCCGACCATCGTGATGACGTAGATGATGAAGGAGACCGGCAGCAGCACGATGAACCAGCGGTCCGCCTGCGCCTCCACGATCGCCGAGGTGGACATCGAGCCGGAGTAGAGGAAGACCGAGGCGAAGGCCGCGCCCATGGCGATCTCGTAGGAGATCATCTGCGCGCAGGAGCGCAGGCCGCCCAGGAGCGGGTAGGTCGAGCCGGAGGACCAGCCCGCCAGCACGATGCCGTAGATGCCGACCGAGGCCACCGCGAGGATGTAGAGCATCGCGATCGGCAGGTCGGTCAGCTGCATCGTGGTGCGCTGGCCGAAGATGGAGACCTCGTTGCCGGGGGGGCCGAAGGGGATCACGGCGATGGCCATGAACGCCGGGACCGCCGCGACGACCGGGGCCAGGATGTAGACCATCTTGTCGGCCCGTTTGACGACGATGTCCTCCTTCAGCATCAGCTTGACGCCGTCGGCGAGCGACTGGAGGAAGCCCCAGGGGCCGTTGCGGTTGGGGCCGATGCGCAGCTGCATCCAGGCGACGACCTTGCGCTCCCACACGATGGAGAAGAGCACGGTGACCATCAGGAAGACGAAGCAGAACACCGCCTTGAGCAGGACGAGCCACCAGACGTCCCGGCCGAAGAGGGACAGGTCCTCGGCGGCGAGGATGTGCGGCTGGGCCGCGAACTGGGCGAGGGGGGTCACGCTCGCGCCTCCCGTGCGGGGGCCGGGACGGTGCCCGGCCGAAGGACGTGGGTACGGGTCCGCGGGTCCCGGGTGGTGGTCGCGGTCACGGCCGCACCTCCGCGTCCGCGCCGTCCGCCGGACCGATGCGCACGAGGGTCCCCGGGCGGGTGCCCAGGTCCGCGAGGGCGCCGGAGCCGGTGGAGTTCAGCGGGAGCCAGACCACGCGGTCGGGCATCTCGGTGATGCGCAGCGGGAGGCGTACGGAACCGGCCGGGCCGGTGACGGCGAGGACGTCGCCGTCCTTGACGCCCGTCTCGGCGGCCGTGGCGGCCGAGAGCCGGGCGGCGGCCTCGTGCCGGGTCGCGGCCAGGGCCTCGTCGCCCTCCTGGAGGCGTCCCTGGTCGAGGAGGAGCCGGTGCCCGGCGAGGACGGCCTCGCCCGCTCCGGGCCGGGGCAGCGGCGCGGCGGCGGTGACGTGGACCGGGGTCCGTCCGCCGGTCCACGGGCCGAGCCGGTCGAGTTCGCGGCGGACGGCGTGCAGGTCGGGCAGGCCGATCGGCCGGCCGGCCGCTTCGGCCAGCATGTGCAGGACGCGGGCGTCGGCGGGGGCGAGGCGGCGGGTCATCTGGTCGGGCTTGAGCGCCGCCTCGAACGGGCGGAGCCTGCCCTCCCAGGTGAGGAAGGCGCCCGCCTTCTCGGCCACCGCGGCGACCGGGAGGACCACGTCCGCGTGGTCGGTGACCTGGCCGGGCCGCAGTTCCAGGGAGACGACGAACGCCTCCCGCAGGGCGAGCAGCGCACGGGCCGGGTCCGGCAGGTCGGCGACCTCGACGCCCGCGACGAGGAGCGCGGACAGTTCGCCTCCGGCCGCGGCCTCGACGATCTGGCCGGTGTCACGGCCGTGCCGGTGCGGGAGTTCGTCCAGGCCCCAGACGGCGGCGACCTCGCTGCGGGCGCGCGGGTCGGTGGCCGGACGGCCGCCGGGCAGCAGCGAGGGCAGGGCGCCCGCCTCGACGGCGGCCCGTTCCCCGGCCCGGCGGGCGATCCACACCAGTTGGGCGCCGGTCGCGGCGGCGGTACGGACGGCGGCGGTCAGCGCGCCGGGCACCCCGGCGAGGCGCTCCCCGACGACGATGACGGCGCCGGGCTCGCGCAGCGCGTCGGCGGCGGCCGGGCCGCCGGGCTCCAGGGCGGTGCGGGAGGCCAGCGCGTCGAGCCAGGCGGGTTCGGTGCCGGGTGCGGCGGCCAGCAGGGTGCCGCCCGCCTTCTCCAGGCCGCGGGTGGCGAAGGGGGCGAGGGCGAAGGTCCGCTGCCCCCGCTTGCGGTGGGCCTTGCGCAGCCGCAGGAAGACGCCCGGGGCCTCCTCCTCGGCCTCGATCCCGGCGAGCAGCACGGCGGGCGCCGCCTCCAGCGAGGCGTACGTGACGCCCGTGCCGTCGATGTCCCTGCCGGTGCCGGCCACGGTGGCGGCCAGGAACTCGGCCTCCTCCGCGCTGTGCACGCGGGCCCGGAAGTCGATGTCGTTGGTGTCGAGCACCACCCGGGCGAACTTGGCGTACGCGTAGGCGTCCTCGACGGTCAGGCGCCCGCCCGTCAGGACCGCGGCACCAGCACCTCCGGTGCGGGCGGCCCGGCCGCGCGCGGCGGCGAGACCGGCCGCCGCCGCGTCCAGGGCCTCGGGCCAGCTCACCGGTTCCAGGACCCCGGCGGCGCTGCGCACCAGCGGGGTCGTCAGCCGGTCCGGGCGCTGCGCGTAGCGGAACCCGAAGCGGCCCTTGTCGCAGAGCCACTCCTCGTTGACCTCGGGGTCCTCCGCGGCCAGGCGGCGCAGGACCTTGCCGCGCCGGTGGTCGGTGCGGGTCGCGCAGCCGCCCGCGCAGTGCTCGCACACGCTCGGGGAGGAGACGAGGTCGAAGGGGCGGGAGCGGAACCGGTAGGCGGCCGAGGTGAGGGCGCCGACGGGGCAGATCTGGATGGTGTTGCCGGAGAAGTACGACTGGAAGGGGTCGCCCTCGCCGGTGCCGACCTGCTGGAGCGCGCCGCGTTCCAGCAGCTCGATCATCGGGTCGCCCGCGATCTGCTCCGAGAAGCGGGTGCACCGCGCGCACAGCACGCACCGTTCGCGGTCCAGGAGCACCTGGGCGGAGATGGGCACGGGCTTCTCGTAGGTCCGCTTGCGGCCCTCGAAGCGGGACTCGGCGTTGCCGTGCGACATGGCCTGGTTCTGGAGCGGGCACTCGCCGCCCTTGTCGCAGACGGGACAGTCCAGCGGGTGGTTGATGAGCAGCAGCTCCATCACCCCGCGCTGGGCCTTGTCGGCGGCCCCGGAGGTCAGCTGGGTCTTGACGACCATGCCGTCCGTGCAGGTGATGGTGCAGGAGGCCATCGGCTTGCGCTGGCCCTCGACCTCGACCATGCACTGGCGGCAGGCGCCGACCGGGGCGAGGAGGGGGTGGTCGCAGAAGCGGGGGATCTCGACGCCGAGCTGTTCGGCGGCCCGGATGACGAGGGTGCCCTTGGGGACGGACAGTTCGGCCCCGTCGATCGTGAGCGTGACGAGGTCCTCGCGCGGCGCGGGGGCCTCGCCGCCGCCCGCAGGGGCGTTCGTGGTGACGGTCATGCGTTCACCTCCGTGTCAGCCCAGAGGGTCGACTTCCTGGGGTCGAAGGGGCAGCCCTTGCCCGTGATGTGCTGCTCGTACTCCGCCCGGAAGTACTTGAGCGAGGAGAAGATCGGGCTGGCCGCGCCGTCGCCGAGCGCGCAGAAGGACTTGCCGTTGATGTTGTCGGCGATGTCGTTCAGCTTGTCGAGGTCGGACATGGCGCCCTTGCCGGCCTCGATGTCGCGGAGCAACTGGACCAGCCAGTAGGTGCCTTCGCGGCAGGGGGTGCACTTGCCGCAGGACTCGTGGGCGTAGAACTCCGTCCACCGGGTGACGGCCCGCACCACGCAGGTCGTCTCGTCGAAGCACTGGAGGGCCTTGGTGCCGAGCATCGAGCCGGCCGCGCCCACGCCCTCGTAGTCGAGCGGGACGTCGAGGTGTTCGGCGGTGAACATGGGGGTGGAGGAACCGCCGGGGGTCCAGAACTTCAGCCGGTGTCCGGGGCGCATGCCGCCGCTCATGTCGAGGAGCTGGCGCAGGGTGATGCCGAGGGGGGCCTCGTACTGGCCGGGGCCGACGACGTGCCCGGAGAGCGAGTAGAGCGTGAAGCCGGGGGACTTCTCGGTCCCCATCGCCTTGAACCAGTCCTTGCCCTTGTTCAGGATCGCGGGAACCGAGGCGATGGATTCGACGTTGTTGACCACAGTGGGGCACGCGTAGAGCCCCTCGACGGCAGGGAAGGGAGGACGCAGCCGGGGCTGACCGCGCCGGCCTTCGAGGGAGTCGAGCAGTGCCGTCTCCTCGCCGCAGATGTACGCGCCCGCCCCCGCGTGCACCGTGAGTTCGAGGTCGAGTCCGCTCCCGAGAACGTTCTCCCCGAGGTAACCGGCCTCGTACGCCTCGCGCACCGCCTCGTGCAGGCGCCGCAGGACCGGGACCACCTCGCCGCGCAGGTAGATGAAGGCGTGTTTCGACCGGATCGCGTAACAGGCGATGATCATTCCCTCGATGAGGGAGTGCGGGTTGGCGAAGAGAAGGGGGATGTCCTTGCAGGTTCCCGGCTCCGACTCGTCCGCGTTCACGACGAGGTAGTGCGGTTTTCCGTCGCCCTGCGGGATGAACTGCCACTTCATCCCGGTGGGGAAGCCCGCGCCGCCACGTCCGCGCAGACCGGAGTCCTTCACGTACGCGATGAGGTCGTCCGGGGTCATCGCGAGGGCCTTGCGCAGGCCCTCGTACCCCTCGTGGCGCCGGTAGGTCTCCAGCGTCCACGACCGGGGGTCGTCCCAGAACGCCGACAGGACGGGTGCGAGGAGTTTCTCCGGGCTGGCGCCCGTGCCGGGGCCGTCCTGGCGGGAGAGGTCCCCGCGGCTTTCCTTCGGAGTCGACACGGTCATCACTCCCCTCCCTCGGTGCCGGCCTCGCCACGCGGGTGCACGATCGAGGTGTGCGGGCTCTCGCCGCGGGCGATGCGCAGGCCGATGAGCGAGGCGGGACCGGCGCCGCCGCTCGCGGCGACCGCACCGGGCCGCTCGTCCGGGAAGCCGGCCAGGATGCGGGCGGTCTCCTTGTACGTGCACAGCGGCGCGCCCCGGGTCGGGGCGACGGGCCGGCCGGCCAGCAGGTCGTCCACCAGCGCCTTGGCGGAGCCGGGGGTCTGGTTGTCGAAGAACTCCCAGTTGACCATCACCACGGGGGCGAAGTCGCAGGCCGCGTTGCACTCGATGTGTTCCAGCGTGACCTTGCCGTCGGCGGTGGTCTCGTTGTTGCCGACCCCGAGGTGTTCCTTGAGTTCGTCGAAGATGGCGTCGCCGCCCATCACCGCGCACAGGGTGTTGGTGCAGACGCCGACCTGGTACTCCCCGGAGGGCTTGCGCCGGTACATCGTGTAGAAGGTGGCGACGGCGGTGACCTCGGCGGTGGTCAGGCCCAGGGTCTCGGCGCAGAAGCGCATGCCGGTGCGCGAGACGTACCCCTCCTCGGACTGGACGAGGTGCAGCAGCGGCAGGAGGGCGCTGCGGCTGTCGGGGTAGCGGGCGATGATGTCGGCGGCGTCGGCGGCGAGCCGCTCGCGGACCTCCGCCGGGTAGTCGGGGGCCGGCAGCTGGGGCATGCCCAGGCTCACCCCCTCGTTCACAGGACTGGCGGTCATCGGTCGACGCCTCCCATCACGGGGTCGATGGAGGCGACGGCGACGATGACGTCGGCGATCTGGCCGCCTTCGCACATCGCGGCCATGGCCTGCAGGTTGGTGAAGGACGGGTCGCGGAAGTGGACCCGGTAGGGGCGGGTGCCGCCGTCGGAGACGACGTGGACGCCGAGTTCGCCCTTGGGGGACTCGACGGCCGTGTACGCCTGTCCGGCCGGTACCCGGAAGCCCTCGGTCACCAGCTTGAAGTGGTGGATGAGGGCCTCCATGGAGGTGCCCATGATGTTCCTGATGTGGTCGAGCGAGTTGCCGAGCCCGTCCGGTCCCATCGCGAGCTGCGCGGGCCAGGCGATCTTCTTGTCGGCGACCATGACCGGGCCCGGCTCCAGCCGTTCCAGGCACTGTTCGACGATCCGCAGCGACTGGCGCATCTCCTCCAGGCGGATCAGGAACCGCCCGTACGAGTCGCAGGTCTCGGTGGTCGGCACGTCGAACTCGTAGGTGTCGTAGTCGCAGTACGGGTCGGTCTTGCGCAGGTCGTGCGGCAGGCCGGCGGAGCGCAGTATCGGGCCGGTGACGCCCAGGGCCATGCAGCCGGTCAGGTCGAGGTGACCGACGTCCTGCATGCGGGCCTTGAAGATGGGGTTGCCGGTGGCGAGCTTGTCGTACTCCGGCAGGTTCTTCTTCAGGGTCCCGACGACGTCGCGGAGCTGGTCGACGGCGCCCGGGGGCAGGTCCTGCGCGAGGCCGCCGGGGCGGATGAACGCGTGGTTCATGCGGAGCCCGGTGATCAGCTCGAAGACGTCGAGGATCAGCTCGCGGTCGCGGAGACCGTAGATCATGATCGTGGTCGCGCCCAGTTCCATGCCGCCGGTGGCGATGCACACCAGGTGCGAGGAGATCCGGTTGAGCTCCATCAGCAGGACGCGCAGGACGGTGGCGCGGTCGGGGATCTGGTCGGTGATGCCGAGCAGCTTCTCGACGCCGAGGCAGTAGGCGGCCTCGTTGAAGAGCGGTGTCAGGTAGTCCATGCGCGTGACGAAGGTGGTGCCCTGCGTCCAGTTCCGGTATTCGAGGTTCTTCTCGATGCCGGTGTGGAGGTAGCCGATGCCGCAGCGGGCCTCGGTGACCGTCTCGCCGTCGATCTCCAGGATGAGCCGGAGCACGCCGTGGGTGGACGGGTGCTGGGGGCCCATGTTGACGACGATCCGCTCGTCGTCCGCACGGGCCGCGGCCTGGACGATCTCGTCCCAGTCGCCGCCGGTGACGGTGTAGACGAGTCCCTCGGTGGTCTCCCGGGAGGAGGCGTGGGAGGTGCCGTGTGAAGTGGACATCAGCTGTACGACCTCCGCTGGTCGGGGGCCGGGATCTGGGCGCCCTTGTACTCGACGGCGATGCCGCCGAGCGGGTAGTCCTTGCGCTGCGGGAAGCCCTGCCAGTCGTCCGGCATCATGATCCGGGTGAGGGCCGGGTGCCCGTCGAAGACCAGGCCGAAGAAGTCGTACGCCTCGCGCTCGTGCCAGTCGTTGGTCGGGTAGACGGTGACGAGCGACGGCAGGTGCGCGTCACTGTCCGGGACGGACACCTCCAGCCGCAGGATGCGGCCGTGGGTGAGCGAGCGCAGGTGGTAGACGGCGTGCAGTTCGCGGCCCTTGTCCTGCGGGTAGTGCACGCCGCTGACGCCGGTGCAGAGTTCGAAGCGCAGCGCCGGGTCGTCGCGCAGGGTGCGTGCGACGCGGACGAGGTGTTCGCGGGCGATGTGGAAGGTCAGCTCGCCCCGGTCCACCACCGTCTTCTCGATGGCGTTCGCGGGGAGCAGGTCCTGCTCCTCCAGGGCGCCTTCGAGTTCGTCGGCGACCTCGTCGAACCAGGACCCGTACGGGCGGGTGCTCGGGCCCGGCAGGACCACGGTGCGGACCAGGCCGCCGTAACCGCTGGTGTCACCGCCGCCGCCGTTCGTGCCGAACATGCCCTTGCGGACGCCGATGACCTCGGGGCCCCGGTCCCGGGGGGCCGGGACGTTGGCGGCGTCGCCGCCGGTGTTGCCGGTGTTGCCGGTGCCTGCGCCGGGGTCTGCTCCGGTGCTGTTGGTATTGCCGTTCTCCGGCTCGTGGGTCTCGCTCACCGCAGGAGCCCCTTCATCTCGATGAGGGGGAGCGCCTTGAGGGCCGCCTCCTCCGCCTCGCGGGCCGCCTCTTCCCGGTTCACGCCGAGCTTGGAGCCCTGGATCTTCTGGTGGAGCTTGAGGATCGCGTCCAGCAGCATCTCGGGGCGGGGCGGGCAGCCGGGCAGGTAGATGTCCACCGGAACGATGTGGTCGACGCCCTGGACGATCGCGTAGTTGTTGAACATTCCGCCGGAGGAAGCGCACACCCCCATGGAGATGACCCATTTGGGAGCGGGCATCTGGTCGTACACCTGCCGCAGTACGGGCGCCATCTTCTGGCTGACCCGGCCGGCCACGATCATCAGGTCGGCCTGGCGCGGGGAGCCGCGGAAGACCTCCATGCCGAAGCGGGCCAGGTCGTACCGGCCCGCGCCGGTCGTCATCATCTCGATGGCGCAGCAGGCCAGGCCGAAGGTCGCGGGGAAGACGGATGCCTTGCGCACCCAGCCCGCGGCCTGTTCGACGGTGGTCAGCAGAAAGCCGCTCGGCAGCTTCTCTTCCAGTCCCATGGAAACTCAGCCCCTCAGTCCCATTCCAGGCCGCCGCGGCGCCAGACGTAGGCGTAGGCGACGAAGACGGTGAGCACGAAGAGCAGCATCTCGACGAGCCCGAAGATCCCCAGGGAGTCGAAGGTGACGGCCCAGGGGTAGAGGAAGACAACCTCGATGTCGAAGACGATGAAGAGCATCGCCGTCAGGTAGTACTTGATGGGGAAACGGCCGCCGCCGGCCGGCACAGGAGTGGGCTCGATGCCGCACTCGTACGCCTCAAGCTTTGCCCGGTTGTACCTTCTTGGGCCGATCAGCGTGGCCATGACCACGGAGAAGATCGCAAACCCTGCGCCGAGGGCGCCGAGCACGAGGATGGGCGCGTACGCATTCACGCTCCTCGCTCCTTCCAGTCGTCCTTGACCGTTGGACCGCCGTGCCGGCCGGGGGCACCTCCCAGGGGGTCCCCCCGGACGGCGTCTGGGGGAGGTAGCCGGGGAGTGTCCCGCCTCGCGAAGATCGTGTACATGTGAGGCAGTTCACAAGCCGGACTGCTGCGCATCTTATGCCCGGCCGTCTGTGATCTGCGACACGGGTAACAACAACGCGTTTGTGATCTCCACCACCTGACGAAGGATCATGAAGTCCGATGAGCGGTGATCTACGTACACGAAGCATGCACATGATCACCAAAGGTGACATCCAGGATCGTTACCGCAGGTAGGAGAGGCGTCGCCCTACCAAATGATGGCCAGTGCAGGCAAATTGGTGATGGGACGGCGGCGGTGGTAAAGCGATTCACCTCGCCCGGTCGGGGGAGGGCGGGGGTACGGGAGTGGACGCGGGGCGGGCGTGATGCGGGCACGGGCCCGGGCGCGTGCGTGGAGGCCCGCCCGCGGAGCCGACGGAGTCACCGGTCGCGCCGATCCGCCCGTGCGCCCCGCACGCTCCGTGCGCACCGCGCAGCACTCCGTACACTTCACCCGTCCCGCGTACTCCATGCGCTTCGATTCACGAGCGGCCGTTCACGGCCGGCCGGGCGCCCGCGAGGCGGCGGGCGGGTCGCGGCCGGACGGGGGCCGGGGAGCGACCGGGGGGTGAACGGGTGGCTGTCGGGCCGTAGCCGAGTCGTGGTCGCGCCACCGCCGTGGCGCGGCACGCGCCGTGTGACCTGCGACACATCGAATTCGCGCCGCCAAAAGGGGGCTTGGCCATCTGTGCGGTGGGGTGGTAGATCGAGGATCAATTCGGACTTATTACCGAAAAGCCATGATCACAGCCTTGTGACGGAGTGTCCGATGAGCCCGTTGCCGTGTCAGGAAGAGCCGCTGAACGCCTCATGAGCACTGTCCGGACACAACTGTGGCGCAGCACACGTTTCTTGATGTGGACCACATCCCCCTGATAGCGGTTGACCCATGTCCCACACCGCTCACATACCCAGCCACCGGAAGCCCCGCCTCAGCGCTTCGAAGCTCGCGGTCCGCGCCGGAGTTGCCGGTGGCGTTCTCAGCACCCTGGCCATGGCCGGCACGGCGAGCGCGTCCCCGTCCGCCGAGCCCGTGACCGACAAGACGCTCGAAATGCCGGTCCTCGAACTGGACCTGGCCGCCGAGGTCTCCTCCGCCGTCACCACCGCCGCCGAGAACACCCGCGCCGCCGCCGTCGAGGGTGAGCTGAACGCCCAGGAGGAGAGCGCCCGCACCGGCGCCGCCGCCGAGGCGAAGCAGGCCAAGGCCGACGCCCAGCAGCTCGCCAACGCCGAGAAGAAGGCGAAGGAGGAGGCGGACCGCAAGGCCGAGACCGAGCGCGCGAGCCGCGACGCGGACCGCACCTCGCTGACGTCCACCTCCGCGTCCGGTTCCACTGCCGGTTCCGCCTCCGGTTCGGGTTCCACGGCCGGCAAGGGCTCCACCCCCGCCAAGAACAGCGGCAAGGGCAGCGGCGCCACCGCCCCGACCACCGGTTCCGCCTCCGCCATCGTGAACTTCGCCCGCGCGCAGGTCGGCAAGGCGTACGTGCTCGGCGGCACCGGCCCGTACTCGTTCGACTGCTCCGGCCTCGTCCGGGCCGCGTTCAAGCAGGCCAACATCTCCCTGCCGCGCCTGTCCCAGGACCAGTCCATGGCCGGCACCCCGGTCTCGCTGAGCGCCCTCCAGACGGGCGACATCCTGTACTGGGGCGCCAAGGGCAACGCGTACCACGTCGCCATCTACGTCGGCGGCGGCAAGTTCGTCGGCGCGCAGAACTCCAACACGGGCATCGTCGAGCGCTCCCTGGACTACGACCGCCCGACGGGCGCCGTCCGCGTCCTCTGATCCCGGCCGGTACCCGTCTGCCCCGGCCCCTGCCCGGCCGGAGTCCCCACGGGTCCGCACGGATTGCTCACGGAACCCCGGCGACGGCAGCGCACGGCCACCGCTCGGCACGGCGCGGCCACCGGGGCCCGTGATCCCCGTACGCGCACGTGCCCGTACGCCCACGTGTGGCTGCCCGCGCGTGCCCTGCCCCTGCCGCGTCACGGCCGGAGGGCCGGTACTCCCCCACCCGGGCGGAGCACCGGCCCTCCGGCCTTTCGTGCTCCGGGGCGACCGGCGGGCGTGGGCGGGCCGTACGCGGCCCTGCGAGGATGGGGGTGGCGCGCCCGGCGTACGAGTGTGGAGTGGAAGGCAGCGGTCCGTGAGCACAGAGCCGGTCCACGAGGACGAGGACCCCGGCTCCGGCGACCGCACCGCCGCCCCGGCCGCCCTCGGGCTCTTCCTCCTCGCGGTGGGCGGCTGGCTGCTGACCACCACCCGCCCCTGGCAGAAGCCGGGGGACCCGCTGACGCTGGGCCTGGGCTGGACCGCCTCGGCGGTGCTGCTGCTCTGCGGCCTGGTCCTGGTGGCCCGTTCCGTACGCGCCGCCCACCGCCTCCCCGACCCCGCGCGCGGGACCTCGTACCCCGCTGGCGGGAGTCCCTCCGGGGAGGACCCGGCCGGGCCCGGTGGGCCGACGCCGCCGCCTGTCTGACCGTCACCCGTCACCCGTCACCCGTCACGTTGCCCCTGCCCTGCCCTGCCGCTGCCCCGCCCGGGTGGCCTGCGGCCGTTCGCTCCGCCGAACCTCTCCCGTTCACGACGAGCGTGAACCACACCGTGTTGGTCCGTGCCCCCGTCAGGCTCGACCCCCACGCGTCGGCGCAGGCGTCGACGAGCATCAGCCCGCGCCCGTGTTCGTCGCGCGGCGGGCAGCGGTCGGCGGGAACGGGCCGGGGCGGAGTGCAGTCGTCGCGCACCCGGACGGTCACGCGGTCGTGGCCGACGGACACCTCGATCACGATGCGCTGCGTCCCGGTGTGCACATGCGCGTTGGCCACCACCTCGGACGTGCACAAGATCGCGGCGTCGACGAGCCCCGGGTGCCCGGTGACCCGCAGCACGGACGCGACGAAGTCACGGGCGAGCTTCGCCGCGGTCGCGCTGTTCGGCGTGGTCAACCGATGCTCCACGCCCGGCCCGGACGGTGACGCGGAAGGCGCTAAGGGGTGGGTCGTCATCACTCGTCTCCCAACGCGGCAGGGACCTCGCGTCGCGCCGTCCGTGGCAATGGCCACCCCAGGCAGCACGCCCAACGGGCTTGCCAGCGGCTGCACTTCGGTCTTACCGGCGTGCGACGCGGTGTTGCCAGGACCATAGGGTAAAACCTTGCACCGGTACAGCCATGTACCTCTAACGGGTGCAGGTGGACCCCTACGGCCGTTACCGGCAGACTCAAGGGCGACGAGGGAAGGAACGCATGCCGCCGAGGAACAATCCGACCGCCCGACAGGTCCGCTTGGGCACTGAGCTGCGGAAGTTGCGCGAGCGCGCCGGCAGGACCGCGCGCGAGGCCGGTGGCCTGCTCTCCACCGACGCGGCCAGGATCAGCAACATCGAGGCCGGCCGCCTGGGGATCAGCGAAGAACGCATCCGCCGGTTGGCGACGTTCTACCAGTGCGACGATGACGCACTGCTCGACGCCCTGTGCGCGATAGCGGCGGAGCGCAGGGGAACGCACTGGTTCGACGACTTCCGGGGCATCCTCGCGCCCGGCTGGCTGGACATCGCCGAACTGGAGACGCACGCGACGGCGCTTCGCTCGATGCAGTCCACCACCATGCCCGGGCCGTTCCAGACCGAGAATTACGCGCGCACCTTGTTCGGAGGTGCGACACCCGTACTGCCGCCGGACGAGATCGAAGCGCGCGTCGAGCACCGCCTGAAACGGAAAGCCTTCTTCGACCGCCCGTCGCCGCCTCCCTACGAGGCGATCCTGCACGAAGCGGCGCTGCGGATGAGATTCGGTGGCCGAAAGGTCACCCGCGAGCAGCTCGACCACCTCATCGAGGTCTCGTACTTGCCGTTCGTGACGGTTCGCGTCATTCCGTTCACGAACGAGAAGTTCATCGAGGTGACCCATCCGATCATGTACGCACATGGGGTGGTGCCAAAACTCGACACTGTACAGATCGACTCATCATTCGGCGGCAAGTTCCTCGATGCGGAGGCCGATCTGAGGAAGTACAACACCCTCCTTGACATCGCCGGTCAAGCTTCCCTGAACGAAGCCGAATCACAAAAATTCATCCACTCCATCGCACGGGAAATGTGAGAGACATGGACACGAGCACAACCGGCCCGATCGTATGGCAGAAGTCGAGTTTCTCCGGGGGCAATGGGGAGAACTGCGTCGAGATCACCCTGCACGAGGGCGCCATCATGATGCGCGAGAGCGACGATCCCAGCAGCACGATCACGACCAGCCGCGCCAAGATGGCCGCCTTCATCGAAGGCGTGAAGAACGGCGAGTTCGACCACCTGGTCTAGAGACTCCTTCGCGGACGGCCGAGAACAGCGCCCCGTGCCTCGACCGGCGGGGCGTTTGGCGTGTGGGCGGTGGTGGCGCGCGGCTTGCGGCGTTCGGCCGGGCGGGCGGGTCGGCCGGCGGGTCAGTCCCGGAGGTGGTCGCCGGTGGCCCCGTCGATGAGCTCGCGCACGATGTCCATGTGGCCCGCGTGCCGTGCGGTCTCCTCGACCATGTGAATGAGCACCCAGCGCATCGACACGGTCTCTCCGGACCAGGCCGTGCCCAGTTCATCGATCGTGAGCTCGCCGATCACCTTGTCGGCGGCGGTTCGGGCCCGGCCGTAGAACTCCACGATGTCCGCGGTGGTCTCGTGCGGCTCCACCCTCAGGTCGGCATTCTCGTCGTCCGGATCGAACGGGAGCGGCTCGGTCTCGCGTCCGAAGGTCTCGCAGAACCATCCGTACTCGACGGCGGCCAGGTGCTTGACCAGGCCCAGCAGGTTCGTCCCTGACCGGGTCATCGGTCGTCTCAACTGTTCGTCGTCGAGGCCGTCGAGCTTCCACAGCACCGCATCGCGGTGCCGGTCCAGGCTGACGTGCAGACTCTCCTTCTCACCACCGGTGAACGGCACACGCTTCGTCATGCGCGGACCGTAACACCGCCTCCGGCGGAGAGTCCTCTCCATTACCGGGCCTCCATTACCGGGCCTCCAGGGGCAGCCGTCCACCGGTCCGCTCCGTGGACGCCTCGTCGCCGTCGTCGCAGTGGCGCCACCTGCCGGAACGGTGTCCGTGGCCCGGCCGGCGCCAGTCGCTCGACCCGGTCTGTCATTTAGTGTTCAATAAGAGCCGTCATTCACCGTTTGCCATTCAACGAATGCCCCCTCCCGAATGAAAGAGGGCATTAAAGCAGATCTTTCACTTCGACGCGCCGTTTTTACATAAACAAGTCAACAGCATGTCCTGATTTTAGAAAACCATTGACCATTGCATTCCTGCCACGTTGAATCTCGTCATGCACGGCGACCGCAACTACCCGGGGACCATGTGGAGTTCCCCCTCCCACCCCCCGTAGCGGCGGGCGCCTTCGCCGGACTCAACGAAGGAGTGGTTTCCATGCGCAAGATCGCCCTTTCTCTCGGCCTGGCCGCTGTCACCGGTGCCAGCCTCTTTGTCATATCCCCGGCAGCCACGGCCGCCGAGAGCGGCACGCAGGCTGCCTGCTTCACCCTGTGGCAGACCGCCAATTACAACGACGGCTCGCGCACCTTCTCCGCCAATGACGCCAACTTCAACAACAACAACTGGTCGAACGGTCAGTCGTCCAACGACGACGCCAACTCCGCCAGGAACCGCTGTAGCCACCGCGTCTTCCTGTACGCGGACGCCGGGTACTCGGGCCAGTCCTACTACCTCCAGGCCAACAGCAACGACGGCGACTTCGGCAACAACGCGTTCTCGAACAAGGCCAGCTCGCTGAACGGCTTCTAGCAGCACCACTCAGCGGGGGGCGCCTCATTCGGCGCCCCCCGCTGAGTCACAGCCAGGACCGGGACCGGGAGCAGGAGCATGGCCAGGACCAGGACCAGGAGATGACGATGACCCGCAGACGCCTCGCCACCGTTCTCGTCGCCGCAGCCCTGCTGTCCGGCTGTGCGGCGGAAGCGGCCCCTCCGAAGAAGAGCGAAGCCGAAGCCTTCCCCCCGCCCGAACCGGCGCCCCAGGCCCGCTCCCTCGCCTTCCCTTTCAGCGCCTATCTGCTCAATGACAGCGAGACGCACCTGACCTACCGGGCCACGGACCTGCTGATCCGCGCGTGCATGGGCGAGCGGGGCCACGCGTGGGCGGACGTCCCCCTGCCGGATGTCGACGACGCATGGCGCAACCGGCTCCACTACGGGGTCATCGAGCCCGAGGTGGCGCGGCGTTACGGCTACCGCCCACCGCCGGACCTCCTCGCCCCGGCCCCGGTACGGGAGGCCGTCGAGGCCATGCGGCAACGGGACGCCCGGACGCCCCAGGCGGCCCGCGAGCCCGCCGAGCAGTGCCGGCAGCAGGCCAAGGACCGGCTGACCAGGAACGCGACGGCCAGTTTCGCGAAGCTCAACGACGCGAAGGCCGACACCTACGAGGCGGCCCAGCGCGACCCGGCGGTGACCGACGGGTTCCGCCGGTGGAGCGCCTGCATGAAGGAGCGCGGCCACGCCTACGGCTCCCCGAAGGAGACGGGCGACGACGCGCGGTGGGCCGACCGGGAAGAGGACGCACCGGCCTCCGGCGAGGAGGAACGGACCGCGCGGGACGACGTGGCGTGCAAGGAGAGCACCGGGCTCGTGGCGGTCTGGTTCGGGGCCGAGAAGCGACTTCAGGAGGAAGCGGTCCGGGCGGACGCCGACTACTTCGCCGCGTTGAAGGCGGCCAACGACCAGTACCTGAGGAACGCGCGCGAGGTCCTCGCCGGCGGGTAGCGGGTAACGGGTGGCGGCTGGCCGCCCGGACCCGGTCCGGACCCCCGTCCGCCCCACCGTCCGCCCCCCGTCCGCCCCACCGTCCGGGCATCCGTCCGGTGACCGCCACTCGCGTACTGTGTTCGACCACGCAGGAAGCGCCCGCGGTGCGCTCGTTCCGCCCGTTCCACGGAGGAGTCATCGAACTGCAAGAGCAAGACCGCTCCGCCCTCCCGCCGGAAGCCGCGACGGGCTCACCCGCGGCCCCCGCCCGGCCCCCTGGAAGCCGACCGGGAAGCGGACCCGGACCCGAAGGCGGACGCGGTGCCCTCCCCGTCCTCGGCCCCCTCCTCGTCCCCGCCCTCGTCCCCGCCCTCCTCTCCCTCGTCCTGGGGCTGTGGGGCATCACGCGCGAGGGCAGCATGTGGCGGGACGAGTCCGTCACCTACCAGGTCGCGCACCGGAGCCTGCCCGAGATCGCGGACCTCCTGCGCCAGGCCGATGCCGTGCACGGCCTCTACTACGTCCTCATGCACGCCCTGTTCGGCGTCTGGGACGGCGGCCTGGTCGCGCTGCGGCTGCCTTCGGTGCTCGCCGTCGCGGTCACGGCCGGGCTGGTGGCGGGCATCGCGCTGCGCCTGACCTCCCGCCCCGCGGTGGGGCTCGTGAGCGGGCTCGTGTTCGCGGTGACGCCCGAGGTCCAGATGTACGCGCAGGAGGGCCGCTCCTACGCGATGGTGTGCGCCCTCGTGGCACTGGCCACCTACCTGTTCGTCACCCTGACGGACGACGGCACGTCGGCACGGGGCACGTCACGGCGGATTCGCTGGTTCCTCTACGGGGCCACCGTGCTGGCGGCTTCGCTGCTGCACGAGTTCGCCGTCCTCGCCCTCCTCGCGCACGGCATCACGCTGTACCGGTCCCCCGCCGTGCCTGCCGTGCCCGCCGTGCCCGCCGCGAGCCGACGGTGCTTCGCGGTCGCCGCGGCCGGTGTGGCCGTCGCCCTGCTGCCCCTGGTCGTCCTCAGCGCGGGCCAGTCCGGGCAGGTGTCCTGGATCGGCAACCCGAAGCTGCGCGAATGGTTCGAGATCGGTGGCGTCGCCGCCCTGGCCTCGGCCTGTGCCTGGTACCTGTCCCGGCCGGACCGGCACCCGTCGCGGCCGGACGCGCACCCGGCCCCGGCCGGGAGGGCGGTGACCCTCCCCCGGCTCGCCCTGCCCCTCACGCTCGCCCCCACCGCGGCCCTGCTGCTCGCCGCGGTCCACGAACCGATGTACGTCGACCGCTACGTCCTCTACAGCGCCGTCGGCCTCGCGCTCCTCGTCGGAGCGGCCGTCGTCCGTCTGACGGACCGCGCCCGGCAGGTTCCGGCGCTGCGCGGACGGGCCGCCCGTACGTCGGCCGCCGGTGTCATGGTGCTGCTGTCCGCCGCGGCCCTGCTGCCGGTCACCTTGCAGATGAGGACGCCCGACAGCCGCAAGGACGACGTCACCGCCATCGCCCGGGAGGCCGGGCGGCTGGCCCGGTACGGCGACGCCGACGCCGTCCTGTTCACGCCGGCCCGGCGGCGCGAGTGGATGCTCTCGTACCCCGGGCAGTTCGGCGGCCTGTCGGACATCGCCCTCAAGGACGGCCCCGTCGCGTCGGGAACCCTGCAAGGCACCGAACGGACCGCCCCGGACATCCGTCAGCGCCTGGCACGGGCCGAGAGGGTCGTCGTCCTCAGCGACCCGGCGGGCCAGCCCCTGGACAAGAACCCCGAGGAACTGGTCAAACGCCAGGTCCTGGAGCAGCACTTCACCGCGTGCCACCGGACCGCCCTGAAGGGCGGCCAGGTCACCCTCTACACCCGCACCACCTGCCCCTGACCCCTGACCCGCGCCGGAAACGGACCGTCGACGGCGACCCCGTGCGCAAAGCCCACAGGACTTCTTCCTACCGGCGGTGCTACGTTTTAGGTATGAGCAGCCACGTAGCCCACCAGGCCGCCGAGCGGGCCGGTAAGAGATCGGTCTCGCTGGCCCAGTCGTTGATCAAGGAAGTCGAGGAGCGCACCGGCAAGAACGGCTTCTCCTCCGTCGTGGCCGAAGCCCTGGAGGAGTGGCTCGCCGCGCAGAAGCTCCGCGAGGTCGTCGCAGCCGACCGTAAGGCATTCGGCCCGGTCTCCGCAGAAGCACGACGGCAAGCGGAACAGGAATGGTGAGCAAACGACTCAAGATCAAGGCCAAGAGCGAGGGCACACTCGTCCTTGACGCCCAAGGGCTTTCACTGCACGTCGACGGCGACGAGGGGATGCGTGCGCGCATCGAGATCGCCCAGCAGAGTGGCCGCAGAGTGGCACTGTCCGCTCTGACCCCCTTGGAAGTACGCCGAAGCGGGGAGGCCGCCAAGCGGCTCCAGTTCCTGCTGTCCCGGTTCGACGTGAAGCCGGTCAGCGACGCGGTGACGGATGCGGCAGAGAAACTCCTGGACATCTCGGGCCTCGACGGACACGAACGTCTCGTGGACGCACTCGTGGTCGCCACAGCCGCGCTCTGCGCGCCCCCGGTACTGCTCGTAACCTCCGACAAGTCGCACGTCCCGGCCCTGTGCAAGGCCGCCGAGGAACTACCCGGATCGCCGAAAGTGAAGATCGTCAACGTCTGAGGGCCCGGTCGGCACACCCCTGCCCAGCCGCGTGCCGGGCGGCGGCCGAGCCGCCAGGCGGCCCGCCCCGGGCCGCCCCAGGCCGGGCGAACCCCGGCCTGCCCCGGCCCGTGCGGCCTGCCGCGCTAGGACTTCGGGGCCACCTTGCTCAGGCCGTTGATGACGCGGTCCATCGCGTCGCCGCCCGTCGGGTCCGTCAGGTTGGCCAGCATCTTCAGGGTGAAGCGCATCAGGACCGGGTAGGTCAGGCCGCGCTGGGCGGCGATCTTCATGACCTTCGGGTTGCCGATCAGCTTCACGAAGGCGCGGCCCAGCGTGTAGTAGCCGCCGTAGGTCTCCTTGAGGACCTTCGGGTAGTTGTGCAGGGCCAGTTCGCGCTGGGCCGGGGTGGCGCGGGCGTGGGCCTGGACGATGACCTCGGCCGCGATCCGGCCCGATTCCATGGCGTACGCGATGCCCTCGCCGTTGAACGGGTTGACGAGGCCGCCCGCGTCCCCGACCAGCAGCAGGCCCTTGGTGTAGTGCGGCTGCCGGTTGAAGGCCATCGGCAGGGCCGCGCCGCGGATCGGCTGGGTCATGTTCTCGGGGGTGTACCCCCAGTCCTCGGGCATGGACGCGCACCACGCCTTGAGGACCTCGCGCCAGTCCAGCTCCTTGAAGGCGGAGGAGGAGTTGAGGATGCCGAGGCCGACGTTGGACGTGCCGTCGCCCATGCCGAAGACCCAGCCGTAGCCGGGCAGCAGCCGGTCCTGGGCGCCGCGCCGGTCCCACAGCTCCAGCCAGGACTCCAGGTAGTCGTCGTCGTGCCGGGGCGAGGTGAAGTACGTCCGCACCGCGACGCCCATCGGGCGGTCCTCGCGCCGGTGCAGGCCCATGGCCAGCGACAGCCGCGAGGAGTTGCCGTCGGCCGCGACGACCAGCGGGGCGCTGAAGGTGACCGGGGTCTTCTCCTCGCCCACCTTCGCCCGCACGCCGGTGATGTGGCCGGTGCGCGGGTCGCGGACGGGCTCGCCCACGTTGCAGCGCTCGTACAGCCGCGCGCCCGCCTTCTGGGCCTGGCGGGCGAGGGTCTCGTCGAAGTCGTCGCGCTTGCGGACGAGTCCGTAGTCCGGGTACGAGGCCAGTTCCGGCCAGTCGAGCTGGAGCCGCTGCCCGCCGCCGATGATCCGCAGCCCCTTGTTGCGGAGCCAGCCCGCCTCTTCGGAGACGTCGATGCCCATCGCCACGAGCTGCTTGGTGGCGCGCGGGGTCAGGCCGTCGCCGCAGACCTTCTCGCGCGGGAAGGCCGTCTTCTCCAGCAGCAGGACGTCCAGGCCCGCCTTGGCGAGGTAGTAGGCGGTGGTCGAGCCGGCGGGCCCGGCCCCGACGACGATCACGTCCGCGGAGTGTTCGGAGAGGGGCTCGGTCACTGCGGGGTCTCCCGAAGGCTCGATAAGGGGTGCCCAACGGCACGGGACGTGTGCAGTCTATGCAGCGAGAGAGATCACGATCCGAAGGGTTGCCCCGATGACCACCTCGCCGACCCGGCCGCTCCCCACCGTCCAGCTCCGTGTGCCCACCGACGAGGACGCGCACGCCTGGCACCGCGTCTTCGACGACCCCGACGTCATGGAGTTCCTCGGCGGTCCCGCCGAGTTGTCCGCGTACATGGAGTTCACCGCGCGCCAGCGGATGCACGACGCACAGCTCGGCCACTGTCTGTGGACGCTGCTCGACGGGGACGGCACGGTGATCGGGTTCACCGGCGCGCAGCCGTGGCCCCGGGAGAAGGAGTGGGGGCCGGTCGGGGAGATCGAGATCGGCTGGCGGCTGGGGCGCGCGCACTGGGGGCAGGGGTACGCGTACGCCGCCGCGGTGGCGACCCTGGAGCGGCTGCGGGAGACGGGGGTCCCGCACGTGGTGGCGATGATCGACGATGCCAACGTCCGTTCGATCGCGGTGGCCGAGCGGCTGGGGATGACCCTGGCGGAGCGCTTCCTGCTGCCCAGCGGCCTCCGGTACGCCCGCCGCTACGCGCTGACGCTCCAGCCGGAGTGACGGGGCCGGAGTGACGCGGATGGCGGGCCGGGTCAGCAGGCCAGAAGGTCAACAGGTCAGAAGACGGACAGGCCCGTCAGGGTCGTGAACCGGTCCAGGGCCGCCACACCCGCGACGGAGTTCCCGTGGAGGTCCAGCCCCGGACTCCACACCGCCAGGGTGCACGTGCCCGGGACCACGGCCACGATCCCGCCGCCGACCCCGCTCTTGCCGGGCAGGCCGACGCGGTAGGCGAACTCGCCTGCCGCGTCGTACGTCCCGCAGGTCAGCATCACCGCGTTGATCTGCTTGGCCTCGCTGCGCGTCAGCAGCCGGGAGCCGTCGGCGCGCAGCCCGTGCCGGGCCAGGAAGCGGGTGGCGCGGGCCAGATCAGCACAGCTCATCTCGATGGAGCACTGCCAGAAGTAGTGGTCGAGCAGGGTCTGCACCGGGTTGTCGATGTTGCCGTACGAGGCCATGAAGTGGGCGAGGGCCGCGTTGCGGTCGCCGTGCTCCTGCTCGGAGGCGGCGACCTCGCCGTCGAACCCTATGCCCGGGTTCCCGCTCTCCTCCCGGAGGAACTTCAGCAGTTCGCTGCTCGCGTCGCCGGTCAGGGTCTGGAGCCGGTCGGTGACGACGAGGGCGCCCGCGTTGATGAACGGGTTGCGCGGGACACCGTTCTCGTACTCCAGCTGCACGAGCGAGTTGAAGGGGTTGCCGGAGGGCTCGCGGCCCACCCGCTCCCACAGGCTGTCGCCGCCCTCGGCCAGGGACAGGGCCAGGGTGAAGACCTTGGTGATGGACTGGGCGGAGAAGGGGAGCCGCCAGTCGCCGACCCCGAAGACGTTCCCGTCGAGGTCGGCGAGGGCCATGCCGAACTGCCCGGGGTCCACGGAGGCGAGGGCCGGAATGTACTCGGCGGGCGTGCCGCCGCCCACCAGCGGGGCGATGTCGGAGGCGATCCGCTCCAGCAGCCCCTGGTAGTCCACCCGCGCTACCCGGCGGGCTTGACGCCGCGGTGCAGGGCCACGATGCCGCCGCTGAGGTCGCGCCAGGCGACCTTGGACCAGCCGGCCTTCTGGAGCAGGACGGCGAGCGCGGGCTGGTCGGGCCACTCGCGGATGGACTCGGCGAGGTAGACGTACGCGTCGGGGTTGGAGGAGACCGCGCGGGCCACCGGCGGCAGGGCGCGCATCAGGTACTCGGTGTACACGGTGCGGAAGGGGGCCCAGGTGGGCTGCGAGAACTCGCAGATGACGACCTGGCCGCCGGGCTTGGTCACCCGGTACAGCTCGCGCAGGGCGGCGTCGGTGTCCTGGACGTTGCGCAGGCCGAAGGAGATCGTGACGGTGTCGAAGACGCCGTCCTGGAACGGCAGCCTCGTCGCGTCCCCGGCGGTCAGCGGGAGCCAGGGGTTGCGCTTCTTGCCCTCGCGGAGCATGCCGAGGGAGAAGTCGCAGGGGACGACGTACGCACCGGTCGCGGCGAAGGGCAGCGAGGAGGTCGCGGTCCCGGCGGCCAGGTCCAGGACGCGCTGGCCGGGGCGCGCGGCGACCGCCTTGGCGGTCTCCTTGCGCCAGAGGCGGGCCTGGCCGAGGGAGAGCACGTCGTTGGTGAGGTCGTAGTTGGCCGCCACGCCGTCGAACATGGAGGCGACTTCGTGCGGCTGCTTGTCCAGGGAAGCCCTTGTCACTGGCGGTGGCCCCTCGGTGTGCGGTCGGCTGGTACGGGCCCATCCTCTCAGGCGCGGGCCGTCCGCCGCCGCCGGGGCACAACTGGCCCGACGGCCAGTTGTGCGGTGCCCGCGCGGGCACGTTGACTGGCGTGAGCCCGGCCCGGGGACCGCCGTACCGTCACCGGACGTCACCCGACGTCACCGCACGGGACGGAACGGGGCCGCACGGGACGGCACCAGGGGCTGTTTCAGGCCACCCCCGATCCACCCCTGAGCCATCCTTGGAACCACCCATGGGTCGCTCCCGGCCCGCCTCCGACCCGCCCCTGACCACCCCTGACCACCCCTGGACCACCCCCTGGACCGCAGCCGATCGCACCGGGCCGCTTCGGATGCAGGGCAGACTGTTCAGGATCACACCGGACCGGTGCCGATCACAGACGACCACTTCAGTCCGGCACACGGGCTGGTTCAGGCCGATTCAGGCCGGTACGGGGTCACACCCGGTGACCACAACGAACAAAGGGCTTCACCATGCCGGCAGGCCGCTCCACCGGTCGCTCCTCCCGAGGACCCCGCGCCCGGCGCCGGGCCGAGCGGCGCCTACGGCTGCGCCGTACGATCCTCGGCTCGGCGGTCGCGGTGGCCGGGCTCTCGGCCGTCGCCGTGTACACGGCCTCGCCGTGGGAGGGGGCCACCACCTCCGCGGACGGCCGGGCGGCGCTGTCCCCGACCACGCCGTCGGGCGGGAGCCCCTCCGTCAAGGCATCCTCGGAGCCGGGCCGGGGCGCCGAGGCCGAGCACTCGCCCGGCGCGGGCGCCGCGCACTCCGCCCCGCCCGGGCACCCCTCGCCCGGCGCCCCGGAATCGCCGAAGCACTCCGCGGGCCCGTCCGTCCCCGCGTCCGGGCCCGGGATCTTCACCGCGTCCACCGTCTCCGGCCGGGTACAGGGCAAGGGGCCCGCGCTGCGCTGGCGCGTCGAGGCCGAGCAGGGCAGCGGGATCGACCCGAACACCGCCGCCCGCACCGTCGAGGCGGTCCTCGGGGACCCGCGCGGCTGGATACGCAACCCGGCGTACGGCTTCCAGCTGGCCGGGGCCGGGCAACTGGTGGACTTCACCGTCAAGATAGCGACGCCCACGACCACCGACCGGCTGTGCGATGTGGTCACCCCCTCGCTCAAGGGCGAGACCAACTGCCGGGCCGGCCACACCGTGGTGGTGAACCTCAAACGCTGGATGGAGGGATCTCCCCAGTTCAGCGGCTCGGTGGAGGAGTACCGGGCGCTGATCGTCAACCACGAGGTGGGCCACGAGATCGGCCGCGGCCACGAGACCTGCCCCGGCCCCGGCAAGCCCGCGCCCGCGATGATGCAGCAGATCAAGGGACTCCTCGGCTGCCGCTCCAACGCCTGGCCGTACGACGCGAACGGAACCTACCTGTCGGGCCCGAGCGTCCCCTAGGGCGAAGGCCGGTACCGGGGACCGGCCGGGTCCGAGGAGTGGGTACCGTGCGCGTCGTCAGCTTCAACGTCCCCGCGTGGTTCCCCGCGTACGAGGAACCGGGCGGCCCCGGGCTCCCGTCCCGGACCTCCCGGGAGGCGCCGGAGCGGGCCCGGCTCACCGAGCAGGAGTCGGCGGTGTTCCGCTCCCTGGCCACCGGGGCCTCCAACGCCGAACTCGCCGACGAGCTGCGGCTGTCCGTCTCCACGGTCAAGTTCCACGTGGTCAACATCCGGGCGAAGCTGGGCGGGATCAGCCGCCTCCAGACCTGCCTGCTGGCCGCCCTCGCCCGTGAGGACGTACGGCAGGAAGGACGCCAGGACGTGCGCCGAGGGGGACGGCCGGTCCAGGAGGCGGCGGTCAGCGGCGGCGGTGCAGCAGCCGTCCCCCGATGACCGTGGCCACGCAGGTGTCCGCGGAGCGGGCCGTGAACTCCGCCGGGTCCGCGACCGCGAAGACGGCGAAGCGGGCCGGGGCGCCCGGCTCCAGGACCCCGTGGAAGGCGTGCCCGGCCGGTCCGGAGAGGTCGGGAGGACCGGAGGGACCAGGGAGGCCGGGCAGGCCGGGCAGGCCGTCGGGCGGGGGCAGGACCGTCAGGCCCGAGCGGGACAACGCCGTCCGCACCGCCGGGACCGTGAACCGGCCGGTCACCGCCACCACCCCGCGGGCCAGCAGCTTCTGCGTACCGCGCCGGGCGCTGTGGCCCCAGCGCGCCTCGGCCGTCCCCAGCACCTCCAGCGCGGCCCGGCCCGTGATCGGGGCGGTGCCCAGCTCGGCGCTCTCCCGGTCGTCCGGGTAGTACGTCCGCTCCAGCAGCACGTCCGCCCCGTGCACCAGCAGCCCCGGGGTGAGGACCCCGGGCCAGCGGCGGGTCCGGGCCTGCGGCCAGGCCGCGCCCAGTTCCTCGTACGGGCCCACGCGGGCGATCCGGTCGCCCTCGACCAGCACCGCGCCGCCGGCCAGCGGTGCGGCGCCCGGTCCGGGGACGAGGAACTCGGCGGTGTGCAGTGTCAGCATCGGCGGTGGCCCCGGGCGGTCACAGGTCGGCGGTCAGGACAGGGAGCGGGACAGGCGTCAGGACCGGGATCAGGTCGAGGAGATGAGCTTCAGCTCGGGGTGGGCGGTGCCGCCCTCGATGGCCGTGGAGGAGATGTGCGAGACCACGCGGTCGTCCACCGGGTCGTTCGCCGGGTCGTCGTGCACGAGCAGGTGCTCGTACGTCGTCGCGCGCTGCGCCGGGGTGCGGCCCGCCTTGCGGATCAGGTCGATGATCTCCTGGCGGTTGGAGCGGTGCCGGGCACCGGCCGAGGAGACGACGTTCTCCTCCAGCATGATCGAGCCGAGGTCGTCCGCGCCGTAGTGCAGCGAGAGCTGGCCCGCCTCCTTGCCGACGGTGAGCCAGGAGCCCTGGACGTGCGCGATGTTGTCGAGGAAGAGCCGCGCGATCGCGATCATGCGCAGGTACTCGAAGACCGTCGCCTGGGTCCGGCCCTTGAGGCGGTTGTTCTCGGGCTGGTAGGTGTACGGGATGAAGGCCCGGAAGCCGCCCGTCCGGTCCTGCGTGTCGCGGATCATCGCGATGTGCTCGATGCGCTCGGCGTTGGTCTCGCCGGTGCCCATGAGCATGGTGGAGGTGGACTCCACGCCGAGCCGGTGGGCGATCTCCATGATCTCCAGCCAGCGTTCGCCGGACTCCTTGAGCGGGGCGATCGCGTTGCGCGGACGCGCGGGCAGCAGCTCGGCGCCCGCGCCCGCGAAGGAGTCGAGACCGGCCGCGTGGATGCGGGCGATGGCCTCCTCCGCGGAGACGCCCGAGATCCTGGCCATGTGGTCGACCTCGGACGCGCCGAGGGAGTGGATGACCAGCTGCGGGAAGTCCTTCTTGATGGCCGCGAAATGGTGCTCGTAGTACTCGACGCCGTAGTCCGGGTGGTGCCCGCCCTGGAACATGATCTGCGTGCCGCCGAGCTCGACCGTCTCCGCGCAGCGGCGCAGGATGTCGTCGAGATCGCGGGACCAGCCCTTCTTCGTGTCCTTGGGGGCCGCGTAGAAGGCACAGAACTTGCACGCCGTGACGCACACGTTCGTGTAGTTGATGTTCCGCTCGATGATGTACGTCGCGATGTGCTCGGTGCCCGCGTAGCGGCGGCGGCGCGCCGCGTCGGCCGCCTGGCCGAGCGCGTGCAGCGGCGCGTGGCGGTAGAGGTCGAGCGCCTCTTCCTGGGTGATCCGGCCCCCTGCGGCGGCGCGGTCGAGGACAGACTGGAGAGCGGCCTGGTCGGTCACCGGTACGTCACCTTTCGGCGGTGTGTCAAGGTCCGGACCGATCCAGCCTACGCCAGGGCCGGCGGAAGGATTCGGGCGGGCATATTCACCTTCCCCCGGCGCCGCGTCGTCTTCCGCCGTCTTCCGTCGCCTTCACCTGCCCTCCGCCGCCTTCCGCAGGCTTCCGTTTCCCCGTCCCCGGGCGGAAAGGTGAAAAGAACGCGAATTCCCGGTAAAGGGCCGATAAACCGCGCGGTAACCGTGTTACCGGACCGGAACGGTCGCGCCCAGGAGCTCCACGACGACATCGGCGGGATATCCCGTCGTCGGTCCCGTGCGGCGCGCGAATTCCCGTACGCCGGCGAGCTGCTCCGGGCCGAAGCGGAAGTCCAGGGTGGTGAAGTACCGCTCCAGCAGGTCGGCGTCGAACGCCTCCCAGCGGGCGGCCTGCTCGGCGACCTTGGCGACCTCCTCCAGGGAGACGTCCCGGGAGGCGAGGAACGCCTCGTGGACCTTGGCGACGACGGCGGGCTCCCGGGCCAGGTACTCCTTGCGGGCGGCCCAGACGGCGAAGACGAACGGCAGCCCGGTCCACTCCTTCCACATCAGCCCCAGGTCGTGCACGGCCAGGCCGAGCCGGGGGGCGTCGTGGAGCGAGGCGCGCAGCGCGGCGTCGCCGATCAGTACGGCGGCGTCGGCCTCCTGCATCATCAACCCCAGGTCAGGGGGGCAGGTGTAGTAGTCGGGCTGGACCCCGTACTGCTCGGAAAGGAGCAGTTGGGCGAGGCGTACGGAGGTCCGCGAGGTCGAGCCGAGGGCGACGCGGGCGCCGTCCAGCCGTTCCAGGGGCACCTGCGAGACGATCACGCAGGACATCACCGGGCCGTCGCAGCCGACCGCGAGGTCGGGGAAGGCGACGAGTTGGCCGGCGTTGCGGAGGAACTCCACGAGGGTGATCGGGGCGATGTCCAGCTCGCCCGCGACCAGGCGTTCGCTGAGCTTCTCGGGGGTGTCCTTGGTCAGCTCCAGGTCGAGCAGTGTGCCGGTCCTGGCCAGGCCCCAGTAGAGGGGAAGGCAGTTCAGGAACTGGATGTGGCCGACGCGGGGCCGGCTGCGGTAGACGTCCACATCGCGAGACTAGCCCCCGTTCCGGCGTCAGCCTCGCGACGGGTCTCAAACGTCCGGGTGACGTGATCTTTCCCTCTGGTCTCGCCCCGAGGGTGCGTGCTAGGCTCGACGCAAGTTGCAGTTTGGTTTCCCTTGCAGTACGAAGCCTGCGGAGCATGTAACCCGCAGGCTTTTGTAGTTTTCAGACTTCTTAGCAGGTTCTGGAGCAGGGCGACCCTTTGGCCCATAGGAGGGCTCATGGCTACCGGAACCGTCAAGTGGTTCAACGCTGAAAAGGGCTTCGGCTTCATCGCCCAGGACGGCGGCGGCCCGGATGTCTTCGTCCACTACTCCGCGATCAACGCCGCTGGCTTCCGCTCCCTGGAGGAGAACCAGCAGGTGAACTTCGACGTCACCCAGGGCCCGAAGGGCCCGCAGGCGGAGAACGTCACCCCGGTCTAGTCGCCTGGGCCAACCGGATCGCGGTTGGATATTGCAGTACCCAAGGAGCCCCGTCCCCTTCTGCGCGAGCAGAGCGGCGGGGCTCCTGCCTTTCCCCTCCCGGGTGGGTGGCGGGGGGGGGGGGGGGGGGGGGGGGGGGGGGGGGGGCGCCCCCCCCCCGGGGGGGCCCCCCCCCCCGGCCGTCCCCGTCCCGGGCGAAGCCCGGGGCCCCGACGGGGCTCCGCCCCCGGGGCGCGGGGGCCCTGGGCGGGCGGAGCCCGGCCAACCGGGGTAGACCCCCGGGCGGGGTGGGCCGGGCGGAGCCCGGCCTCCGGGAGCGGTGGGTTCCCGGGCCCCGGACATGCGATGGTCCCCGGCCCACTGGTGGGGGCGGGGACCATCGGGGGTGTTGCGTGGTTCGGGGTTACGGGGTGGTGGAGGCCGTGGGGGTGGGGGTGGTCGGAGCGGTGACCGTGATCGTGAGGAAGAGGGTGACCTTTTCCGGGGTGACCAGGCGCAGGGTGTAGGTGCCCGGGGGGACGTCCGTGGTGAGGAGGTCCGGGAGGGCGATCTTGCCGTCCGCCGTGGTCGCGGGCAGCTCCAGGACGGTCAGCGGCTTGTCGTCCTTGCCCTTGAAGTACGGGACCTTGGCCTTCGCCGGGTCCGCCGGGACCCAGGTCCCGTCCGCGTTCCTCGTGCCCAGGCCGGCGGTGACCTTGGTCCCCGCGACCGGCTTGCCCGCCGCCTTGGCCAGGAACTCGACGCCCTTGACCGAGGTACCGGCGACGGCCTCCAGCGGCTTGGTGCCGTCGGTCCTGACCAGCAGGTCCGCGACGGGGGCCGGGGCGGGCTTCGCCGTGACCGTGCCCGTCAGGTTCAGGGTGAGCTTGCGCGTCGGATCGTAGGCCGCTACCCGCAGGGTGAAGGTGCCCGCCTTGGGGCCCGCCGTGAGACCGGGCGCCGTCGCGATGCCGTCCGCACCCGTGATGACCGCCACGTACTTGGTACGGGTCATGCCGAAGCCGGTGCCGCCGGTGGTGTCGGAATCGACCACGAAGTGAACCTGCCGCCCGGCGGCGGGCTTGCCGTCGCTGAGCGTCGCCTTGACCCGGGTGGTCTCGGCGAAGGCGCCTCCGGCCTCGGCCTTCGGGGCCCCGCCGCTCAGCAGCTCCAGCTCGTTCAGGTGCGGGACCGACGGGGTGGTGGGCGGGGTCGTCGGGGGTGTGGTGGGGGGAGTCGTCGGAGGGGTCGTGGGCGGGGTGGTGGGAGGCTTCGGCGCCGTCGGGGTCGTCGGCGTGGTCGGCCTCGGCGTCGTGGGGCGCGGGGTGGGCAGGGTGCCCGACGGCGCGGTCGGGTAGTTCCC